>SHXM01000002.1 GCA_009693325.1 Rhodoferax sp.
CGATGCGGGCCACTTGGCTGATTTGCCCGGCCTTCTCGAGTCGGCGCGCAAACATCGCGGCGGCCTTCATGGGGCCCACCGTGTGCGACGACGAGGGCCCAATGCCGATCTTGAAAAGGTCAAAAACACTCAGGGCCATCAAGGGCTTTCTTGAAAGGTGTGAAAAAGGAGTCTGCGCAGCAATGCATTGTGCTGAGCTGCCAAGCGACAAGTGTCAGCAGAGCGACATCAGTCCATCAGGAAGCGACCGCAGCCGAGCGCCGGGCCAGCCCGATGGGGGCTGAATCGGCGCTGCCGTTCGCATGCAAAATGGTGTCGCATGCTGACCACGCCGGGGTGCTCAGGCTCCCCATACTGCACCTGTTGTGGGCCGGCTTGCGGTCCGTCTACCGCCTTCAGGAGAACTTATGAGCGACGCTCAAACCGAAATACAGGCCCCTCGAGGCAAACGAGCGGGCGGCGGGCGCGAAGCCAAGCGGGCCGCACGGTCTGCGAGAAGCAGCAGTTTTGTACCCTACATCACGCGCAAAATCCCTTACTACGAGGTGCTTGACGAAGAAGGGCTGCAAATCATTGAACGCAATGCAGACACCATCCTGGAAGAAACCGGCATCGACTTTCGCGATGACGCTGAAGCCCTGGCGCTGTTCAAGACCGCCGGCGCTGATGTGAAGGGGGAGCGGGTGCGCTTCCCGCGCGGCCTGTGCCGCAGCCTGGTGCAGGCCACTGCGCCACGCGAGTTCACGCAACACGCGCGCAACCCGGCGCACAGCGTGCTCATCGGTGGCAAGCACACGGTGTTTGCACCGGCCTACGGCTCGCCCTTTGTGCGCGATCTGGACCGCGGTCGCCGCTACGCCACCATCGAAGACTTCCAAAATTTCGTCAAGCTGACCTACATGGCCAACGCCCTGCACCATTCGGGCGGCACGATTTGCGAGCCAGTGGACCTGCCGGTCAACAAGCGCCACTTTGACATGGTGTACGCCCACATGAAGTTCACCGACAAGCCCTATATGGGCTCGGTCACCCACCCCGAGCGGGCGCGTGATACGGTGGAGATGACCCGGCTTCTGTTTGGCGACGACTACCTGGACCCCGCCACCGGCAAGCCCAAAACCTGTGTCATCAACCTGATCAACGCCAACTCTCCGATGACCTTTGACGAGACCATGCTGGGCGCGGCCAAGGTGTATGCGCGGGCCAATCAAGCGACCATCATCACGCCCTTCATTCTGGCTGGGGCCATGTCGCCGGTCACAGTAGCCGGCACTGCCGCGCAGACCCTGGCCGAGTCGCTGGCTGGCATGGCCTTTGTGCAACTGGTCAACCCAGGCGCGCCAGTGGTGATGGGCAGTTTCGCCTCGTCCATTTCCATGCAATCGGGCGCCCCGACCTTTGGCACGCCAGAGCCGGCCCTGGTGCTCTACGTGATGGCGGCCCTGGCGCGCCGACTGGGCGTGCCGTTCCGCTCGGGTGGCGGGCTGTGTGGCTCGAAGATTTCTGATGCACAGGCAGCTTCTGAGTCGGCCAACACCATGCTGCCAACCTGCTTGGGCGGGGTCAATTTTGTCTTGCACACCGCGGGCTGGCTCGAAGGCGGCCTGTCCATGGGCTACGAAAAATTCATCATGGATGTCGACCAGGCCGGCATGATGCACACCCTGCTGGGTGGCGTAGACCTGTCGGAGAACGGCCAGGCCATGGACGCCATTCGAGAGGTTGGCCCGGGCAAGCATTTTTTGGGCTGCGCCCACACCCAGGCCAATTTCGAGCGCGCGTTTTACCGCTCACCGATCACCGACAACAACAGCTTTGAGCAGTGGGAGGCCGAGGGCTCGCGCGACCTGACGGCACGGGCCAACGCCTCCTGGAAGAAGCAGCTGGCAGAGTATGAGCTGCCCCCGATGGATCCGGCCGCCGATGAGGCGGTGCTGGATTACATGAACCGCCGCAAGGCGTCTTTCCCTGATTCAAACGTGTGAACGAGCGCCTGAGGCGGTCTGCGCTCGCAGAGCCAGAACGCCGTCGAGCCAGTCGCTGCGCATCACCGGCACGGCCTTAATCAGCCGCTCGGTGTAGGGGTGATAGGGGCCGTCAAAAATCGCCTCGGTGGTATCGAATGCAACAAACCCGCCTTGCAGCATCACTGCGGTGCGGTGCGCAATGCGGTGCACCACATCAAGGTCATGGGTGATCAGCACATAGGACAGACCCAACTCGCTCTGCAAGCGACGCAGCAGTTTGAGGATTTCTTCAGCCACCAGCGGGTCGAGCGCTGAGGTGGGCTCATCGAGAATGACCAGATCAGGTTGAGCTGCCAGGGCCCTGGCAATGCAGACTCGCTGCTTTTGCCCGCCCGAGAGCTGCCCCGGCCGGCGCTGCAAGTAATCAAGCGGCAACTCCACCAGGGTCATGAGTTCTTCAACCCGCCGCAGTGCTTGGCTTCGACTGGCGTCAAAATAAAACTGCACCGGCCTCCCGATGATCTCCAGCAGGGTTTGCCGTGGGTTGATGGCCACGTCGGGAATCTGGTAGACCAGTTGCATCCGCCGCTTGAGTTCTTTGTCGCGCGCCTTCAGCGTTGCCGGCATGGCTTGGCCCCGGAACATTAGTTGGCCACTTCTTGGCGGCAATAGCCCGGTGACTATGCGCGCCAGGGTTGATTTGCCCGAGCCTGATTCGCCCACCACTGCCACTGTCTCACCTTTTTTGACATCCAGCGTGACGCCCTTGATCACATGAAAATCACCATAGTAGGCATGACAATCGACAACAGACAAAACGATCTCTGGCTTGACGGTGTGCGCAGCCGCCCGCTCATTGGCCGCAGCCCCCCGCACAGCCACCAGCCGGGCGGTGTAGTCTTGCTGGGCGTTGTGCAGGATCTGGTCGGTCAGGCCTTCTTCCACCTCTTTGCCCTGGCGCAGCACCTTGATGCGGTCGGCCACCTGCGCCACCACGGCCAGGTCATGGGTGATGTAGAGCGCCGCTGTGCGGTACTCGCGAATCAGCGACTTGAGCAGGATCAGGACCTCGATTTGTGTGGTGACATCGAGTGCGGTGGTAGGCTCGTCGAGCACCAGCACATCTGGTCGACAGGACATCGCCATGGCTGCCATGGCGCGCTGCAATTGGCCACCCGACACTTGGTGCGGGTAGCGCGAACCAAAATTTTGCGGGTCAGGCAGGTCCAGCGAAGTAAACAGCTGGCGCGCCCAGGCTTCGGCCTGGGTGCGGCTCATGAGCCCATGGATGACAGGCGCCTCGCACACCTGGTCCATCAGGCTGTGGGCGGGATTGAAGGCCGCCGCTGCCGACTGGGCGATGTAGGCGATCCGCTTGCCGCGCACATCGCGCCGGCCCTCGGCATCCAGCGCCCGGATGTTGATGCCACCCAGCATCACCTCGCCGTGCTGAATGTGCACGCCAGCTCGGGCATAACACATGCTGGCCAGACCGATGGTGGATTTGCCGGCGCCGCTTTCGCCAATCAGGCCGAGCACTTCGCCACGCTGCAGGTGCAGGTCAACGTGGTCAACAATCACATGGCCGGCCACGCTGACCAGGCGCAAGCCAGTGATGTTCAAAATGGTGCTGTCGTCCATGCCCGGCAATCTTTCTTAGAGTTCAGCCTGCGCGCCCGAAGGCCTCGCGTCGATAGACAGCATCCAGTCGACCACCAGATTGACCGACACGGTGAGCAAGGCAATGGCGGTGGCCGGGTAGATCGGCGCCATCATGCCAAAGTTGATGGCGGCGGCGTTCTCGCGCACCATGCCACCCAGATCAGCATAGGGCGGCTGGATACCCAGACCAAGAAAAGACAGGCCGGCGATAAACAGGAAGTTAAAGCAAAAACGCAGGCCAAACTCAGACACCAGCGGCGCGCGGGCGTTGGGCAATATTTCCCGAGTGATCACCCACCACAGACCTTCGCCGCGCAGGCGGGCGGCTTCGACATATTCCATCACCGTCAGGTTCATACCCAATGCGCGAGACAGCCGAAACACGCGGGTTGAGTCAAGCACCGCAATCGTCAAAATAAGCACCGGAATGCTGGAGCCAAACACGCCCAAAATAATGAGCGCAAAAATCAGGCTGGGGATGGACAGCATGACATCGACCAGGCGCGTGAAGAAAATATCCACCCAGCCGCCCACCACGGCGCTGACCAGGCCAGTGAGAATGCCGATCAAAAAAGACAGCGCCGTGATCGCCAAGGCTACGCCGATGGTCATGCGGCTGCCATACATCATCCGGGTGAGCATGTCGCGGCCGATCTGGTCGGCGCCGAATATCATCTTGACCGAGGGCTCGTCCCAGGTGCCACCCACGCTGGCCGACTCAGCGTACGGCGCGAGCCAGGGCGTGAACAAAGAGATAGCCATAAACAGCGCCACCACGAAGGCGCCAAAGGCGGCTGAGGCGGTGAGCCGGTGACCAAAAAGTTTCATGGTATTTGCAGGGCTCGAAACATTTAGTCTTGCTGGCGCAGGCGGGGATTGACCAGGATCACCAAAATATCGGCCAGCGTGTTGAGCGCTACAAACACCGTGGCAAAAGTCAGGCCGCAGGCCTGGATGACAGGCACGTCACGCTTGGCAACCGCATCGACCATGTACTGACCTAGGCCGGGGTAGACAAACACCGACTCAATCACTACAACACCAACCACCAGATAGGCCATGTTCAGCGCGACAACGGTGATGATGGGCGCAGCCGCATTGGGCAGCGCGTGCCGAACGATGACCCGCTTGCGCCGGGCGCCTTTGAGGAAGGCCATCTCGATATAGGGTGTGGACATCACTGAGAGCACCGAGCTGCGGGTCATGCGCAGCATGTGGGCAGCCACCAGCAGCGTGAGCGTGATGGCCGGCAAGGTGGTCTGAAATATGCGTTCGCCAAAGGTCATGCCTTTGGAGACCATCGCCAGCGGCGGGAACCACTGAAAGTTGACCGCGAAAAAAATAATCAGCAAGTAGGCAACAAAAAATTCAGGCAAGGAAATGGCGATCAGGGTCAGCACATTGGACAGTCTGTCAGTCAGTTTGCCTTCGTTGATTGCGGCCAATACACCCAGACCAACTGACAACGGAATTGCCACCAGTGCCGCATACCCGGCCAAAAACAGAGTGTTGCGCAACCTGGGCAGCAAATCATCCATGATGACGCGTTTGTTGGTGAGGGCCACCCCCAAGTCGCCCTGCAAAGCGCCGCTCAGCCAGTTCCAGTAGCGTGTCTGCGGCGGCAAATCAAGCCCAAGTTCACGACGGAATATCACCAGAGCCTCAGGCGTTGCCCCCTGACCCAACACTGCCGATGCAACATCCCCCGGAAGAATTTGCGTGCAGACAAAAATCAGCACAGACACGGCAAACAGGGTCAGTAGGCCCAGGAACAGCCGGTTCACTATTAACTTTGCCATGACTTGCTAGATCTGAGATAAGGGATGCGGCTTAGCGACCAGGCGTAGGCGAGCACAAGGCCTGGGCGGGCGGGCCGACATGCAAAAAGGGCCGGGCGCAAACCCAGCCCTTCGAACGCCAAACCCAGCAATGCCGGCTGTTGCCAGGCCGGCATCACCACTGCCTTAGGCGAACCAGCCTTTTTCAGCAATGCGGCCATCACCAAAGTCATAGCGCCCTGACGGTGTCAGGCCTTGCAACTTGGGTGTGTAGGCGTCCAGGTAGTCTTGCACGGCGTAATTGACCATGCCGGCGTTTTGCGACACCAGTTCTTGACAACGCGCGTACTGCTCCTGGCGTTTTCTCTGGTCGATTTCGACCCGCGCGGCTTCCAAAGTCCTGGTGAACTCGGCATTTTCGAAATGGCTGTCGTTCCATGGATTGCTCTTGCCGCCGTAAAAAATCGACGTGAGCTGGTTGTCAATGGTTGGGCGGTTGCCCCAGTAGACAGCGCAAAAAGGTTGCTTGAGCCAGACGTTATCCCAATAACCGTCGCCCGAAACCCGCTTGAGGTCGAGGTTGATGCCTGCCTTGGACAGCGATTCTTGGAAAATCTGGCCGGCGTCAGTGGCGCCTGAAAACGCGCCCTCGGAGACTTGCAACTCAATGGCACCAGCGTGCTTGGACTTGGCGAAGTGGAACTTGGCCTTGTCCGGATCGTAGCGGTTCATCACCTGGTTGGGGTTGTAAAACTTCATTTTGGGACCGACGCAGTTGTCGTTGCCAATGGAAGCAAAACCACTGTAGACGTTGTCTACGATTTTTTGACGGTCGATGCCGAACTTCAAGGCCATCATCAGGTCAGGGTTGCTAAAGGGGGACTTGTCGGTGTGAGCCACAAAGCAGAAGCGGTTGCCCATGCCCGGCGTGCGCCCGATCTTGAAGCGCGGGTCTCTGGCCAGCAGACCAGCGGTTTTAGGATTAACTCGGTTGATGAGGTCTACCGTTCCGGTCTGCAAGGCCGTGGTGCGCTGGGATGCATCGCCAATGTAGATCAGTTCAACCCGGTCAAAGTTACCGCGGTTGGGCTTCCAGTAGTTGCCGGCCTTGCGCTTGAAGGTGGCACGCACGCCGGGCTGGAACTCATCCAAGGTATAGGCGCCCGTGCCGTCGGGCTTGCTGTAGTCCTTGAAGCCGTTGGGAACCACAATAATGTGGTAGTCGCTGAGGTTGTAAGGCAGGTCGATATTGCCTTTGCCCATGACGATCTGCACCTGAGTGGCGGAGAGCTTTTTGATTTCCTTAATGTCGGCCAGCAGCGCCTTGGCGGGGGATTTGGTCTCGCCCCGATGCATGTTGAGCGAGTAGATGACATCGTCTGCATCCAGGGTTTTGCCCGAGGTGAAGCTAATGCCCTTGCGCACATTGAAAATCCAGTCGGCAGCACCAGGCTTGACTTCCCAGCTCTCGAACAACTCACCGGTCGCGTCGCCGTTGTCAGCGACTTCGACCAAGTTGTTCCAGAGCATCAGGCTCATGTTGATGGGGATGGAGTCTGCATAGGTCAGTGGGTCCAGACTGTCAGACGGTGAGCCGCCCTCCATGCCCATGCGCAGGGTGCCACCCTTTTTTGGTGCGCCTTGGGCCATGGCTGGCGAAGCGCCCAAGATCGCCGACAAACCGAGTGCCGACGCACCGGCGATGAGTTGACGCCGACCCAGGATGAGTCCTGATGCGGTTTGAATTTCAGAATCGTCCATTGTCAAAAACTCCTTAAGTGTCAATACAAACCAGCTCGATGCAAGCCGCGATGTCTTTCATGAACAAGAGCACCACCGGGCAGTCAGGGGCAACGAATTTTACTCTCCCAAGCCATCGTAATGGATTTTCAGGCTGTTTCGGTATCCAGACTTTCCCCTAGATACGGCATGTTTTGGCGTTTTAAGTACCCATGGATGCTGATAGGTTCCAGGGCACGGCCTGGGATAAGCCTGTGGAACAAAAGTCACCGGGCCATCGCAATGGAATTCACATATTTCTCAAAGCGAAATCCGGCGCTGGGGCGGACAAGGCAAGGGCTGCCAATCGGGCTCGCCGTGCTGCCGCAGCAAAGACTGGGCCTTGCAGCTCGCTGCCCGGCGCCTCCGATGTTGGTCTCCACAGGGCCGGCTCATAGGCTGCGGCAACCCAGGGCATAGGCGCCTTCGCGCATGGCCATGTGCTTGTTGTAGGCCTCGTATTCCAGCGGCTCAAATCCGATCAGCAGCAGGTCGGCACAAGTCGATGCGTTGGCCGGATCGGCAATCGTCGCGGCCAGCGCGCGGCGCAGCAACGCCAGGGTGGCGTCGTCAGTTTGCAGCGAGGTGACCAGGGGCAGGCCGGTGAAGTCATCGGTTTCGCAAAGCGCCCGCAGGCCACGCACCGAGTCAGGCAGGTAGCGGCGAAAACCCGCCAGGCTGATGCAATCGATCGAGGCGATATCGGCGCGGCCGTCACGCACCGCCTCGGCCGAGCTGCGGTGACGCCCGGTTTCTATGCTGCGCCTAAAGAAGCGGCCGTCGACCGCCAGCGGTGCCACCAGCGCCCGCAGGGCGTTGTAGCCGGACTGGGAGTCGCTGCCGTTGTAGGCCACAGTGCACCCGCGCAACTGTTCGATCGATGTGGCTGGGTCGTCGCTTCGCACCACCAACTGGCTGCGGTTGTGCACCCCGTTGCAGCCGGGCGCGTCATAGATCAGACTGCCCACCACACGCACCTGGCCTGCGAGTTCGGTCACCAGCGGATAGCCGCAGGTCTGACCCAGCAGAAGTGCCGGATCGCGCCAGTGAGCAAGCAGCTCGGTGGGCCAGGACAGGCGCTCAGGCAGATCTTGCAGGCCCGCTCTGGCGAGCCGCGGGCGCAGCGCACACCAAAAAGCCTCTAGTGCCGAAGGCTTGCTGTCATAGTTGGGCAGAGCAGCGACGCGTTGCATTTTTGGCACACCTATTCGGCACTGCGCGCTTGCGCCCCGGAATCGCCCAAACCGGGATGCTGGGGCGAGTCGATCGGCCGGAACAGGTGCCGCCAAAACAGACTCCCATAGCCCTGCAAGCGGAACTGACCGTTGGCAGCCAGGAACTGTCCATGCTGCGCACGCCACAGGTCCGGAATGCGGTACCAGGCGAGGCCAGGCACAGCATGGTGCACCGCGTGGTAATTGTTGTTCAGGTACAGCAGCCGCCAAAACAAGCCCGCCTCGTTAACAACGATCCGGTGCCCCGGCAGATGGGCTGGCCGATGCTCATAAAAAGAACGCATCATGGCCAAGCCGAGTGCCGGATACGCAATACCGAACAGATAGTGCAGCGGCGCAATACCTGATTGCTCGCCCACCCACCAGAGCAACAGTACCAGTAGTGCCAGATGTTCGGCCCAGGTGCGCCCGGCGCGCCAGCCGCCCTGCCCGAGGCCTGTGAAGATATCGGCCCAGACATGAACAATCGTGACGGCCGACCCGAGCAAGAAGCGGCCAGCGACTGTGCGCATCGACCTGCACAGAAAACGGCGCCACCGATTCATGCACTGCCAGGTGCTCGCGTCGACATAATTGGATTCTGGATCCACGCCAGGGATGGTCAGCAGTTCGTCCCGGTGGTGGGCCAGGTGGCTGTCGCGGTAGACGTCATAGGGGTACCAGGCGGCCAATGGCATCAGTCCGAACAGGCGGTTGAGCCCGGCGTGGCGGGTCGGGTGCCCATGCAGCAGTTCGTGCTGCAGGCTCATGTACCAGGCGCATACGATCACCAGTGCGATATTCGCAACTGATGGCGGCAGTTCACGGTACTGGAGGATCAAGAACAGCCAGGCCCCGAAGATCACCAAGATCAACGCCCCAGTGCGCCATTCGAAAGGCTCTCGATCCGCGTCAAAGGAAAAAATATTCATGGATTGCGAGACTGTTTTGATGCGTGCTCGGCGGCTTTAGGGCAGCCTCAACGACCGCGCCACACCGGCAGCCGTTTTTCGGCAAAGGCGTGCGGGCCCTCTTTCGCGTCCTCTGACTTCAGCATCGCGCCATAGGCAGGCAGGCTGCCACCGCGAAGTGTCTGGTAGGCCTGTTGGATAGTCTGGGTTTCAGTTTCCCGCATCACCTGCTTCAACGCCGCAATGGACAGCGGAGCTGCGTTCACAATCTGCCTGGCCAGCTCGCGGGCAGCTTCAGGCAGTTGGGCGGGCGGTACCACCCGGTTCACCAGGCCCCAACTTTGTGCCTCAGCCGCACCCATACGCCGACCGGTCAGCAACAGTTCAGCAGCGATGGCGCGTGGCAATCGTTTGGGCAGGCGCAGCACACCGCCCGAATCGGCCATCATGCCGAGCTTGACTTCGGGCAGGGCAAACTCGGCGGTGTCGGCGGCTAGCATCAGGTCGGCGGCGAGTGCCAATTCAAAACCGCCGCCAATCGCCAGACCATTGACGGCGGCGATCACCGGCTTGTCCAGCGCAAAAAACTCAGTCAATCCGGCAAAGCCGCCCGGGCCATGGTCGGCGTTGATGGCCTCGCCCGCCACAGCGGCGGACAAATCCCAACCCGCCGAAAAAAACCGCCCGGTGCCAGTGATGATGGCCACCCGCAAGCCGGGGTCCTGCTGAAGCCGCACAAAGGCGGCGTGCAGCGCCAGGCTGGTGGTGACATCAATGGCATTGGCCTTGGGCCGGTCCAGGGTGATGGTCAGGACGCCGTCATCTACCGCAGTGCGCACGGATGGGTTCATCAATCACTCCTCAACGGCAAGTCGAATCAGTGCATCGACGGCCAACACCCCCTGGCCCAGCGGCAGCACCAGCAGGGGGTTGACGTCGAGCTCCAGCAGGCAGTCGGCATGTGCGGTCGCATAGGCCACGATGGCCTGGACCGCATCCAGCAAGGCGGGCACATCGCCCGGCGGGCGACCCCGATAGCCGGTCAGCATAGGCCACAGTTTCAAGCCGGCCAGTGCCTGTGCAATATCAGCCCGACTCACCGGCAGCAACAGCGTCACACTGTCGCGCAGCAGCTCCACAAACACCCCGCCTGCGCCCAGGGTCAGGGTCAGGCCAAACTGCGGATCGCGCTGCACGCCCACCAGCCACTCGGCCAGGGCGCCGCGCACCATTTGCTCCACCAGAAATTGCTGAGCCAGTGGCGCCATGGCAGTCAAGGCAGCATCCAGTTCGGCGTCGTTCTGCAGATTGAGCCGCACCGCCCCCGCCTCGGTCTTGTGCGCCAGCCCAGGGGCCAGCGCCTTCAACACCACCGGGTAGCCCAAAGTAGCGGCAAAAGGCAGCGCCTGTGCCCGGCCCAGCACCTGCCCGGCCGGCACCGGCACGCCAAACCGGGCCAGGGCCTGTTTGGCGCTGGCTTCATCGAGCAGCCGGGCGCCGGACAGCGTCAAGGGCACGGGCGCCCGCAACGGCGTGACGGCCGCCACCCGGTGTTGCGCAGCGCCGATGTCGGCCGCGTGGCTGATCGCGTCCAGACAATCGGCCAGGCCCTGCATCGGGGCAATGCCCTGGGCCAGCAACTGGCGGGCCACAGACTCTGGCAGGCCCTCGGGCAATGAGGCCACCAGCACCCCGCGCGCGCCATGGCCAGCCTGGGCCGCGATGAAGGCGTCGACCGTGGTCTGCCAGGCATCTGCCGCGCAGCGGTCCTGCCGGGGGAAATCCAGCACCAGCAAGTGGGTGTCAAAGTGGCAATCCAGCAGGCCGGCAAAGCAATCGGTCTGGGCCGCCAGGTCGCCCCAGATGTAGGTGTGGTAATCTAGCGGGTTGGCCACATTCACCTTATTCCCCAGCACGGCGTGCAGGCGCTGCTGCGCTGGCGCTGGCAAGGCCGGCATGTCCAAACCACGGGCCTGCGCCAGGTCGGCCACCAGCGAGGCCTCGCCCCCCGAGCAGCTGGCCGAGACGATGCGCCGGCCCGGCAGGGCACCGTGCACATGCAAAAACTTCAGGGTCTCCAGCAAACCGGCGGGGTCATGCACCCGCGCCACACCCAGGCGCTGAAAAAGGGCCTGGTACAGCGCATCCAGCCCGGCCAGCGAGCTGGTGTGGCTCATGGTGATTTGCGCGCCCAGGGCCGAACTGCCGGCCTTCAACGCCACCAGCGGCACCCGCTGGTGCAGCGCTTGCAAGGCCACCCGGGAAAACGCCGCCACATCGTCCAGGCCTTCAATGTGCAGTCCGATGGCGCTGATGCGGGGGTCCGGCAGCAGGGCCTCAACAATGGCCGCTATGCTGGCGCCAGCCTTGTTGCCGACCGTGATCAGGCAGGCCAGCGGCAGTCCACGGGTCTGCATGGTCAGGTTGAGCCCGATGTTGCCGCTTTGGGTGACGATGGCCACGCCGCGCTCGAGCCGCTGCCCGCCATGCTGGTCCGGCCACAGGGCCACACCATCGAGGTAGTTGAGCATGCCGTAGCAATTGGGGCCAAGCAAGGCCATGTCGGCTGCCGCTGCCACCAGTTGCTGCTGCAGTGCAATGCCCTCGCCGCCCACTTCGGCAAAGCCGGAGGCATAGCAGATCACACCACCGGCGCCACGGGCAGCGAGTTCGGCCACCAGTTGAATAGTGCCTTGGCGCGGCACCGCAATGAAACTGGCGTCAGGCGCAGCGGGCAGGGCCGCCACATCCGGGTAACAACGCAGGCCCTCAATGAATTCGTGGCGCGGGTGCACTGGCCAAATCTCGCCGGCAAAGCCGAGTTGGCGGGATTGCCGCACCACCTCGGCGGCAGCCCGGCCGCCAAACACCGCCACATGACGCGGCGATAGCAATCGCCGCAAGGGCTCCGTGGCGGCTGGCGCAGACTGCATGCTCAGGCGCCGTGGGGCCGCAACATGGCGCGCGAAATGATGTGACGCTGGATTTCACTGGTGCCGTCCCAAATGCGCTCCACCCGGGCATCGCGCCAAAAGCGCTCGATCGGCAGCTCGCTCATCAGGCCCATGCCGCCGAAAATCTGCAGGGTCTGGTCGGTGATACGGGCCAGCGCCTCGGAGGCGAACAGCTTGGCCATCGCCGCGTCCGAATCGCTCATGCGGCCCAGGTCGCGTTTCCAGGCGGCTTGCAGTGTCAGCAACTCAGCCGCCTCCAAGTCAGTGGCCATGTCGGCCAGCTTGAAACCCGTACCCTGAAAGCGCCCAATCGGCTGCCCGAACTGCTGCCGGGTGGCCGCCCATTGGGTGGCCATGTCCAGCACACGGCGCCCGCGCCCGACGCTGGTAGCGGCCACCGTGAGCCGGGTAGCACCCAGCCACTCGCCCATCAGGTCGAAGCCCTTGCCCTCCTCGCCCAGCCGGTTGCCCACCGGCACCCGGCAATCGCTGAAAAACAGCTCGCTCTGGTGGTAGCCGCGGTGCGAAACGCAGGCCGGGCCACGACGCACCGTCAGGCCCGGGCTGTCCAGGTCAACCAAAAACCCTGTGATTTTTTTCTTGGGGCCATGGGCGGTTTCTTCTACGTCGGTGGCAGCAAACAGCACCACAAAGTCAGACTTGTCGGCATGGCTGATGAAATGCTTGCTGCCGTTGATCACATAGTCATCACCCTGGCGCACGGCCCGGGTGCGCATGCCGCGTACATCCGAGCCGGCGTTGGGCTCGGTCATGGCCAAGCAGTCGTGGCGCTCGCCGCGAATCGTGGGCAGCAAATAAGTCTCGATCTGGCTACCCTCGCAGGCGCGCAGGATATTGCTGGGCCGCGCCACCAACATTTGCAGGCCATAGGAGGCGCGCCCTAACTCGCGCTCCATCAGGGTGATGTCAAAGTTATTCAGCCCGCCGCCGCCCAGGGCTTCCGGCATATTGGCCGCGTACAGGCCAAGCTCAATCGCCCGGCCCTGCAGATGACGGGCCAGATCGGCCGGCACCTCGTCGAGTCGTTCCACCTCGGCCTCATGCGGGTAGAGCTCTTTTTCGACAAAGCTGCGAACGGTGTCCACCAGCATGGTCTGTTCGGTGGTCAGGTCAAAGTTCATGCCAATAAGCTCCTGGTTTCAAGTACCCGCCGGCTTACGACGAATGCCAATGCTGCTGCCAGCCTGCGCCGGCCGAGGCAAAACGGCATGCGCCAGAAAAACTGAACGCAAATGCTGGTGGATGGTCGGCAAGATGGGCGCCGCCCTGCCCTGCTGCATGTTGACGTGTACCAGCATCTGCTCGGCGGTGGCCAGAAGTTCCCCGGTATCACCGTGCCGCATGGCATGAAACAGGTGCAAGCGCTTGTCGTCCATGTCAAGCAACTGCAGGCTCAGCCGTAGCGGCGCCGCCAGAGCCACCTCGCGCAGGTTGTGCAGGTGGGTCTCCACGGTGTAGAACGAATGGCCGCCCACATCGCGGTAGGTTTCGTCAATGCCAATGAGGCGAAAAAATGCGTCCGAGCTGTCACCAAACGCCAGCAGGTAACAGGACTCGCTCATGTGCCCGTTGTAGTCCACCCACTCCGGCAACACCGGGGTCTGATGCAGTTGC
The DNA here is from genome assembly GCA_009693325.1 of Rhodoferax sp. Lineage (GTDB taxonomy): Bacteria > Pseudomonadota > Gammaproteobacteria > Burkholderiales > Burkholderiaceae_C > Rhodoferax. The sequence goes on from SHXM01000002.1 coordinate 13,901, forward strand.
AGCGGCGCAGCGATGACGGCCTGCGGGTCCCAGGGCCGGCGGCCACTGCCCTCCAGCGGGGTTCGCAAACGTCGGTCGGGTTCGTCAGGCTTCATGGCGGTGGGCCAGCGGCGGCTTTACGAACGGGCCAGGCTGATGGCGCGCCCGGCAAATCGAGGGGCTGGCAGCTCTTGGTGGGCACGGGCCAGCGCCTCCACCCGGCGTTGTACCGGCTCTGCAAAGGGGGCAGCGCGGGCCGCAGCAGTGGACACATTCAGCAGCATCTGCTCGCTGGCGGCCAGCATTGGCGCTTCACCGCTGAGGTGCAGGCTGTGGTGCAGGTGCAGCCTTTTTTGGTCATGGCCGAGGATCTGCGTGCGCACCTCGACCTGCTGCCCGAGTTTGACTTCCTGCACAAAATTAAGGTGGCACTCCAGCGTATACAGCGAATGGCCAGTGGCGGCCCGCCCGGCCTCGTCCAGGCCAAGTTGGTCCAACAGGGCGTCAGTGGCCAGGCTGAACAGCAGCAGGTAGTAGGCATCGCGCAAATGACCGTTGTAGTCCACCCACTCTGGGATCACCGCACTGCGGTAAGTGGAGAGGGGGGCAGTCAGGGGCGCTGGCATGGCCACAGGGCTTACTCGTCCAGGCTGATGCCGTGCTTGAGCTTGGTGGCCCGAACCGCCGCTTGAACTGCCAGCAGGCAGTCATCGCGGTAGCGCTCCAGATCGGCGATGGAATGCCGGCCCAGTTGGACCGCCGTGCCATCGACCACTTCATCAATCAAGCCATTGGTCAGCTCCGGTGCCTCCAGCTTGGCCCAGGGCAACTTGAGCGCCGGTCCAAACTGGGCCATGAAATGGCGCATGCCGGCGTCGCCTCCGGCCAGGGTGTAGATCAAAAAGCTGCCCATGAACGACCAGCGCAGCCCCGCGCCATAGCGGATGGCGTCGTCGATCTCACCGGTGGTGGCAATGCCGTCATTGACCAGGTGCAGCGACTCGCGCCACATGGCCTCGAGCAGGCGGTCGGCAATGAAGCCCGGTATTTCCTTGCGAACATGCAAGGGCTTCATGCCCAAAGACTGGTAAAACCCAATGGCCGCCTGTATGGCCTCTGGCGAGGTCTTGTCCCCACCCACCACCTCAACCAGGGGCAGCAAGTAAACCGGGTTGAACGGGTGGCCCACCACACAGCGCTCGGGGTGCTTTGCCTTGGCATAGAACTCGGACGGCAACAGGCCCGAGGTCGATGAGCCGATCAGCACATCGGGCCGGGCCGCGGCGCTAACTTTGGTGTGCAGGTCGATCTTCAGGCTCAGGGTCTCCGGGGCGCTCTCCTGGATGAAATCGGCCTCGGCCACGCATTCCTCGATGGTGGCGACGAAGCGCAGCCGGCTGGGCGATGCGCCCGGTTTGAGGCCCTGCTGTTCGAGCGCACCCCAGCACTTGGCAATGCGGGCGCGAAGCTGCGCCTCGGCACCGGGCGCTGGGTCCCAGGCGACAACGTCCAGGCCGTTGGCCAGGGCGCGCGCTACCCAGCCGCTGCCGATCACACCGCTGCCCAGGGCAGCGAAGGTCTTGATATCCGTAACAAATGACATGAAGCGAGTTCCTTGAAAGAAGCCGGGATCAAAAAAGACGGGGTCAGCCGCGGGCCTTCAATCCCATCTTGACGCGCCCGGCGGCCGGGCTCATGGGCTGGGCGCCCATGCACTCGATCAGTTTAATTACGCGCTCCACCAGCGAGCCATTGCTGGCTGGCACCCCTTTGTCCAGCCAGAGGTTGTCTTCCAGCCCCACCCGCACATGGCCGCCCAGCAGCACCGCCTGCGCCGCCATCGGCATTTGCATGCGGCCGATGCCAAACGCGGCCCAGGTGGCACCGGCGGGCAGGTTGTCCACCATTGCCTTCATGGTGGTGGTGTCGGCCGGTGCGCCCCAGGGAATACCCAGGCAGAGCTGGAACAGGGGATCGCGCAGCAGGCCCTCCTTGATCATCTGGTTGGCAAACCAGAGGTGGCCGGTGTCAAAAATCTCAAGCTCGGCCTTGACGCCAAGCTCGGTGATGCGTTTGGCCCCCGCACGCAAGGCCGCCGGGGTCGAGACGTAAATCGTGTCACCGTCACCAAAGTTCAGGGTGCCGCAGTCGAGCGTGCAAATGTCGGGCAGCAGTTCTTCCACATGCACCAGCCGCGCCAGCGGGCCCACCAGATCGGTGGCCGGGCCAAAGGCCAATGGCGTCTCGCCAGCCCCGATTTCCAGGTCACCGCCCATGCCGGCGGTCAGGTTGACGATGATGTCCACGCCGGAATCGCGAATGCGGGTCACCACCTCGCGGTACAGCGCCGGGTCGCGGCTACCTTTGCCGGTTTTGGGGTCACGCACGTGGCAGTGCACCACGGTCGCACCGGCTTTGGCAGCTTCTACTGCCGCCGCCGCAATCTGCGTCGGTGTGACCGGAATTGCCGGATGCTTGTCCACTGTGTCGCCGGCACCGGTCAGGGCGCAGGTGATGATGACCTTAGGGTTCATGGGCTTGAGCTCCTCGAAGCGGCCACGACGGCGCGGCCAGCTCATTCACTGTAGCGCTGGCGGCGCCGCACCTCTCAAGCCCGGCACGACCCGGATTTAACTGCCAGCGACCAAAGAGCGAATTCGGCTTTTGAGGTCGCAAACTGAATCGAGACCCGGTCGTCAAAATGCCACACTCTGCCTTGCCGTTTGCCGCATCGGTGTCGGACAGCCGCCAAGGATCTATCTTGAACAAATTACTGCTGCCCCTGGCCTCCTTGCTCAGCGGAGTCAGCTTGCTTGTGGTCGGCACTGGTTTGCTGTTTTCGGCTATCGGCGCGCAGGCGGGCTCAGCCAAATTCTCTGGCCTGGTGACAGGCTTGGTGATGTCGGCTTATTTTGCAGGCTTTGTCTACGGCACCTACAGCTGCCCGGCCATCATCCGCAAGGTTGGGCACATCCGGGCTTTTGCGGCCATGGCATCCATTGCCTCTGCCCTGCCCCTGCTGCATGCCCTATGGCTAAACGCCTGGTTCTGGGCCGGCCTGCGCTTTACCAGTGGCGTGTGCATTGTGGGGCTGTACATCGTGGTGGAGAGTTGGCTCAATGTGGTGGCCACCAGCGAGCAGCGTGGCAAGGTTTTTGCGGCCTACATGGCGGTCAGCGGGGTCTCGCTGGCACTGGGGCAGTGGTTGATTCTGGTCGGTGACCGCTTCGGGTTCACCCCCTTTGCGCTGGTATCGATTTTGTTTTCTTTTGCCCTGCTGCCGTTGACCCTGACTCCGGTTGAGGAACCACAGCCATCAGAGGCACCCAGATTAGGTCTGTTGAAGCTGTTTGCGATATCGCCAATCGGCGTCATTACTGCGCTGGGTTCGGGCCTGCTCAATGGCGCCCTGTTGAGCCTGGGCCATGTGTTTGGTCAAGGGGTGGGTTTCAGCGAAACCGGTATTGCCACCTTCATGGCTGCCACGATTCTGGGCGGCGCGGTGCTTCAGTGGCCGGTGGGTCACCTGTCAGACCGACGCGACCGACGCTGGGTCTTGTTTTGGGTTTGCGCGATTGGCGCCGTCGTGGCCGGAGCAGGTTTTTACCTGGCGCGCGAGTATGAAAGCTGGTTGATTGTGCTGGGTGCTTTGTACGGCGGCCTGGTGTTCACGATTTATGGCTTGTGCGTGGCCCATGTGAACGACCTGATCGACCCGGACCGGGTGCTTGAAGTCACCGGTGGGCTGCTGCTGCTGTACGGCATCGGTGCCACTCTGGGGCCAACGCTTGGCGGCAGTCTCATGGACCTGCTGGGTCCGGAAAGCCTGATGCTTTACTTTGCCGGCATCTTGGCGGCACTGAGCCTCACAGTTTGGTATTTTGCTGGCAAAGTCGCCCACGGTTTTGGCGCCTCCAGCCAAAAGTCGAACTACGTGCTCATGGGCAGTGGCTCGCAAGCAGTGCTGCAAATGGACCCGCGCCGCGAGCAGAACACACGCCCGAGCTCGGTCGCTCAGGGGCCAGGCAGCAGTGCTGAGCTGCCCTAAACTGCTGTCCCGGGTTTTCCCCGGCTGGAACCCAAGGAAGCGCAAGGTGGGCAAGTGACAGTCGATGAATACGACTACATCGTGGTCGGCAGCGGGTCTGCCGGCTGTGTGCTGGCCGACCGGCTCAGCGCCGACGGCCAAGCCCGGGTGCTGGTGCTCGAAGCCGGTGGGCATGACCGCTGGCTCTGGATCAACATGCCCATTGGCTACGGCAAATCGTTCTACGACCAACGCATCAACTGGAAGTTTGAAGCCCAGCCAGACCCCGGCCTGAACAAGCGCCAGATTTACTTCCCGCGCGGGCGCGTGGTGGGCGGCTCCAGCTCCATCAACGCCATGGTGTACTGCCGTGGCCTGCCGCAAGACTTTGACGACTGGGCTGCGCTGGGCAACCCGGGCTGGGGTTGGCGCGATGTGCAGCCGGTCTACGAGCGCTTTGAGAGACCGGTCGATGCCCAAGGCCGGGCCAGCGCCAACGGCCAATTGTTTGTCAGTGATGTACGCCGGCAACTGCACCCGATGGAACAGGTGTTTTTTGACGGCGCCCATCAGGCCGGCCTGCCATTCACCGATGATTTCAATGGCACTGAGCCTGAGGGGGTGGGCCGCTACCGGATCAACACCCGGCACGGCATGCGCTGGTCGGCGGCCGATGCCTTTCTGCGCCCTGCACTGCGACGCGGCCAGGTGAGGCTGCTCACTGGCGCCATGGCCAGCCGGGTGCTGTTTGAAGGCCGCCAAGCAGCGGGCGTTTGTTACCGCCAGGACGGCGTAGAACACCAGGCCCGCGCCAGGCGCGCCGTGGTGCTGAGTGCTGGCGCAGTGCAAAGCCCGCAGTTGCTGCAGCTCTCAGGCGTGGGACCTGCCGACCTGCTGCGTCGCCACGGCATCTCGGTGGTGCATGCCAACCCCGCGGTCGGCGGCAACCTGCAAGACCACCTTGCCATGAGCTACTACTACAAGGCCACCCAACCCACATTGAACAACGTGCTCAGCAGTTGGCTGGGCAAGCTGCGCGTGGGGCTGCAGTACCTCACCACCCTGGGTGGGCCGCTGAGCATCAGCGTCAACCAGTGTGGCGGCTTTGTCCGCTCGCACGCTGGCGCCTGGCGCCCGGATTTGCAGCTGTATTGCAACCCAATCACCTACACCCTGGCGCAGTCCGACACCGGCACCCAGATCGTGCCCGACAAGTTTGCCGGCTTCATCCTGTGTTTTCAGCCCTGCCGGCCACTGAGCCGGGGCCGCATTGATCTGGCCAGCCCGGATGTGCACGTGGCGCCCCATATCAAGCCCAACTACCTGTCCCACCCTGACGACGCGCGCGTGGCGCTGCTGGGCGCCAAGCTGATCCAGCGCCTGAGCCAAACCCCCGCTTTACGGGGCCTGATCCAGGAATCCATTGCGCCCTCGCTGGATGCTCTGGACGACGCCGGCATGCTGGCCGATTTTCGTGACCGTGCCAGCACCTGCTACCACCCGGTAGGCACCTGCATGATGGGCCCAGATCCAGAAAGCTCGGTGGTCAACCCGCAGCTCAAGGTGCATGGCCTGGACCGCTTGTATGTGGTGGATGCCTCGGTGTTCCCCACCGTCACCTCGGGCAACACCCACGCGCCCACCACCATGGTGGCCCACAAGGGGGCTGAGGCTATTCTGCAGGCTGCCCGCTAATTTTTCGACACTGCTCCAGGAATCAAACCATGAAACTCGAATCGATCAAGACCTTTGTCGTCGGCAACCCACCGCCCGGCTTTGGTGGCAAGTACTTTGTGTTTGTCAAGATCCGCACCGCCTGCGGCATTGAGGGCGTGGGCGAAGCCTATGCCGCCACCTTCAGCCCCCACATCATCGCGGCCATGGCCGAAGACCTGTTCGCCCGCGTGTTTGCCGGTGAAGACCCAATGCAAACCGAAACCCTGTGGCGCCGCGCCTACGGTGAAGGCTTCTCGCTGCGGCCGGACATTTCGCTGATGGGCGTGCTCAGTGCGCTGGAGATGGCCTGCTGGGACATCACTGGCAAGGCGCTGGACCGCCCGGTCTACAGCCTGCTGGGCGGCCTGGTTAACCCGCGCCTGCGCAGCTACACCTACCTGTACCCCGACGAGACCGAGGACGACTCCTTTTACGGCGACCCGGTTCGCTCGGCAGAACGGGCTGCGGTCTATGTGCAGCAAGGGTTTACTGCTATCAAATTTGATCCTGTGGGGGGCTATTCGGTGTTTGACCCGCGCCAACCCACGCTGGAACGCATGGACATGTCGGAGCGCTTTTGCAAGCTGATCCGCGAAGCGGTGGGTGACAAGGCCGACATCCTGTTCGGTACCCATGGCCAGTACACCGTGTCGGGCGCCAAACGCATGGCGCGCCGGCTGGAAAAATACGACCCGCTGTGGTTTGAGGAGCCAACGCCGCCTGAGCGGCCAGAGATGATGGCCGAGGTGGCACGCCACACCAGCATCCCGATTGCCACCGGCGAGCGGCTATGCACCAAGTACGAGTTTGCCCGGGTGCTGGAAACCGGTGCCGCGAGCATTCTGCAGCCCGCGCTGGGCCGCGTGGGCGGCATCTTGGAATGCAAAAAAATTGCCGGCATGGCCGAGGCGCACTATGCCCAGATCGCGCCACACCTGTACTGCGGCCCGATCGAGGCTGCGGCCAACATCCAACTCGCCGCCTGCATCCCCAACTTTTTGATTCTGGAAAGCATTCAGCAGCTTGGCGGCTTCCACGCCGAACTGCTCAAGACCAAAATCCAGTGGGAAGACGGCTACGTCATCCCCAGCAAAGCGCCCGGCCTGGGTGTGGAACTGAACGAAGAGGTGGCGCTGGCACACCCCTACCACGAGAAGGGCCTGCACCTGAGCATGGCGCAGCACCCGCTGGGCTACTTCTGACATGAGCGCTTATCTGAACTTCATTGGTAACCAATGGCTGGCCGCTGACGATGGCGCCAGGTTTGCGGTGGACAACCCGGCCACCGAGGCACGCTTTGCCACGGTCAGCGCCGCCAGCACCGCGCAGGTGCTACAGGCCTGCGACCAGGCCGCTGCCGCCCAGCGCGGCTGGCGCAAACTGACCAGCATTGCGCGTGGTACCCATTTGCAGCGCCTGGCCGACGCTTTGGTGGCGCGCCGTGGGCAGATCGGGCAGGCACTGGCCCAGGAAATCGGCAAAAGCCTGCAAGACGCGACAGACGAGGCGGTGTACGCGGCCGAAGTGACGCGCTACCACGCCGAATGGGCGCGCCGCATTGAGGGCGAGATCATCCCCAGCGACTCCCCCCGTGAAAACCTGATGCTGCACCGCGAGCCCATGGGCGTGGTGGCCTGCCTGATCCCGTTCAATTACCCGGTCTACACACTGCTGCGCAAGATTGCGCCGGCTCTAATTGCCGGCAACACGGTGGTGGTGCGGCCCAGCAACAACACGCCCTGCTCCGCGTTTGAGATCGCCCAGGCGGTGCTCGACGCCGGCCTGCCGCCGGGCGTGGTCAACATCATGGCTATGGGCCACGATCAAGCCCAGGCCATGTGCACCCACCCCAAGGTGGCCATGATCACCCTTACCGGCGGTCTGAATGCCGGCCGGCGGATGCTGGACTATGCCAAGACCAATATCGCCAAGGTGTCGCTCGAACTGGGCGGCAAGACGCCGGCCATCGTGGCCGCCGACGCCAATCTGGACCAGGCCGCCAGCGATATCGTGCGGTCCAAAACCACCAACTGCGGGCAGTTGTGCACGGCGGTGGAGCGGGTCTATGTGCAGATGACCGTGCACGATGCCCTGGTGGCCAAGCTCAAAGCCCTATTGGCAGCGCGCGCGTTTGGCGACCGCGCCGCGCAGCCCGACCACATGGGGCCGCTGATCAGTGCCTCGGCGCGGGACGATATCCACGCCATGGTGCAGCGCGCGGTGGCGCAGGGCGCCCAGCTGGACTGCGGCGGCGTGCTGCCGGGCGGCCCCGGCTTCTTCTACCCCGCCACCCTGCTGACTCAGGTGCGCCAGGATATGGAGATCGTGCAAGACGAGGTTTTTGGCCCGGTGCTGTGTGTGCTGCCCTACCGCGACATCGACCATGCACTGGCGCTGGCGAACGACCATCAGTTCGGCTTGGCCTCAGTGATCTACTCCACCAATTACCAAGACATCATGCAAGCCAGCAACGAGATCGAGGCAGGCGAGCTCTACATCAACCGCACCCCGGCCGACCCCTACCAGGGCTACCACGCCGGCTGGAAGCGCTCCGGCCTGGGTGGTGACGACGGCAAGCACGGCATGCTCGAGTTCACCCAGACCCGGCTTGTGGTCATGAAATATTAGCGACATTGGCCTCCGCCCTTATTCTGATTGGATAGTTAGCTATTTTTTAATAGCAATCGTTGTCGAACAAGGCAGCGGCTGTGAGCCAGGCCGCCCTGCTGGGCCTGGGCTACCTGGCGGCGCTGCTCCTGTTGCTGCTGATGTCGGAAGTATTGAACCGCAACTTGAGGCCAATGCCAGCGAAGGCTTAGGGCGGTGGTTGGTGCGCCGGTCAAGGCCGCGCCGGGCCAAGCGACTGCGCTCGCGTCCCCCAGACACAGCTGCCCTTCGGGCCCCCGCGTCTTCCTCCTTGACCTCGCTCCGCCACTCAGCCCGCCACCACCTTGACGACCCTCGCGTGCGAGCACTTGGACCCCGCATTCATGTATTCCGTCTAACCCGACCACGGAGGGGATGGCGTGCCTGATGCAGCGAAGTCAAGGCGCAGGATGCAGCAGCCGGGCAGGCTGCTGCATCCGGGGGACATGAGCGGAATCAGGCACGCCAGCCCCGCTAAGGCCAACGGAAACGACAAAAACAAACCCCACATGACGACCCACCAGAAGATCAGGTCGCCACAGAACCCGCCATCTCACGCAACACCCAACGCCGAAACGCCTCAGCTGCCGCGTTAGGTGGTCCGCCCTGGGGCGAGATCAGGTAGTAGGCTTCCTTCATCGGCAAGGCGAATGGCAGGGGACGCACCAGGCGCCCGGACCGAATCAGGTGGCTAGCCACCGTGTCGTGCGCCAGCGCCACACCCAGGCCCTCCAGCGCCCATTCCAGGCTGACCGCCCAGGTGCTGGCGCGGTGGACCACGGCTGGCGCGGCGGCACGGCGCTCGGGCTGGGCGTCGAACCAGCTGTCCCAGCTTTGCAGCGTGCCAGACAGGTCAATCAGTCGCTCCCGGCTCAAGTCTTGCACCGAGTGAATGCGGCTCGCCAGCTCAGGGCTGCACACCGGAAACACATGGTCCTGGGTCAGCCGGGTGCCCAAACGACTCTCCCACTTGCCTTGCCCAAACACGATTTCAACGGCGGCGGAGGCGCTGGGCTTTTCCTCTGGCCAGATCGAGGTCGCCATGTTCAGCTGCACCCACTCAAACTCTGCCATGAAGCCCGCCAGGCGCGGTGTCAGCCAATAAATCGCGAAGGACAAATTCACATGCAACTCGAGCACATGGGGGTCATTGCGGCCGGTCAGCACCTTGGTGCCTTCCTCAAGCATGGCAAAGGCGGCCTGCACGGTAGGCCAATATCCCCGCCCCTCGTCGGTCAACTCCAGCCCGCGCACCCGGCGCACAAACAGCGGGCGGCCCAGCGCGTTCTCAAGGCTCTTGATCTGCTGGCTGACGGCCGACTGGCTCATGTGCAGCTCCTGGGCCGCATTGGTGAAGCTCAGCGCCCGGGCAGACGCGTCAAATACACGCAGCCAATTCAGTGGCGGCAGAGCGGCCATGGGTAACTCATTAGTTATGCATAAGTTTTTCTTATTTTAATGCGCTGTTTTCTTTGCTTGTACTTTTTTTCTGTCTGCGCCAGACTCTGAACGTCTCCAACAAAGCCAGCAGGGCAGATCAAAACGTGTTTGAAATTCAAGTCTCCGATAAGCCCAAAAGCATCCAACTTGTCCTGACAAGGCAGGGCGTGAGCACTGAGTTACCCGCGCTCTGGTTGCGTGCCCGCAGCAGCTGCAGCAGCCAGCGCGATGCGACCACCGGCCAGCGTCTGATTAACCCGCATCACTTGCCAGACGATCTGATGCTCACTGACGCTCGCTGGCAAGACGGGCAGCTTCACCTGGCCTTCAGTGATGGCTTCGCCGGGCTGTTTGACCCGGCAGAACTGCGTGCCGGCGCAGACCTGAGCGAAGGCTGCCCGATCACAACACCCTGGCGCGCCGATGCCAAGCCGGCCCCGGTCTATCGCTGGGCGGATCTTCAAAGCGACGACGTTTTATACCGTGCCTTGGTCGATTTTCTGCAACTCGGCTTTTTGCTGGTCCACGACACGCCAATCCAGGCCGACTCGGTGCTGACGATTGCACACCGCTTTGGTTTTGTACGGACCACCAATTTCGGCAGTTTTTTTGAGGTGTATTCACGCCCAGACTCGAACGACCTGGCCTACCGGCCAGTCGCACTGGGGCCGCACACCGACAACCCATACCGCACGCCTGTCCCCGGCATTCAACTGCTGCACTGCTTGCAAAACAACACCTCGGGCGGCCTCTCCACGCTGGTGGACAGCCTGGCCGTCATCGAGCAGGTGCGCCTGCTGGACCCGCGGGGCTTTGACTTGCTGTGCCGGGTGCCAGTACGCTTTGAATACCGAGACGCCAGCACGCACCTGGTGGCGGTCAAGCCGATGATTGAGATCGACGGCAGCGGCGCACTGTGTGGCGTGCACTACAGCCCGCGTCTGGACGACATTGCGCTGATGTCGGAGGCGGATACCCGCAGCTACCATCGGGCACGCAAACACCTGGGGCAACTGCTTGAGAGCCCGGCCTTTGAATTGCGCTTCAAGCTCGAGGCAGGCCAACTGATGATGTTCGACAACAACCGCATCCTGCACGGGCGCACAGCTTTTGACCCGGCTGAAGGACACCGGCAGTTGCAAGGCTGCTACATTGACCGCGACGGCCCCCGCAGCCTGTACCGGGTGCTGCACCAACGCGCCGAATCCCAGCGCGCTACCTAGAAGGAAAATTCCAGTGGACACAGTTAATTTTTTACAGATGAAAGACGGCTCGAAAGAAGATTACTTGCTGCTGCAGGATTTAGAGCACCACTACATTCGGGGCCTACCCGATCGGCTGCTGCTGGCCTTGGCGCGGCTGGACGACTCGCTGCAGGGCTATCAGGTCAGCCGCCTGGAGCATTCTTTGCAAACGGCCAGCCGTGCCCAAGACGACGGCGCTGACCTCGAGACCATCGTGGCCGCGCTGGTCCACGACCTCGGCGACGAACTGTCGCCTGAAAACCATTCTCAGGTCGCCGCGTCCATCCTGCGGCCCTATGTGCGCGCAGAGGTAACCTGGATTGTCGAGATGCACGGCTTGTTTCAGACGCAATATTACGCGCACTATTACGGCAAAGACCCCAAGGCCCACCTGGCCTACAAAGACCACCCGTGGTTCGACTCTTGCCAGGCGTTTTGCCAGCGCTACGACCAAGCCGCCTTTGATCCGGCCTACCCCAGCAAGTCGTTGGCGCATTTCGAGCCGATGCTGCGTGAGGTGTTTTCGCGCAAGCCTTTCGAAGCGAGCACGCTCAAGGAGCGCATCGGACACTAAGGCGGCATGCGGCTTTCTGACAACTCCCGCGGCATCCTTGCGATGGTCGCAGCTGTTGGGTTTTTTTCGTTGATGGACGCTCTCATGAAGCTCCTGGCTGCCAGTTACCCGCCCATGCAAGTGGCCGCAATGAGGGGAATAGCCTCGTTACCCCTGGTTTGCTGTTACGTTCTTTGGCAGCGTGAAACCGCAAGCTTGTTGTGGGTCCGCTGGCCCTTGCACTTGATGCGCGGCATCATGGGTGTTGTGATGCTGTCACTGTTTGCCTATGGCCTGCAAACCCTGACGCTGACCGACGCGTACGCCATCTCCTTTATCGCACCCTTGTTGATCACGCTGCTGGCAATTCCATTTTTAAACGAGAAGGCCACCCCGACGCATTGGCTGTGCCTGTGCGGCGGTTTGGTCGGCGTCTGGATTGCCATGAAACCCAGTGGCGCCGTCATGTTCTCAACCGGTGCGCTGGCTATTTTGGGCGCTTCTGTTTGCTACGCCGCGTCTGCAGTAACCGGTCGGGTGCTGAGCCGCACAGACACCAGCAGCAGCCTGGTGTTCTGGATGACGCTGCTCATGGCAGCCGGGGCCGGCGCGCTGGCAGCCCCCGATTGGCAGACGCTGTCGCCCGACCACTGGCCCTTGATCATCGGCCTTGGCGTGACCGGTTTTCTGGGCCAACTGACCATCACGCAGGCCTTTCGCTACGGCCAGGCAGCGACGGTTGCGCCATTTGAGTACTCGGCTCTGGTGTGGGGTGCTGGCCTGGACTGGGTGCTGTGGCAGACCCTTCCCTTTGGCCGAACCCTGCTCGGTGCCGCCATCATCATCGCCTGCGGCGTGTACCTGATCCGAGCCATACACAAACCAGCGCCAAAGCTTCAAACCTGAACCAAGGGCAACCCACCCCCGCGACCCCCCGCTCGATCGGAGCCTGGGCTGGCGCAGCAGGGCCGAAACCTTGCCAGATCAGGCCAGCGCGGCGTTTGGCGCAGCGGCATCAAGGAGGAGGCCGCAGGCCGGGGGACAGCCGCGGAGCCGAATGCCGCGGCGGGCTGAGCCGGTGCATACCAACCGCGATCAAAGAGAACCAAAACCTTGCCAGATCAGGCCGGCGGGGCGTTAAAGCATGGGCGGGCTGTGAAAGAAGCACGCCTGAGCTTGGCAAACACACTAAGCTCTGGCCAACTGCCGCTCCAAGCCCTGCAGCACCTCGTAGCAGGCCAGCACCTGCGCAACACTGCTGTTGGGCTCGCGGCCTTCGCGGATGGCGGCGAAAAACTCGCGGTCTTGCAGCTCAATGCCGTTCATGCTCACCGCCACCTGGCTGACATCGATTTTTTCTTCCTTGCCGGTGTACAGATCGTCGTAGCGCGCGAGGTAGGTGGCACTGTCGCCGATGTAGCGGAAGAAGGTGCCCAGCGGGCCGTCGTTGTTGAAGCTCAAGCTCAGCGTACAGATGGCGCCATTGGCCGCCTGCAGCTGGATGCTCATGTCCATGGCGATACCGAGCACCGGGTGAATCGGCCCCTGCAAGGCATTGGCTTTCACGATCGGGCTGCCGCACTGGTAAGCGAACAAATCCACCGTGTGCGCGGCATGGTGCCACAGCAGGTGGTCGGTCCAGCTGCGCGCCTGGCCCAGGGCGTTCATGTTGCTGCGGCGGAAAAAATAGGTCTGTACGTCCAACTGCTGGATATTGAACTGGCCGGCGCGGATTTTTTGGTTCACATACTGGTGGCTGGGGTTGAAGCGCCGGGTGTGGCCACACATCGCCACCTGGCCGGTCTTGCGCTGCCAGGCCACCACGTCCTGCGCGCCAGCAAGGGAGTCAGCCAGAGGAATTTCCACCTGCACATGCTTGCCTGCCTGCAGGCAGGCCACGGTCTGCGCGGCATGCATCTGGGTGGGGGTGCACAAAATCACCGCGTCCAGGCCCGGTAGCGCCAGGCTGTCGGCCAACTCGGTGGTCACATGACCGATGCCGTACTTGGCGGCCACCTCACGGGTTTTGTCGAGCTCGCGGCCGATCAGAGACACCACCTCCACGCCGGCGATGTGTTTGATGCCGTCCAGATGTTTGACGCCAAAAGCGCCGGCACCGGCGAGCGCCACCTTGAGGGTCTTGCTCATTTACGTGTTCTCCAGGATCAGGTGGCCGACTGCCGTGTTCGATGCCGGCACATGGTAAAATCGGTGCTTGAGCCTTACCGGGCTTGGGTTTTCAGCTACATCTTTCATAGCACCCCGAGCGATCAGCCACATCACCAGCTCGATGCCCTCGGAGCCGGCTTCGCGCACGTAGTCGATGTGCGGAATGGCGGCGGCCGCCGCTGGGTCAGCAATCAGTTTGTCCAGGAAAGCGTTGTCAAACTCGCGGTTGATCAGGCCGGCGCGCGGGCCCTGCAACTGGTGGCTCATGCCGCCGGTGCCCCAGATGTGCACGTTCAGGTCTTCGTCAAAGCTCTCCACGGCGCGGCGAATGGCCTGACCCAAGTTAAAGCAGCGCCGGCCGCTGGGCACCGGGTACTGCACCACATTCACGGCAAAGGGAATCACCGGGCAGGGCCAGGCAAAGTGGTCGGCGGGCGGCTGGCCGCACATCAGGCTCAGCGGCACGGTCAGGCCGTGGTCCACGTCCATCTTGTTGACGATGGTAAGGTCAAAGTCTTGCTGGATCACCGACTGCGCAATGTGCGCCGCCAGGGCCGGATGGCCCTGCACCACCGGCACCGGGCGCGGGCCCCAGCCCTCATCGGCCGGCTGGTACTGGGCGGCCGTACCGATGGCGAAGGTGGGGATCATGTCCAGGCTGAATGCCGTAGCATGGTCGTTAAACACCAGAATGATCACATCGGGCTGCTTGTCTTTCATCCACTGTTTGGAAAACTCATAACCTTGGAACACCGGTTGCCAGTAGGGCTCGGCAGTCTTGCCCAGGTCCAGCGCGGCGCCAATGGCCGGCACGTGCGACGTGAAAACGGATGCGGTAATGCGTGCCATGGTGTTCAGTGTCCTGGTGTGCCGGCTGCACCTTGCGGCTGCCGGTGAGCCTGGGCGTCGCCGTCTTCGCCAATGAAGCGGTTGCCCTCGACGCTGCGGCCACCGCTGACCATCATGGCGCGGTACTCGTCCTCGGTCATGCCGGTCATGCTGCCGGCCATCTGCTGAAAGCTCTTGCCGTCGGTGGCGCCGATCTTGGCCAAAAAGTAGATGTTGCCACCCAGGGCAATGCAGCGGTTCAGGTCGCGCGACAACACACCCAGCTTCTGGTCCCCGGTCATCGGCCATTCGTCCAGGTAAGCCCGCTCATCCGCCTTGAAACGCTCCCGGTTGGCGGCCTGCATCAGCGACATGCAAAACTGATTCAAGTGGTAGCCCTTACGGCTTTGCTCGGTATCAAAAATAGTGGTACCGGGGACGTCCAGATACGGTTTATCGAGTGCCATCAAAGTCTCCATGAAAGGACCAGTCGCCGCCGGGCCGCCCCAAGGCGACTGACGCCCCCTCGGGGGGCAGCGCCGTACGCGCAGCGACAAGCGTGGGGGTCAACATGACTCTGGCCAGTAGAGCCGCATAGGGTTGGTGACAAGCAGTTTTTGTTGCAACTCGGGCGTGACGGCGATGTGCGGGATAAAGTCCACCAGCAGGCCGTCGTCGGGCATGTGGTCCTTCAGGTTGGGGTGCGGCCAGTCGGTGCCCCACAGGACCCGGTCGGGGAAGTTCTCAACGATGCGGCGGGCAAAGGGCACCACATCGCGGTAGGCAAGGGCTTCGCCTTGCAAGGCCTTGGGACCAGTCACGCTCAGGCGCTCGGGGCAGCTCACCTTGCTCCACACATTGCTGTGCTCGCGCATGAACTTCACAAACAACTCAAACTCAGGGCCGTCCAGCGGTTTACTCACGTCAGGCCGGCCCATGTGGTCCACCACCACGGTGGTGGGCAGGGTGGTGAAAAAATCCCACAGCTCAGGCAGGTCCACCGCCTCAAAGTAGATCACCACATGCCAGCCCATAGGCTTGATGCGGTGGGCAATCTCCAGCAATTCGTCCTTGGGCGTGAAGTCCACCAGCCGTTTGACAAAATTAAAGCGCACGCCCCGCACGCCAGCCGCGTGCAAGGCCTGCAATTCGGCATCGCTGATGCTGCGCTTGACAGTGGCCACGCCGCGCGCCCGGCCGCCCGAGGCAACACAGGCATCGACCATGGCGCGGTTGTCGGCGCCGTGGCAGGTGGCCTGCACAATCACATTGCGGTCAAAGCCCAGGTGGTCGCGCAGCGCAAAGAGCTGTGCTTTGGAGGCGTCGCAGGGGGTGTACTTGCGCTCGGACGCGTAGGGAAATTCAGCGCCCGGGCCAAACACGTGGCAATGGGCATCGACCGCACCGGCCGGCAGCACGAAGCGGGGCTGCGCCGGGCCGGCGTACCAGTCCATCCATCCAGCGGTTTTGGTGAAGTCACCCGTGGTGGGTTTGCTCATGGTGGTGGCCGGGCTTTAGTCGATGTAGCGCAGCCCAGCGACGGCCAGAGGTTCGCGCATTTTGTACATGTCCAGCCCGAGCACGCCAGCGGCGAGCTTGGCGCGCTTCTCGCCCTCATTGACTTCGCGCCGCAGCGCCGCAGCCAGCGTCCTGGCAGCCAGCGCAGCGGGCACGCAGACCACGCCATCGTCATCGGCCACGATCACGTCGCCTGGCGTGACGACCATGCCGGCGCACACCACCGGAATATTGACCGAGCCCAGCGTAGCCTTGACCGTGCCCTTGCTGGAAATGGCCCGGCTCCAGACCGGAAAAGCCATGCGGGTGAGCTCTTTGACGTCGCGCACGCCGGCGTCGATCACCAAGGCACGGGCGCCGCGCGCCTGGAAGCTGGTGGCCAACAGGTCGCCAAAGTAGCCGTCGGTGCAGTCGGTGGTGATGGCGGCCACCACAATGTCGCCGCGCTGGATCTGCTCGGCCACCACATGCAGCATCCAGTTGTCGCCCGGGTGAAGCAGCACGGTGACCGCCGTGCCCGACACCTGGGCACCGGCATACACCGGGCGCATGTAAGGTTTGAGCAGGCCGACACGGCCCATGGCTTCGTGCACAGTGGCAGAGCCCAGCGCGGCCAGGGCGTCGGCGGAGGCGCGGTCAGCGCGCTGAATGTTGCGGTACACAAGGCCGAGTTCATACATGATCAGTTTCTCCTTGAAGGGTCAGGTCGGGCAGGCGCAGGTCAGCCAAGGGCTCAATGGCCACGCGCCTTGAGGGCTGCATCCAGCCGCGGGAACACACGGCGGGCGTTGCCTTCGTAAATCTTGTGGCGGTCATCACCCACCACGATGGTCGAGGCCTCGATGTAGCGCTTGGTGTCGTCAAAGTAGTGGCCGGTTTCGGGGTCGATGCCGCGCACCGCGCCGATCATCTCGCTGGCAAACAGGATGTTGTCCACCGGGATCACCTTGGTCAGCAGGTCAATGCCGGGCTGGTGGTAGACGCAGGTGTCAAAGAAGATGTTGTTGAGCAGGTGGTCTTTGAGCAGCGGCTTTTTGAGTTCCTGCGCCAGGCCACGGAAACGCCCCCAGTGGTAGGGCACCGCGCCGCCGCCGTGCGGAATGATGAACTTGAGCGTGGGGAAATCCTTGAACAGGTCGCTGGTCAGGCACTGCATGAAGGCCGTGGTGTCGGCGTTCAGGTAGTGCGCACCGGTGGTGTGGAAACAGCTGTTGCAGCTGGTCGACACATGGATCATGGCCGGGATGTTGTGCTCCACCATTTTTTCGTAAATCGGGTACCAGGCGCGGTCGCTCAAGGGCGGCGAGGTCCAGTGGCCGCCCGAGGGGTCGGGGTTGAGGTTGATGCCGACATTGCCATACTCGCGCACGCAGCGCTCCAACTCGGGGATGCAGGTGGCCGGGTCCACGCCCGGGCTTTGCGGCAGCATGGCGGCGGGAATGAAATGGTCCGGGAACAGCTGGCTGACGCGGTAGCAGAGCTCGTTGCAGATGGCAGCCCAAGTGCTCGACACCTCAAAGTCACCAATGTGGTGCGCCATGAAGCTGGCACGCGGGCTGAAGATGGTGAGGTCGCTGCCGCGCTCGCGCATCAGGCGCAGCTGGTTGGTCTCGATGCTCTCGCGCAGCTCGTCGTCGCTGATCACCAGCTCGGCCACCCGGGGCCGGTTGGCCGGGTCATTCAGGGCGGCGATCTGCCGGTTGCGCCAAATTTCCAGCGCCTTCGGGGCGGTGGTGTAGTGGCCGTGGCAGTCGATGATCAAGGGCTTTTTCATCATGGGGGGCCTCGGGTCTGGGCTGGATGGAATTCAGGCGGGCGGTCCGCCCCACACCGCGGCGGGCACCATCACCTCGCCGCGCATGATCAGGCGCGCCGTGCGCAGCAAGGCGGCGCGGGTCACGTTTTGCGGGTTGACCGGGTCCAGCCCCAGCGCCACGCTGAATTCGCCAGTGGGGTGCTCCACCGACACCCGGGGCTCATAGCCGGCCGGCATCACCGCCACGCCCTCGCACACCGAGCCCTTGAGCACGCAGGCCGTACCGACCGTGACGGCCGCCAGCACACCAATGGCGTCGTGGCACACATGCGGGATGAAGCTGCGGGTGCAGAGGCTGCCGCCGCTGCGCGGCGGGGCAATCAGCGTCATCTTGGGGTAGTTCTTGGTGCTCACATCGCCCAGGCCCATCAAATGGCCGGTCTGGATGCGCAGGGTCTCGATGCGCTGTTTGAGTGCGGTGTCGGCATTGAGCTCGGCGACCGTCTCGTAGCCGGTGCAGCCCACATCAGCGGCCTGAAACATCACCAGCGGCATGCCGTTGTCAATGCAGGTCACCGGCAGGGTGAAGGGCGCAAAGCCCTCGCCGCTGACTGTCACCTGGTCACGCACCTGACCGGTGGGGAGCAGGCCCGAGCAAACCGAACCCGCAGTGTCCAGAAAATTGATGGTGATTGGGGCCGAGGTGCCGGGCACACCGTCAATCCGGGCCTCGCCGTCGTACCGTACCCGCCGGCCCTGCGGCGTCATCGGCGTTTGCACGGTCACATCACACTGCATATCGGTGTTGAGGGTGAGTACCCGCACCGTGGTGGTGTCGCCTTGTGGTTCGATCAGGCCACGCTCCAGCGCAAACGGCACCACAGCGGCCAGCATATTGCCGCAGTTGGGGCTGGTGTCTACGGTGTCTTTGTCCGGCTGCAACTGGGCAAACAAAAAGTCCAGCGCCACACCCGGCGTGCTGCTGGGGCTGACGATGCCGACCTTGCTGGTGAGCGGGTGGGCGCCGCCCATGCCGTCAATCTGCCGGCAATCAGGCGAGCCCATCACGGCCAACAGCACCCGGTCGCGGGTGGGAATGTCGGCGGGCAAGTCAGAGGCCAGAAAAAACGGGCCGCGCGAGCTGCCGCCGCGCATGAAGAGGGAGGGGATGGCAGTCTGCATGGGCAGATTGTCGCCCCAACGGGCGCGGCGCTATACCCGTCGAGGCCGGCTAGGGTGCTGCAGGGGCTGGCAACAGTGAAGCTGTTACACCAAACGGCGGAGCAGCTCACGCGACCCGGGTCACCGCCGTCGGCTTGAAGCCGAAATCAGCCGCCCGGCCCTTACGACCGCGCACGGCCCGCGCGTTGTTGAGGCTGCGGATCTCCAGGGTTTCCTCGCGCAACTTGCCGCCGCGCCCGATGCCCTCGATGCGGATGCTGCGGGTGTAGGCCGCCGCGCCGGCCAAGCAGTCCTTGGCCTCCAGGTCGATCAGCATCAGGCCACGCCCGCCATTGGGCATTTGCTTGAGCTCAGC
This sequence comes from Rhodoferax sp., assembly GCA_009693325.1. Taxonomy (GTDB): domain Bacteria; phylum Pseudomonadota; class Gammaproteobacteria; order Burkholderiales; family Burkholderiaceae_C; genus Rhodoferax. The sequence continues at coordinate 33,314 of SHXM01000002.1, forward strand.
GATCTCGAAGGTCAGCACCCGCCCGCCCGCCGAAGCACAGGCCACGTGGCTGGCGGCTGGCGTGGGCAGGGTGCCACCATCGCAGGCCACCAGCGAGGGCCGGCACAGGGTCTCACCCGGGTTGCAGCTGACAAAGGCCTTGCCAGCTTTCAAGCGCGCCACCATGTGCTCAACAGTGGCGATAAAGCCGTAGCCGCCCGAACTGCTCAGCAGCAGGCTGGCCGCAGCCGGGCCAGCGTAGTAATAGAGCAGCTCGGTGCCGGCTTCAAGCTCGATCAGGCTGGTGATGGGCTGGCCATCGCCGCGCGCGCCGGGCAGCGCCGCAACCGGCACCGAGTACACCCGACCGTTGCTGCCAAAGCCCAGCAGGGTGTCCACCGTGCGGCACTCAAAGGTGCCGTACAAGCCGTCACCCGCCTTGAAGGCAAAGCTGCCGGCCTCGTGCCCATGGCCGGTGCGGGCCCGCACCCAGCCCTTTTGACTGACCACCACCGTGACCGGCTCGTCCAGCACCTTGACCTCAAGCACGGCTTTTTTCTCGGCCTGAATCAAAGTGCGACGCGGGTCGGCAAAGGCTTTGGCGTCGGCCTCGATCTCTTTGACCATCAGGCGGCGCAAGGCCACCGGGCTGGCCAAAATGTCTTCCAGTCGCTGGCGTTCTTCACGCAGCCCCGCGAGCTCCTGCTCGATCTTGATGGCTTCGAGCCGCGCCAACTGCCGCAGCCGAATGTCCAGGATGTCTTCGGCCTGGCGCTCCGACAAGCCAAATCGCGCCATGAGTGCGGCCTTGGGCTCGTCCGACTGGCGGATGATGGCGATCACCTCGTCGATATTGAGCAGCACCAGCTGCCGCCCCTCCAAAATATGAATGCGGTCCAGCACCTTGTCGAGCCGATGGCGGGAGCGACGCTCGATGGTGCTCTGGCGGAATTCGATCCACTCCAGCAGCATCTGGCGCAACGACTTTTGGGTTGGCCGCCCATCCAGCCCGACCATGGTCAGGTTGATGGGTGAGGAGGTTTCCAGGCTGGTGTGGGCCAGCAGCGTGGTGATCAGCTCCTGTTGGCCAATGCGGCTGGTCTTGGGCTCGCACACCAGGCGCACGGCGGCGTCTTTGCTCGACTCGTCGCGCACCACATCGAGCACCGCCAGAACGCTAGCCTTGAGCTGGGTCTGGTCCTGCGACAGGGCTTTTTTACCGGTCTTGACCTTGGGGTTGGTCAGCTCCTCGATCTCTTCGAGCACCCGCTGGGTGCTGACGCCCGGCGGCAGCTCGGTGATGACCAGCTGCCACTGACCGCGCGCCAGCTCTTCGATCTTCCAGCGCGCCCGGCATTTGAGCGAGCCGCGGCCGCTGCGGTAGGCCTCGGCAATGTCGGCGGCCGGGCTGATGATCTGGGCGCCGCCAGGAAAATCGGGCCCGGGAAGAAGTGCAAACAGCTCGTCGTCGCTGAGCTTGGGCGACTTGATCAGCGCCACGCAGGCGTCGGCCACCTCGCGCAGGTTGTGGCTGGGGATTTCGGTGGCCAGGCCGACGGCAATGCCACTGGCTCCGTTGAGCAGGGCAAACGGCAGCCGGGCCGGAAGCTGGCGCGGCTCAACCGTGGAGCCGTCGTAATTGGGCACGAAGTCCACCGTACCCTCGTCGATCTCGTCCTGCAGCAGGCTGGTGATCTTGGCCAAGCGGGACTCGGTGTAGCGCATGGCAGCAGCACCATCGCCATCGCGGCTGCCAAAGTTGCCCTGGCCGTCAATCAGCGGGTAGCGCTGGCTGAAATCCTGCGCCATGCGCACCAGCGCGTCATAGGCCGCCTGGTCACCATGCGGGTGAAAGCGGCCCAGCACGTCGCCGACCACACGCGCGCTCTTGACCGGCTTGGCCCCGGTGTTGCCATTGGCGCCGCCAAAACTCAGCCCCATGCGCGACATGGCGTAGAGGATGCGCCGCTGCACCGGCTTTTGGCCGTCGCAGACATCGGGCAGGGCCCGGCCCTTGACCACGCTCAGGGCGTACTCCAGGTAGGCACGTTGCGCGTAGCTGCCCAGGCCGGGCGCCTCGGGGCTCTCGGGCGGTGGAGGGGCAGAAAAATCCAGGCCGGGTTGCTCGCTCATGACTAGGGCTCGGTGGGAATTTTGGTGGGCCGCGAGGGCAACAGTGTCTCGAACGGCCCAATCATGTTGGCACGTCCAAAAGCGCCACCCCGAACCTCACTGAGGAGCGGCAGCACCCGGCTGGGCGGCTCGGCGGCGGCGGCAGCGCCAGACTGGGCCACTTGCAGCGGCTCTGCAGACTTGAGCAGCCGGTAGAGTTGCAGCACGGTTTTGACATAGTTTTGAGTTTCGGGGTAATTCGGCACTGCATTGCCGGCCCGCTGCACCGCACCCTCGCCGGCGTTGTAGGCTGCCAGCACCAGTTCCAACTGGCCGGGAAACAAGCCCATCAGGTGGCGCAGATAGCGGCTGCCAGTGCTCAGGTTGAGCGCTGGGTCAGCCAGCTTTTTCTGCACTGGGGTCCGGCCGTCATTGGGCAGGCCAAAACGCGCTGCGGTGGCGGGCATGACCTGCATCAGGCCAATCGCACCCTTGGGCGAAACCGCCAGCGCTTCAAAGCCTGACTCGGCGGCGATCAGGGCTTGCAGCAGTTCGAGCTCGAGGCCGTGGCTGATAGCGGCCTGCGCAATCGGCTGACGCACCGAGCGGTAAAGCGGCGAGCGGTCCAGAAAACCCAGCAGCCAGGCTCTGCTGGCAGCCGACCGGGCCAGGCCGGCAGGGTCGCGCAAGCCGGTTGGCGTGGCGCCGGGGTCGGGCGCGCGGCCGCTGGGCGCCTCAGCGCCAAGAAAAAACAGCGCATAACGTGGGTCAATTTGCTCCGCAGCAAAGCGGGTCACGCCACGGTCGTCAACAAAGGCCCAGATCTCAGAGCGGGCTGTGGCTGACAGGAACAAAAGGCTCAAAGCCAGCAAATACCAAAGCTTGCCAAGCCATTCAAGCCCGGGCTGGCGCTGCTTGTTGACCCGGGCGCCCATCAAATATCGATCTCGACCGAGTCGCCGTGCAACTCCATCAGCTCACGGCGGGCTGCTGCCTCGCCCTTGCCCATCAGCTTGGTAATCAGGCCCTCGGTCTGGGCAAAGTCCATGCCACCGAGCTGCACCGGCAGCAGGCGGCGGGTGTCGGGGTTGAGGGTGGTCTCCCACAGCTGCTCGGCGTTCATCTCACCCAGGCCCTTGAAGCGGCTGATGCTCCAGGCGCTGTCGCGCACGCCTTCCTTGCGCAATTTATCGAGGATGGCGCTGAGCTCGGCCTCGTCGAGCGCGTAGGCCTTGGACGCCGGCTTTTTGCCACGTGCCGGGGCGTCGACCCGGAACAGCGGCGGCCGCGCCACATACACATGGCCGGTCTCGATCAGCTTGGGGAAATGCCGGAAAAACAGCGTGAGCAGCAGCACCTGAATGTGCGAGCCGTCCACATCGGCATCCGACAGGATGCAAACCTTGCCGTAACGCAGGCCGCTGAGGTCGGGCGTGTCGAGCGGGCCGTGCGGATCAACGCCGATGGCCACCGCAATGTCATGGATCTCGTTGTTGGCAAACAACCGGTCGCGCTCCACCTCCCAGGTGTTGAGCACCTTGCCGCGCAGCGGCAGAATGGCCTGGCTTTCTTTGTCACGCCCCATCTTGGCACTGCCGCCGGCCGAGTCGCCCTCCACCAAAAACACCTCGTTGTGCGCCAGGTCGCGGCTCTCGCAGTCGGTCAGCTTGCCGGGCAGCACCGCCACGCCCGAGCCCTTGCGCTTCTCGACTTTCTGCCCGGCCTTTTGCCGGCTTTGAGCCGCCTTGATCGCCAGCTCGGCCAGTTTTTTTCCGTATTCGACATGCTGGTTGAGCCATAGCTCCAGCGCCGGGCGGACAAAGCCTGAGACCAGGCGAACCGCATCGCGGGAATTGAGCCGCTCTTTGATCTGGCCCTGAAACTGCGGGTCGAGCACCTTGGCCGACAGCACATAGCTGGCGCGGGCGAACACGTCTTCCGGCAACAGCTTGACGCCCTTGGGTGCCAGCGCATGCAGCTCGATGAAACTCTTGACCGCCTGGAACAGGCCGTCACGCAGGCCGCTCTCGTGGGTGCCGCCGGCGCTGGTGGGGATCAGGTTGACATAGCTTTCGCGCACCGGCTGGCCCTCCTCAGTAAAAGCCACGCACCAGGAGGCACCCTCGCCTTCGGCAAAGCTGTCGTGTTGCGCGTCGGCAAAGCCCTCGGCTTCAAATAAGGGAATCACCGGCTCGCCATTGAGGGTCTGCAGCAGGTAATCGCGCAGGCCACCCTTGTAGACCCAGCTTTGTGTCTCTTTGGCTTTCTCGTTCACCAGGGTGACCGTGACGCCCGGCATCAGCACCGCCTTGCTGCGCAGCAGGTGCACCAGCTCTGCCATGGGCAGGTTGGGGGTCTCAAAGTAGCGGGCGTCGGGCCAGACCCGCACCGAGGTGCCAGACTTGCGGTCTCCCTCCGCCGCCTTGCGGGTTTGCAGCGGCTCGATCACATCGCCGCCCGAGAACGCCAGCTGCGCGACCATGCCTTCACGGTAGGTGGTGACTTCGAGCCGCTTAGCCAGGGCGTTGGTCACGCTCACGCCAACGCCGTGCAGCCCGCCGGAGAAACTATAGGCCCCGCCCTGCCCCTTGTCGAACTTGCCGCCGGCATGCAGGCGGGTAAAGACCAGTTCAATCACCGGCGCGTTTTCTTCAGCGTGCAGGCCGAACGGGATGCCGCGCCCGTCATCCTCAATGCCGACCGAGGCGTCGGCATACAGCACGACACGGATTTTTTTGCCGTGCCCGGCCAGCGCCTCATCGGCGGCGTTGTCGAGCACCTCCTGGATGACATGCAGCGGGTTGTCGGTGCGGGTGTACATGCCCGGGCGCTGCTTGACAGGCTCCAGCCCCTTGAGCACACGGATCGACGATTCGGAATATTCCACGCTTGGTTTGACGGCCATAGCGGCGGATTGTAGTGCGGGTCGGGCGTAAAACTGTATACATTCACAGCTTTTTGGCACTAAGGCGACAGCCAGCCGGCTCGGGGTGGTGCCAGATCGACTACCATCGGCAAATGAACAGCTCTCCCAAAACGCTCTCCACTAACCAAGTCTTGTTGTGCAGCGCCTGCATTCTGACCCTGTCTATGGGCATCCGCCACGGCTTTGGGCTGTGGTTACAGCCCATGACCCAGAGCCAAGGCTGGACCCGCGAGACCTTTGCCTTTGCCATTGCCACCCAGAATCTGGCTTGGGGGGTGTTTGGCATTTTTGCCGGTATGGCGTCGGACCGCTTTGGCGCGTTCCGGGTGATTGTGACTGGCGCCCTGTGTTATGCGCTGGGGCTGCTTGGCATGGCCCACGCCAGCACGCCCTTGCAGTTCACCATCTCGGCGGGGGTGCTCATCGGCATGGCGCAGGCCGGTACCACTTTTGCGGTCATTTACGGCGTGATCGGCCGCAATGTGCCGGCTGAGCGGCGCTCCTGGGCAATGGGCATCACGGCAGCGGCCGCCTCATTCGGCCAGTTCCTGATGGTGCCGGTAGAGAGTTTTTTGATCGAACGCCTGGGCTGGCAGCAGGCCCTGACGGCACTCGGCCTGGCCGTGCTGGTGGTCGTACCGCTGGCGCGCTTGCTGCGCGAGCCCGGCTTCGCAGGGGATGCGCCGACCCGGCGTGATCAAAGCATCTGGCAGGCGGTGCAAGAGTCGTTGCGCCACCGCAGTTTCCAGTTGCTGATGGCCGGTTTTTTCGTCTGTGGTTTCCAGGTGGTGTTCATTGCGGTGCACATGCCGAGCTACCTCAAAGACCATGGCCTGTCGCCGCAGGTGGCGAGCTACGCCCTGGCTTTGATCGCGCTGTTCAACATCGTCGGCTCCTATGGCGCCGGCATCCTCGGGCAACGAATGCCCAAGAAAAACATCCTCGCCGTCATTTACCTGGCACGGGCCGCCGCCATTGCGCTCTTTTTGCTGGTGCCGCTGTCGCCCGCCAGCGTCTATGTGTTTGCCTCGGTGATGGGCCTGCTCTGGCTCTCCACCGTGCCGGTGACCAACGCCGCCGTAGCGCAGATTTTTGGCGTAGCCCACCTGTCCATGCTGAGTAGCTTTGTGTTCTTCAGCCACCAGATCGGTTCTTTCTTGGGCGTCTGGCTAGGCGGCTACCTGTACGACAAGACTGGCAGCTATGACGTGGTCTGGTACATGGCCATTGCGCTGGGCATCTTTGCCGCCCTGGTCAACCTGCAGGTCAAGGAGACCGCCATCGAGCGGCAGGCCCAGCCCCTGCGGGCGGTCGGCGCATGAAGCGCTGGTCGGTCTGGGCCGGGCCGGTACTGGCGCTGGCCGTGCTCATGCTGGTGTTTTCGCTCTACACCCAACCTGATTTTTTGCTGACCGTGGCCAACCAGCTCTGGTCGTGTTTTTAATGATTTTGGCCGCTAGGCCTCGTGGATATTGATGATGGCGCTATGGAAAAAGTAGCGCATGGTGGACTTGCTCCGTCGGACTGGGTGCAGCGCTGGGGCCGACTGGTGCCCGCTGGCGGGACCGTTCTGGATGTGGCCTGCGGCCAGGGCCGGCATGTGCGCTGGTTCGCAGCTCTGGGCCACCCGGTGACCGGGGTGGACCGCGCCGAGGACGCCCTCTCTGGACTCATCGGCCTGGCGGAGACGGTGCTGGCCGACATCGAAAACGGTCCCTGGCCCCTGGTGCAGGCCGGGCAGCAGCGCCAGTTTGACGCCGTGGTGGTCACCAATTACCTGTGGCGTCCGCTACTGCCCACCCTGGCCGACAGTGTGACACCGGGCGGGCTGTTGATCTACGAGACCTTTGCCGCCGGCAACGCCACCGTAGGTCGGCCAGCCAACCCAGACTTCCTGCTGCAACCCGGCGAACTGCTGGCCCGTTTTGCAGATTGGCGGGTGATCGGATTCGAGGATGGCTTTCTGCCACTGCCGGAGCGTTTTGTTCAGCGCCTGTGTGCTGTGCGGCCTGGAGGCCCGGCGGCCGTGCTGCCGCAGCGTTACCCGCTCTCGTTAGAATTCGGGCTCACTTCCCCCAACAGGCAGCCATGAGCCCTTCATTCAGTCCTATCCGTGGCAGCATCGTGGCGCTAGCCACCCCCATGCACGACGATGGCAGTGTGGACTACCCTGCCCTGCGCCGGCTGATTGACTGGCACATCGCCGAGGGCACCGACTGCATTGGCGTGGTCGGCACCACCGGGGAGTCGCCCACGGTCAATGTGGATGAGCATTGCGAAATCATTCGGGTCGCAGTCGATCAAGCTGCCGCCAGGGTGCCCATCATGGCCGGCTGCGGCGCCAACTCCACTGCCGAGGCGATCGAGCTCACCCGCTTCGCCAAAAAGGTTGGGGCCAATTGCCAGCTGCAAGTGGTGCCCTATTACAACAAGCCCACCCAAGAGGGGCAGTACCTGCATTTCAAGGCCATTGCCGAAGCAGTTGACCTGCCCATGGTGCTGTACAACGTGCCGGGCCGCTCGGTGGCGGATATGGCTCATGACACAGTGCTGCGTCTGGCCCAGGTGTCGGGCATTGTCGGCATCAAGGAGGCCACCGGCAACATCGAGCGTGCCCAATGGCTGATCCACGAGGCGCCGGCCGAGTTTTCAATTTACTCGGGCGACGATCCCACCGCGGTGGCCTTGATGCTGTGCGGCGGCCACGGCAATGTCAGCGTCACGGCCAACGTAGCACCCAGACTCATGCATGAACTTTGCGTTGCCGCCATTGCCGGCGACCGCCAGCGGGCCATGGCCCTGCAATTCAAGTTGCTGCCCCTGCACCGCCACCTGTTTGTCGAGGCCAATCCTATTCCCGTGAAGTGGGCCATGGCCCGTATGCAATTGTGCGGCGCTGCCCTGCGCTTGCCGATGACGCCGCTGAGCAAAGTTCATGAAGCAACGCTCGAGGCAGCGCTGCGCGGCTGCGGACTGATTTGAATTCAGGGTCGCCGTCCTGAGACCTGTTAAGAAAGCACACTTGTGAAATCACGCTTCATGCTCTATCTCCTTGGCTGTGCTCTGGCGCTGTCAGGCTGCACGGTACTGGAGGGGGACAAAATAGACTATAAAAGTGCGGGCAAAGCGCCCACACTCGATGTCCCCCCCGACTTGACCCAACTCGCCAAAGATTCCCGCTTTGCAGTTGCTGGCAATGCTGTCACGGCCTCCTCATTCAAACCCGCTGCGGGCGTCCCGGCTGGCTCGACGGCGCTCGCGACCTTGGGCGATGTGCGCATCGAGCGCATTGGCAACCAACGCTGGCTGATAGTGAATCGACCGCCCGAGGCGCTTTGGCAGCCGGTTAACGACTTTTGGAAAGAAAGCGGTTTTTTAATGAGTAGCAGCCAGGCTAGCCTGGGCATCATGGAGACCGACTGGGCCGAGAACCGGGCCAAAATACCGCAAGACTTTATCCGCTCCACGCTGGGGAAAGTGTTGGACGGTCTGTATTCCTCGGGCGAGCGAGACCGGTTCCGCACCCGCCTGGAGAGCAGTGGCAGCGGTAGCACCGAAATCTTCATTAGCCACCGCGGCATGCTTGAGGTGTACGGCGATGCAGGCAAGACATCGACTGTTTGGCAGGCCCGACCGGCTGACCCGGAACTCGAAGCCGAGATGCTGCGCCGGCTGATGGTCAGGTTGGGCGCGTCTCAAGAACAGTCCAAGGCCGTACAGGCGGCAATGCCTGCTGCCAAGACCTCGCGCGTGGCAACCGTCAACGGCCAAACCGTGGTGCAAATCGACGAGGGCTTTGAGCGAGCCTGGCGGCGGGTCGGCCTGTCGCTGGACCGCACCAACTTCACAGTGGAGGACCGGGACAGGTCCAAGGGCTTGTATTTTGTCCGCTATGTGGAACCAGTCGCCGACAAATCAGAGCCAGGTTTTTTCAGCAAGTTTTTCAGCGCCGGAAAAGCCGATGCCCAGCCCCTGAAGTTTCGAATTTCGCTGAGCAGCACCGCTAACCTGACAACCGTGGCGGTGCAAAACGCAAGCGGCGCAGCAGACCAGACTGCCAACGCCCAGCGAATTTTGAAAGTCATCTCGGAAGACCTGCAGTAAGCCTGGGCTGGGTCTTGGGCAAAAAAAAGCCGCCCGGGGGTGGCTTTTTTTCGCGGACAGGGCTTACTTGCTAGCGGCGGCAGCGGGAGAAGAAGCTGCTGCTGCGGCGGCAGCGGTGGCAGCAGCGGTGGCGGCGGCGTCGGCCGGTGCGCTGGCAGCCTCAGCAGCGGGTGCAGCGGCCGGTGCCGGTGCTGGTGCAGGAGCTGGCTCTTCTTTTTTGCCACAAGCGGCGAGGGCTGCGGCTGCGATGAGGGCTGCCAAAACGAGTGATTTTTTCATTTGATATTACCTTTTCAGTTGATGAAAATTTTTTGGATGTTGCCAGCGCTAACCTGTGTACTGGCCAAGCAAAATTGGCTTGCGCTAGTTTGCTTAGCATCAAATTATAGGATAAAAGTTTGACTGGTCGGCCCTGCCGCCGGCCTACTGGCTAGGCGCATGCAGCCAGCCTGAGGCCTGCCAATGGCGCAGCAGGGCTTGGGCATCAGGGCTTAAAACGGTGCAGTCACTGGCACTCAAGCACCGATCGTTCGCGAGTTGCTGCATCAGCCTGGCGTCCCGCCCGCTGGCGCGATAGGCCTCCCCGTTGATGAATACATGCTTGCGGTCGAACATCATTTTGGTACAGCGATCCAGCCGCACCAGGCCGCCAAGCTTGTAGCTGCGCCTTGCAGGGCTGAACCAGACCGAAGCTGGGGGCTCGGTCAGATGCTCGCCCAGGGCCCGGTCTAGCGCCATGGGATCAGCCAAGGCCCGGTGCACTGCGTCTTTGGCAAAGGCCTGCAGTTGTGCCGGTATTTCCCCCGGATTGCCGGCCGCCGCTTGGGCTGGGTCACGGTAGATGGCATCGCCGCTCAGGTCTGCTGCATCGTCGGCCAGGCGTTGCAGCAACTCGCGCGCCAACTCCCCGGCCCGGGGCGCTCTGAAACCGATAGAGCCGGTGAGACATTCGCTCAGTGCTACGCCATCGTGGGCGTAGCGCGGCGGCAGGTAGAGCATGTCGCCTGCATCGAGCACAAACTCCTGCTCGGGCACAAAGGCTGACAGTATTTTCAAGGGCAGCCCTTCTTGCAGGCTGAGGTCTTTTTGCCTGCCAATGCGCCAGCGCCGTTGTCCCTGAAGCTGCAGCAAAAATACGTCGTAGCTGTCAAAGTGGGGCCCAACGCCGCCGCCTTCGGAGGCATAGCTGACCATCAGGTCATCAAGCCGACAGTCTGGTGCAAAGCGAAAAGCCTGCAGCAACTCATGGGCCGCCTGCTGGTGCCGGTCTACGCCTTGAACCAAGAGGGTCCAACCGGGTCGCTTCAGCGGTGGCAAGGCCCGACGGGAAAACGGCCCCTGCCTGAGCCGCCAGCCCCCGGGCTGCTGGCTTACCAGGCGAGACTGCACATCGTCCTGGCCTGCCAAGGCGAACAATTCGGCAGGGCTGAGAAGGGGGCGCCCCGCAGCTAGCGCCTGCCGCACCAGCAAGGGTTTTTTTTGCCAATGGCGCTGCATGAACTGCGCCGGACTCAAACCGCCCAACAGCGGCAGGGACTGAAAAACATTCATGGGCTGACATCCATTCAAGGTAGTGGCGGGATCGCCTGAGGACTGCGGCTTGGGATAAAGGACCAGCCAAACTGCGACAATTCTCCTATGGAAATCAATCAACTCTGCGTGGTCGCGCTGACCTGGACCCTCAAAGACACCTTGGGCGAGACCCTGGACCTGCTCGATGAGCCGGTCGAATTTTTGGTCGGCGGATCCGACCTGCTGCCCGTGATAGACGCCGCCCTGCAGGGCCACAGCGCTGGTGCCAAACTCGACCTGCACATCGAACCCGAACGGGGCTTCGGTGATTTCAACGAACAATTGATATTGCTGGAACCGCGTGAACTGTTCCCGGCCGACCTGCAGGAGGGCATGAGCTTTGAGGGGGCATCCCTGCCCAAGGGCTGCCGCGGCAGCGTGGCGCCGCAGACCCTGTGCACGGTCACCGATATTTACCCGGAGCATGTGGTGCTCGACGGCAATCACCCGCTGGCCGGCATAGCACTGCGGCTCTTGCTCAAAGTGAAGTCGGTGCGAGCGGCGACCGAGGATGAAATCAGCGCAGGCTCAGCCGGCGCGAGGTTTTTCCGGGCCAGCCCGCTGGGTACTCAACCGCCCCAAGCGGGCCTGCTGCACTGAGCTGCTAAGCCGAGCAAGAGCAGGAGCCGAACCCAGACCTGTTGCAAGCGGTCTAAATCTCTGGGCCGGAGCGCTAGTTTTTGCCGGTAGAGCCGTAGCCGGCCTCGCCCCTCTGGCTGGGCGGGAACTCAGCAACCACCTCGAAGCGGGCCTGCACCACAGGCAGGATCAGCAGCTGGGCGATGCGCTCCATAGGCTCAATCGTGAAAGCATGGTTGCTCCGGTTCCAGGCGCTGACCATCAATTGGCCTTGGTAATCGCTGTCAATCAGGCCCACCAGGTTGCCCAGCACAATGCCATGTTTGTGGCCCAGACCAGAGCGCGGCAAGATCATGGCGGCGAAGTTCGGGTCTTTAAGGTAAATCGCAATGCCGGTTGGCACCAGTTGCCAGGCGTTGGGCAGCAGGTTCAAGGGCGCGTCCAGGCAGGCGCGCAAATCCAGTCCTGCACTGCCCGGCGTGGCATAGGCGGGCAGCTGCTCGGCCATGCGGGGGTCGATGATCTTCACCTCAACATTCATCATGACCTGCCCCCAGCCCCGATCCGTTGGGCAATCTCAGTGATCAACTGACGGGCAAGCACCAGCTTGGCGTTGCGCGGCAGCTCGCGGCTGCCGGCTGCATCCACCAGCAGCAGGGCATTGTCATCCCGGCCAAAAGTGTCAGGGCCGATGTTGCCCACCAGCAGCGGCACGCCTTTGCGCACCCGTTTGGCCTGTGCCTGGGCCAGCAGGTCATGGCTCTCAGCGGCGAAACCGACGCAATACAGAGCGCCGCTGCGACCACGCTCAGATTGGGCGACAGTGGCAAGAATGTCTGGATTTTCGACAAACCCGATGGCCGGTGGCAAGCCGGTCGGGTTTTTCTTGATTTTTTGCGCCATCGCCGCAGCCGGACGCCAGTCTGCCACCGCAGCACAGGCAATGAAGACCGTGGCACTGGCGATCTGTTGGTTGACTGCGGCGAGCTTCTCATCAGCCGAGCGAATATTCCAACGCTGCACGCCACGCGGGGTGTCCAGGCTCACCGGCCCTGCGACCAAGCTCACCTGTGCGCCGGCTTCACGCGCCGCCCGGGCCAAAGCGAAGCCCATTTTTCCACTCGACAGATTGGTGATACCGCGCACTGGGTCAATCGCCTCATAGGTCGGCCCAGCAGTAATCAAGACATGTTGGCCGACCAAGGTCTTGGGCTGAAAAAAGGCAAGCAACTCATCGAGCAGCTCCAGCGCTTCGAGCATGCGCCCGTCACCGGTTTCACCGCAGGCCTGCTCGCCCTGTCCGACCGGCAGGACCGTGGCGCCATCCGCGCGCAATTGGGCCACATTGCGTTGCGTGGCCGGGTGAGCCCACATCTCGCGGTTCATGGCCGGCGCGAGCAGCAGGGGAAGACGCGCCAAGGGCCGCGCCAAACACAGCAAACTCAGCAGGTCGTCTGCCCGGCCCTGCACCAGCTTGGCCATGAAATCCGCGCTTGCCGGCGCAATCAGGCAGGCATCGGCCGCGCGGCTCAGCGTGATGTGCAGCATGTTGTTGTCGGCACGCGAGTCCCACTGGGAGTCGTACACGGGACGCTGGCTCAGTGCTTGCATGGTGACCGGGGTGATGAACTGGGCCGCAGCCTGTGTCATCACCACCTGCACGGTGGCGCCCTGCTTGATCAAGGCCCGGCACAGATCTGCGGCCTTGTAGCAGGCAATGCCGCCAGTCAGGCCCAGCAGAATATGTTTCCCGGCAAGCTCGTTCATGGCACGCAATGTAGCAGAGCGGCGGCTGCGATCGCAGCCACAGCTTTGCTCGCCACAGGTGCAACCGTATAATCCTTTTTTCCAACTGCCAGAGCTCGATGCTCCCCCTGACATGACCAAATTTGTCTTCGTCACCGGCGGTGTGGTGTCCTCCCTTGGCAAGGGAATCGCCTCAGCCTCCCTCGCAGCGATTTTGGAATCGCGGGGCCTCAAAGTCACCCTGATCAAACTCGATCCCTACCTCAATGTCGATCCCGGCACCATGTCGCCGTTCCAGCACGGCGAGGTGTTCGTGACCGAAGATGGCGCAGAAACTGACCTCGACTTAGGGCATTACGAGCGCTTTGTCGAGACCCGCATGCGCCGGACTAACAACTTCACGACCGGCCAGATTTACAAAAGTGTGCTGGAAAAAGAACGCCGGGGTGACTACCTGGGTAAAACCGTGCAGGTGATCCCGCATGTCACCAATGAAATCCAGGAGTTCATCAAGCGGGGGGCGAGTTTTGGCGCCCCTGATGCGGCCGATGTGGCGATTGTCGAAATTGGCGGCACCGTGGGCGACATCGAATCACTTCCGTTCCTGGAGGCCGTGCGTCAGATGAGCCTGCAGCTGGGGGCCAACAACAGCGCTTTCGTGCACCTGAGCTATGTACCCTGGATCGCCGCTGCTGGCGAGCTCAAGACCAAACCAACCCAACACACGGCCAAACAGCTGCGCGAGATTGGTATTCAGGCTGACGCTCTGGTTTGCCGTGCCGACCGGCCCATCCCTGAAGAAGAGCGGCAAAAAATCTCACTTTTCTCCAACGTGCCGGTGTGGGGCGTGATCTCGATGTGGGACGTCGACACCATCTACAAAGTACCGCGCATGCTGCATGAGCAGGGCTTGGACGGCCTGATCTGCGACAAGCTGCGCTTGAACACGCCACCGGCCAAACTCAAGCGCTGGGATGACCTGGTTTACGAGACCGAACACCCGCAGCTCGAAGTCAACATTGCCATGGTTGGCAAGTATGTCGACCTGAGTGACAGCTACAAGTCACTCAATGAGGCGCTGCGACATGCTGGCATGAAAAACCACGCCCGCGTAAAGATTGATTACATTGACTCCGAAACCATCACCCCCGAGAGCGTCACGCAACTCGCCCGTGTGGATGCCATTCTGGTGCCTGGCGGTTTTGGCAAGCGCGGTATCGAGGGCAAAATCTGCGCGGCTCACTTTGCCAGGGAAAACAAGGTGCCCTACCTCGGCATCTGTTTGGGCATGCAAGTGGCCACCATCGAATTTGCCCGCCACGTCGCCGGTCTTGCAGAAGCCAACAGCACCGAGTTTGATCCCGAGACACTGCACCCGGTGATTGCCTTGATCACCGAATGGAAAGACCCGGACGGCAGCATCAAAACCCGGAACCAAAACTCTGATCTGGGCGGCACCATGCGCCTGGGTGCTCAGAGCTCGGATGTGGCACATGGCACGCTGGCGCACCAGATTTACGGCAACGTGGTGACCGAGCGCCACCGGCACCGCTACGAGGCCAATGTGAACTACCTTGACATCCTGCGCCAACATGGCCTGCTGATCTCCGCCATGACACAGCGGGAACAGCTGACCGAAATCGTTGAGCTGCCCAAGAACGTGCATCCCTGGTTTATTGGCGTGCAGTTTCACCCTGAGTTCAAGTCCACCCCCTGGAATGGGCATCCGCTGTTCAACGCCTTCATCAAAGCCTCCCTCGAGCACCGCAACGGTGGCAAGAACCTCAAGGCCGTCGCTTGATGAAACTTTGCGGTTTTGAGGTGGGCGGCCGGCAGCCGTTTTTTTTAATTGCCGGGCCCTGTGTCATTGAGTCCGAACAATTGCAAATGGACACCGCGGGTACGCTTAAGGAGATCACCGCGAGCCTGGGCATCCCCTTTATTTTCAAGAGCAGCTTTGACAAGGCCAACCGATCCAGCGGAACCACTTTTCGTGGCCCCGGCATGGTCGAAGGCCTGTCTATATTGGCCAAGGTCAAGCGCGAACTGCAGCTAGCTGTGCTCACAGATGTGCACGCAGAGGATCAAATCGCCGCTGTAGCGGCGGTGGTTGATGTGCTGCAGACACCGGCGTTTTTGTGCCGTCAGACCGACTTCATCCGGGCAGTGGCCCAGTCCGGCAAGCCGGTCAACATTAAAAAAGGGCAGTTCCTGGCCCCGCATGACATGCTCCATGTGCTGAGCAAAGCGCGCGCCGCAGCGCGGGACGCCGGCCTGGACGAAAACCGCTTCCTGGCCTGTGAACGGGGTACGAGTTTTGGCTACAACAACCTGGTCAGCGATATGCGCTCGTTGGCGATTCTGCGTGAAACCGGGGCCCCGGTGGTGTTCGACGCCACCCACTCGGTGCAACTGCCGGGCGGACTCGGCAGCCGCAGCGGGGGCCAAGGAGAGATGGTGCCAGTTTTGGCGCGCGCAGCCGCAGCGGTGGGCGTGGCCGGGCTGTTCATTGAAACCCATCCCAATCCGCAGCACGCTCTGAGCGACGGCCCCAACGCAGTGCCGCTCAAACACATGCGCGCCCTGCTGGAGACTCTGGTGGCACTAGACCAGGTTGCCAAGCGAAACCCCTACCTTGAAGACAGCTTCGAGCGGGCGTTGCAGGCCCCATGAAGCGTCCAAGAAAAATGGGTCCGCTTTGTTTTTTGTTTTTTGTTAGGAAAGAAATCGATGAGTGCAATAGTTGATATCGTCGGGCGCGAAATCCTGGATTCCCGCGGTAACCCGACAGTCGAGTGTGACGTGCTGCTGGAATCAGGCACCATGGGCCGGGCTGCCGTACCCTCTGGCGCCTCAACTGGCAGCCGCGAAGCCATCGAGCTGCGCGACGGGGATCCGGCACGCTACCTCGGACGGGGCGTGCTCAAGGCGGTGGAGTACATCAACACCGAAATTTCTGAGGCGGTGCTCGGCCTGGATGCCTCGGAGCAGGCCTTTCTGGACAAAACCCTGATCGATCTCGATGGCACCGAAAACAAAGGCCGCCTGGGGGCCAATGCCATGCTCGCCGTATCGATGGCCGTAGCGCGCGCCGCTGCGGAAGAATCCGGTCTGCCCCTGTACCGCTATTTCGGCGGCATGGGCGCCATGCAAATGCCAGTGCCGATGATGAATGTGGTTAACGGCGGCGCGCATGCCAACAACAACCTCGACCTGCAGGAGTTCATGATCATCCCGGTGGGTGCGCCCAATTTTCGCGAAGCGCTGCGCTATGGTGCAGAGGTTTTTCATGCGCTCAAAAAAATTCTTCATGACAAGGGGATGAGCGTGGCAGTCGGCGACGAGGGGGGGTTTGCGCCCAATGTGGCAAGCCACGAGGCCGCCATACAGCTGATTTTGGAGGCGATAGACAAGGCCGGTTATGTCGCGGGCGAGCAGATCGCGCTCGGACTGGATTGCGCGGCCAGCGAGTTTTATCGCGATGGCAGGTATGTGCTCGTGGCCGAGGGACTGAGCTTGAGCGCTGAGGAGTGGACTGACGTATTGGCCACCTGGGTTGACAAATACCCCATCATCAGCATCGAAGATGCAATGAGCGAGAGCGATTGGGACGGCTGGAAAGTCCTCACCGATCGGCTCGGTAAAAAAGTGCAAATTGTTGGCGATGACCTGTTTGTCACCAACACCCGAATTTTCAAAGAGGGCATAGACAAAGGTATTGCCAATTCGATCCTGATAAAGATCAACCAGATTGGCACCTTGACCGAAACCTTCGCTGCCATCGAAATGGCGAAGCGGGCCGGCTACACCGCGGTCATCAGCCACCGTTCCGGCGAAACAGAAGACGCAACCATTGCCGATATTGCGGTGGGAACCAATGCCGGCCAAATCAAGACCGGCTCGCTGAGTCGCTCCGACCGCATGGCCAAATACAACCAGTTGCTGCGCATTGAAGAAGACCTCGGCGACATCGCCACCTACCCGGGGCGGGCCGCTTTTTACAATTTGCGCTAAGCTTCGGGCCCATGCAAACCCGCACTGTGTCGGCCGTCCTGATTGCACTGCTTCTGATTTTCCAGGCGCAGATCTGGTTTGGCCGTGGCAGCCTGCCCAGCGTGGCACGGCTGGGTGAGCAGCTCAGGGGCCAAACCAGCAAAAACCAGCAGGCGCTGCTGTCCAACGAGCGGCTTTCGGCTGAAGTGCGAGACCTCAAAGAAGGCCTGGACATGGTCGAAGAAAAAGCTCGTCACGACCTGGGCATGGTCCGCAGCAATGAAATCCTAGTGCAAATCGCCCGCTAAAACAAAGCCGGCGGCGCCGTGAAAATTGCGATCCTGGGTGCCGAGAGCACCGGCAAGACCACTTTGGCCCGGGACTTGCAAACTGCGCTGCAGCAAGATCACGGCCAAGCCGTCTGGGTACCTGAAATCCTGCGCGACTGGTGTGTTCGCCGCGGCCGCACCCCCAGACCCCAGGAGCAGCAGGAGATCGCCCTGGCACAGGCGCAAGCCACAGACAGCGCCGGGCCCGGCTACTTGCTGGCCGACACCACGCCGCTGATGACGGCGGTTTACAGTGATGTCATCTTTGGGGACCAGTCGCTGTACCGTTTCGCCCTGGACCACCACACCTGTTTCGAGTTGACGCTGCTGACCGACACAGATTTACCCTGGGTGGCAGATGGCCTGCAACGGAGCGGTCCATACTGGCGCACTGAGGTGGACAGGCGCTTGCGCCAAGTGCTGGCGCAGCAGGCCTTGCACTACGTGCTGATTCAGGGCCACGGCCAGGCGCGCACGGCCAACGCCCTGAAGGCCCTCAGGCGGCACCCTGGGGCAGCGCAACACGCCCCTGACCCGGCCTGCCTACTGAACCGGTCCGCCTGAGACCGGCAGGTCGCCCGCACCAAGGAACAGGGCAGCCACATCAATCGGGTCAAATCGGTACTGCAGGCCGCAAAACTCGCAGCCCACCTCGACATCACCGCGCTCGGCCAAAATGCTTTGCGCCTCGTCCCGACCCAGGCCGAGAATCATGTTGGCAACCCGCTCGCGGCCGCAAGTGCAGGCAAAGTGCGGCACGGCCTCACCGGTCACGGCCGGGAAAATTCGCAAATCTTCTTGCCAAAACAGCCGGCGCAGGATGGTTTGAGCATCCAGCGTCAACAGCTCTTCGCGCTTGAGGCTTGAGGCGAGCAGCGCGATCCGGTTGTAGTGCTCATTGAGTCCAATCTCGTCCTCGTTCGCCAAGCGTGCCGCCTGCCCGCCCAAGTTGCCAGCCCCCTCCAGCGGCAAACGCTGGATCAGCAGGCCGGCGGCCACATCGCCATCGGCCGCCAGCACCAGCCGGGTGTCGAGCTGCTCGCTTTGCAGCATGTAGTGCTCCAGCACGTCGCTGAGTTGCTCCAGTTTCTCGCGCCGGTCACCAAACAGCGGCACCACCCCCTGGTAAGGCTGCTGACCCGGGAAGCGCTCTTTGGGATCCAGCGTGATGGCACATTTACCCAGATTGTTCAGATTCCCCATGGCGCTCAGGCTGGCGTCCGGCAGCACGGTGGCGCTCAGGCTGGCCGTGGCGCGCAGCGCAAAATCTGGCTGAACCTCAGCGACTGCCAGTTTGACCGGACCATCGCCAAAAATTTGCAAAATCAGCGCGCCATTGAATTTGATGTTGGCCTGCATCAGGCAGGCCGCCGCCACCATTTCACCCAGAAAATTTTGTACCGGCAAGGGGTAGGCCCCGGCCGAGCTACCTGCAGCGCGGCGGCGCAGAACCTCGGCCCAGCCCTCGGTAACCCGAACCAGCATGCCTCGTACTGGCAGGCCTTCAAACAAAAATTTGTGCAATTCAGACACCCGGTGCTACTCCTCAATGGCTTGGCCCAATGACGCGTCAGGCGCCTCTGGGCGATGGCTGGCTTCAGGCCAATTTTTTGAACCGGCTGGCAAAGCGCACAGCGTTGTCAACATAAAACTGGGCCCCCAGGCGGATTGCCTCTATGTCTTGCGCATCAAGCACTCGCACCACCTTGGCCGGGCTGCCCAGGATCATTGAGCCGTCCGCAAACTCTTTGCCTTCGGTCACCAGCGCGCCAGCACCCACCAGGCAGCCATTGCCAATTTTTGCGCCGTTCAAAATCACCGCACCAATGCCAATCAGGCAGCCGTCGCCGATGGTGCAGCCGTGCAGCATCACTTTGTGGCCAATCGTCACCTCGTTGCCCACTGTCAAGGGCATGCCCAGATCGGCATGCAGCACGCTGAGATCCTGGATATTGCTGCGCCATCCCACTGCGATGCGCTCGGTGTCGCCGCGCAACACGGCACCAAACCAGACACTGCTGTGCGCGCCTATTGCCACCCGGCCCATCACCTGCGCACTGTCGGCCACCCAGGCTGTATCTGCCAATTGGGGAGCAATGCCATCGAGTTCATAAATTGCCATAAAAACAGGATTCTTTCAGGTAGCCGGGCATTGTAAGTAGGCCCCAGTGGCGTACGCATGATCGTTCAGGCTGGTGCAAACCCGCTCAGGTTTGGGCGGCCAGCGACTCAAGCCCTGGGATGGTGTTGCGCATGCAGGGTTTTGAGCCGCTCACGCGCCACATGGGTGTAGATGGTGGTGGTCGATATGTCGGCATGGCCGAGCAGCATTTGCACTGCACGCAAATCAGCGCCGTGGTTGAGCAGATGGCTCGCAAAGGCATGGCGCAGGGTGTGCGGCGAGAGTGGCACGGTGATGCCAGCGCCGCGGGCATGCTTTTTGACGATCATCCAGAACATCACGCGACTCATGGCGCTGCCGGCATTCATGCCGCGGGTGCTGACAAACAGGTCTTGCGTTTGCTGACCTGAAAGCAACTCGGGCCGAGCCGATCCGAGGTACTGCGCAAGCCATTCGCCAGCCACCTCGCCAAAGGGCACGAGCCGCTCTTTGTTGCCTTTGCCCAGCACCCGCAGCACATGGTCTGCCATGCTCAGGTTGAAGACCTTGAGCGTAATCAACTCGCTCACCCGCAGGCCGCTGGCGTACATCAGTTCGAGCATGGTGCGGTCGCGCACGCCCAAGGCTGAATCTAGAGCTGGTGCATTCAGGAGCGCCTCGACCTGCTGCTCGCTAAGGGTCTTTGGCACCCGCAGGGCCTGGCGGGCGGCCAAGAGTTTGAGGGTCGGGTCGGCCATGATCAGCCGCTCCCGCAGGGCCCAGCGGAAATAGCGCTTGAACACGGTGAGCCGCCGGTTGGCTGTGCTGGCCTTAGTGGCTGCATGACGGGCAGCAAAATAGCCGCTGATATCACTGCCCTGACTGGCTGGCAGCGCCAGTCCCTGGGCTGCCAGCCAAGCCGCGTACAAATTGAGATCGCGGCGATAAGCCGCCAAGGTATTGCCCGACAGGCCTTCCTCGAGCCACAGGGCATCAATGAAGGCGTCAATAGACGCATCGGTAGGCGCGGTTGCAGTCACTCGGGCAATCATGTTGGCGGTGCTGGCCGAAGCCGGCAGACCCAGGGCGGTGAAGCTGGGGCGGTGGCTCAAAGCTCAAGCTCCTGAGAAATGGGCAGAGTTCGGATGCGCAACATGTTAACGCTGAGGCAAATCTTAGCGTGAAGGCCCCAGGCCACTGGGCAAACTTGGTGCGGGAATGGATCGCTGCTATTCTCTGCGAATGGTTTTTGCTCAACTGTTGTTCCCCGATTTCGCGCTGATTTTGTGTGGCTACCTGGTCTGCCGACACACCCCACTCAACCGCAAAGTGTGGGAGCCAGTGGAGATGCTGGTTTATTTCCTGCTCTTCCCGATTCTGCTGTTTCATTCCATCGTCAAGAGTCCGCTCGACCTGAGCGCAACTTCCAGCTTGATTGGCGCTGGCTGGGCATTGGCTCTGACCGGCATCGCGCTGGCCTACTCGCTGCCCTACTGGCCCTGGTTGCGGCGATTTGTGCCGGCGCGCGAGTACGCGGCCAGCGCACAGGTGGCTTTTCGTTTCAATTCATTCATTGCCCTGGCCCTGGCCGAGCGCTTGGCCGGGCCCCAGGGTTTGCTGCTGATTGCGGTGCTGATCGGTGTGTGCGTACCGCTCATGAATGTTGCCGCCGTGTGGCCCATGGCGCGCCAGGGCCAGCGTGGTTTTTTGCGCGAGCTGATGCGCAATCCGCTGATACTGGGCACCGGCAGCGGCCTGCTGGCCAATCTGCTCGGGCTGACCCTCCCCACTTGGCTAGAGCCAACCGTGAGCCGCATGGGCGCCGCATCCCTGCCGCTGGGTCTGATGGCGGCTGGCGCCGGCATGCACATTGGCGCACTGGGGCACACCAAGGCGCTGTCGGCCGCACTGCTGACCATCCGGCATGTGTTGCTGCCCCTGGCCGCCCTGGGCTTTGCCGCCCTGTTTGGCCTGGATGCAATTCAAACCACCGTGCTGCTGGCATTCTCAGCCCTGCCCACTGCCTCCAGCGCCTATGTGCTGGCAGCCCGCATGGGCTACGACGGCGCCCACGTAGCCGCCCTGGTGACCCTGTCCACCCTGCTCGGCATGCTGAGCCTGCCCTTCGCACTGGGCACCCTCAGAGGCCTGTCAGGCTGAAGCTAGCTTCCCGCCCACCAAGTCCTCCAGACGCGACACCTCTGGCCAGAACCGGGGCGCTACCTCGAAGCCGCCATCCGCGGCTGCAGTGCGGATCCATGACTTCCTGGATTCCCGCTGCGGCCTGCTTTCGACCTGATCGGGGGCGGGCAGGACGAATTCGGGCCAGCATGGCTGGGGCTGGGGCTGGGGCTGGGGCAGGTCAGAGCAGGGCTGGCAATTCGCTGAGCGTCGCGGTGCGAATGCCAGCAGAGCGTGCCTGTGCCAAAAAGGCTTGGCCGGCCGCCTCAAAACCGGCCACTGGGCTCATGCAGTCGCTCAGCAGCAGGGTCTGGCGCAGTCGTGCGGGTGGCAGGTGGGCCAGCATGTCTTGCACCGACGCCGCCACGCAATGGCTGAGCGCCTCGCCGGCCACCAGCAGCAGCCCCGAGCCAGCGGCTAGGCGCGCCATCAGCCGCAAATTTAGCCCGGTGCGCGGGTCATCCGCACGCGGCACCTCGGCACGAAAAGCGCTGTACTGCTCGGTCATCGGGTTCTGGCCCTTGAGCACCTTGTCGCACAGCTGCCCGCTGTGCATTTCCCAGTTGGCGATGCTGCTGGCCAAGCCGGCATGGATGTTATGGCCCCAGGTGCCCAATACGCAATGCACCGGCCAGACCACCAGTTGGCGCTGGCCCGGCGCCTCCAGCGCATCCAGATAGGCCAGCACCGCGGCGCTACGCCCGGCATCACGCGGGCGCCATTGGCCGGCGCGCACCGCCGTCGCCGTCACCAGGCTGAAGGGTGCAGCAGCGCTGCCATCGGCTTGTAACCAGAAGCTGGTGCGCTCAATGCCCACGCTGGCGTGCGAGTCCAGGGTCACGGTGATGGCCTGCACGGCCGCGCGGTGCTGCTGCAGCCAGTCGGCCAGGCGCATCATGTCGGCACCGGCGCCGGGCACCGGCAGCGCCGCACCCTCGATGTCCAGAAAATCGTTTTGCGGGTCAATGATCAGCAGCTCACAGGGGCGCATGGCAGGTCCTTGGTCATGTCGGCACGGCCGGTAATTGTTGCAGGGCCCAGGCCACGTGCTCGCGCACCAGGCTGCTGGGGTGGTCGATGCGGCGCTGCAAGGCCGCGCGCCAGGGTACGGCAGCCTCGGGCGTGGCCGCACGCAGGGCATTGCCCAAGGCCACGGCCAGGTTGCGAAGCCAGCGCTCATGGCCGATGCGCCGGATCGGGCTGCCCTCGGTCAGGCGCAAAAAATCGGCCTCGGACCAGTCCAGCAGCGTCACGAGCTGTTGGCCCACCAGCCCCTGGCGCTCATCAAAGTCTGGCAGAGCGCTGCGCTGGGCATAGCGGTTCCAGGGGCACACCAGCTGGCAATCGTCGCAGCCATAAATGCGGTTGCCCATGAGCGGGCGCAAGTCCGGCGGAATCGGGCCAGCATGCTCGATGGTCAGGTAAGAGATGCAGCGCCTGGCGTCGAGCCGGTGTGGCGCGACAATGGCCTGGGTCGGG
Organism: Rhodoferax sp.; assembly: GCA_009693325.1. GTDB lineage: Bacteria > Pseudomonadota > Gammaproteobacteria > Burkholderiales > Burkholderiaceae_C > Rhodoferax. The sequence goes on from SHXM01000002.1 coordinate 56,415, forward strand.
CAAACATCCAGGCAGGCCGTGCAACTGCCGCAATGGTCCGACACCGGCTCGGTCGCAGGCAAGGCCAGGTCAACATAAATCTCGCCCAAAAAAAACAGCGAACCGGCCTCGCGGTTGAGCACCAGAGTGTGCTTGCCACGCCAGCCCTGGCCGCTACGCGCTGCCAACTCGGCTTCCAGCACTGGCGCCGAATCCGTGAACACCCGGTGCCCCAGTGGTCCCACGCTGGCTGCAATGCGTTCGCTCAGGCTTTGCAAACGCTGGCGCAGCACCCGGTGGTAATCGCGGCCGCGGGCATAGAGCGACACCACCGCCTCGCCAGGGCGCTGCAGCCGAGCGAGTTCTTGCGCCTGCCAGTCTGGCGGGCTGTGCGCCTGCAGGTAATCCATTCGCGCGGTGATCACGCTCAGCGTACCGGGCACCAATTCGGCGGGGCGGGCACGCTTGAGGCCATGGGCTGCCATGTAATGCATGTCGCCATGCCAGCCGGCTTGCAGCCATGCCAGCAGGCCCGGCTCTGCCGAAGACAAATCCACACCAGCCACGCCAATTTGGGAGAATCCGAGTTCCCGGGCCCAGGCCCGAATGCTCAAGACCAATGGATAACCGTGACTGAGAACTTTGGGCGAGACCACGCCAACATTGTAGAAACCCTGAGCCTGGACGATGAGTCGGCCACGGCGCGCTTGGCTGCGGCGCTGGCGGGCGAGCCGGCCTTGTGCAGCGCCGTGATTGAATTGCGTGGCGAACTCGGTGCGGGCAAGACAACCCTGGTGCGCTACCTGCTGCAAGCTTTGGGCATTACCGGCCGCATCAAAAGCCCCACCTATGCCGTCGTTGAGCCCTACGAGCTGCCAGACTTGAATATCTGGCATTTTGATTTTTACCGCTTTTCGGATCCGAGCGAATTTGCCGATGCCGGTTTTCGCGATATTTTTGCCAGCCCGGGGCTCAAACTCGTGGAGTGGCCACAGCAGGCCGGTGGCTACCTGCCACGTGCCGACCTGGTGCTGGAGTTGTCGGTGCAGCTCGACGAGCGACGCCAGGTCATGCTCACGCCCCAGAGTGCCATTGGACTGGCGCTGTGCAGCCGCGTCCTGGCTGCAAGTCCCAATTTGGACAGCGCGACATGAAACGGCGCGATCTCCTGCGCTGGGCCAGCTTTGGCCTGTCGGCGCTGTGGCTGTCGCTGGCCCGTGCGACCACCATTTTGGCAGTGCGGCTGTGGCCGGCGCCAGATTACTCGCGCATCACGATCGAGTCTGATGTGGAGCTCAAGGTGCGACAAACCTTGCTGACTGACCCGCCCCGCCTGAGCCTGGACATAGACGGCGTGGCTCTGGATGCCACCCTGCGCGACCTAGTGCCCAAACTGGGCCGAGACGACCCGAACATCGCCAGTATCCAGATCGGCCAACAGGCGCCCGGCGTGGTCCGGCTGCTGCTCGAATTCAAGCAAGGCGTCACGCCGCAAGTGTTCACGCTGCCGCCAGTGGCAGCTTATCGGCACCGACTGCTGCTTGACCTCTACCCCACTCGGGTTGAGGATCCGCTGCTCGCGCTGATCAACGAGCGACTCAAAGTCAATCCGACCCCGCTGCCAGCCCCCGACCCGCTGGGCGAATTGATTGCACGCCAGCAAAACAAGTCAGCCCCGGCACCGGCGACTGACAACTCGACACAGCAGGCCGCCGACCGCCTGATCATCGTGGCCCTTGACCCCGGTCACGGCGGCGAGGACCCTGGCGCCATCGGACCGGCCGGCACCCGCGAGAAAGACGTGGTGCTCCAACTCGCCCTGCGCCTGCGAGAGCGCATCAATGCAGCGCAGATCAACGGCAACCCCCTGCGGGCCTTTTTAACCCGCGACGCCGATTTCTTCGTGCCATTGCAAGCCCGGGTGGCCAAAGCACAAAGAGTGCAAGCAGACCTGTTCATCAGCCTGCACGCCGACGCTTTTTTCACGCCAAGGCCCCAGGGTGCGAGCGTATTCGCGCTCAGCCAAGGCGGTGCCTCCAGCAGCGCAGCGCGCTGGATGGCCGACAAAGAAAACAAGGCCGACCGGATCGGCGGTCTTAATGTCGGTGCGCGCGAGCCCCAGGTCATGCATGCGCTGCACGACATGAGCATCAGCGCACAAATCAAGGACAGTCTGCGCGCAGGCAAAACCATGCTCGGCGAGATCGGCCGGGTTGGCAAACTGCACAAAGCGCAGGTCGAACAGGCGGCCTTTGCGGTGCTCAAGGCACCAGAAATACCCAGCGTGCTGGTGGAGGCGGCTTTTATCAGCAACCCCGAGGAAGAAGCCCGGCTCAACACCGAGGCCTATCAAGAGCAACTGGCCGATGCACTGCTGCGCAGCATTCTGTTGTACTTCGCCAAAAACCCACCGCTGGCGCGCAAACGCACCCTGTGACAGTGCTGGTCAGGCAAGCCTGTCGCTGCGCCACACCTTGTGGCGCTGGCTCAAACGCCTTCTGGCTTGATTTGGGCGCGCAGGATCACCGGTTTCCAGCGAGCCTGCTCGGCTTTGATGAAGGCATCGAATTCAGCCCCGGTGTTGCCAACCGCAAGAGCCGTGTCCTGGGCCAACCTCTCCTTGACCAGGCTGCCGCGCACAGCCTTGATAGCCTCCACTTCGAGCTTGGCAATATTCGCCTTGGGCCATTTCGCCGGGGCCAGCAAACCATACCATTGGGTCATCTCAAAACCCTTGAAACCCTGCTCAGCCACGGTAGGAACATCCGGGAGCTGCGCCAGCCGTTGCGTCGTGCCGGTGGCGATACATCGCAATTTTCCAGCCCTGATGAAACCCATCAAGGCCGGCGCACCCACCGAGGCGGCGTCCAAACGCCCGGCCATCAAGTCGGTCAGCATCGGGCCGGTGCCGCGGTAGGGCACATGCAGCACAAAGATCTCGCCGACCAGTTTGAGGTACTCAAACGCCAGGTGACCGGCGCTGCCATTGCCCGCTGAGCCGTAGTTCAGTCGGCCCGGCCGGCTCTTGGCATAGGCCATGAACTCGGTGAGGTTCTTCACCGGCAAATCGGGGTGGACCACATACAGGCTAGGCACCTTGGAGACCAGCGTGATTGAGGTGAAATCCCGCGCCGGGTCGTAGGGCAGCTTGTCGAAGATATAGGGGTTGACCGCCAGTGTGCCGATGTGGCCAAGAATCAGCGTGTGCTCATCGCTGCTGTTAGCCACCTCCTGCATGGCGATGTTGCCTGCCGCGCCGGGCTTGTTCTCGACGAACATGTTCTGACCCAAAGTTTTGGACATTTCACCAGCGACTGCACGCGCCACAATTTCCGAACTGCCGCCAGGCGCAAAGGGCACGACCAGGCGCAAGGGCTTGGTCGGCCAAGCGGTTTGGGCCATGGCTTTTGCCCCCAGCAAGCCAGCGGCCAGTCCGGCACTCGCCTGCAGCCACTCACGGCGGTTGAATTGTTGAATCATCTTGGGTCTCGCTTGGTTGGTTCAAAAACTTTCAGGTCCCGCCGATGATACGGCGGCAAATTGCGGGCCGAGAGGTTCGAGCCAAGCGGTCGCCAACCGCAGGAGGCCAGGCCCGCTCTACAGAAAATACAGCCCTCCACTTTGGCGCTCAGCTTGGGCGAGGGCTTGGGCGTCGCTGCTTGGGTGCAGGCGACGCATTGACGGGCATTGTCGCTCTGCTTCCTTGTCCATAGCCCTTATCTAGCCACAGTTTCAGGCGGCATCACCCGCCTGGATAAGATTAGCCTTGATGAAGGAATTTCCGCGTAAATTGCTTGCTGCGACAGAACCCTGAGAGATCCTCAATGAACGATATTCACAGTTTTCAGATAAATATTCCCGACGAAACCCTGGCCGGCATCAAAAACGCCGTTGCCAACTATCCATGGCACGAGATGCCAGACGACGGGGGGTGGCAATACGGCACAAATCTCAGCTACATGAAGGAACTCTGTGCCTATTGGGTCAACGAGTTTGACTGGCGCAAGCAAGAGGCAGCCATCAATCGATGGCCTCAATTTAAGGCCTCGGTCAAAGGGATCGACCTCCATTTCATCCATGAAAAAGGCAGCGGCCCGGCCCCAATGCCCTTGATCATTAGCCACGGTTGGCCGGGGTCGATCGTCGAATTTTTAAAGGTTATTGAGCCGCTGGCGCATCCCGAGCGATTTGGCGGTCGCATCGAGGATGCGTTTGACGTGGTTGCGCCATCGCTGCCGGGATTCGGATTTTCTGGCAGGCCACCACGCCCCTATGGGCCGCGCAAGATGGCTGGAGTCTTCGCCTCTCTCATGACTGACGTATTGGGCTATGACAGCTATCTCGCCCAAGGTGGCGACTGGGGTGCTGGAATTTCGAGTTGGCTCGGTTTCGACCACGCGCCAGCTTGCCGGGCCATCCACCTCAATTGCATGACCATGCATCATCCGGGAGGCCCGCAGACAGACGAGGAAGCCGCTTGGGAAAAACGGTTCAAGGAAGACCAAGTGATGGAAGAGGGTTACCGGACTCAACAGACCACCAAGCCCCAGACTCTCAGCTACGCCATGATGGACAGCCCGGTAGGTGTTGCGGCTTGGATTGTTGAGAAATTCACTTCTTGGTCTGACACTCAAGGCGATGACGTTGAAAGCGCCCACAGCAAAGACGTCTTGCTGACCAACATCATGGTGTATGTCGCGACTCGGACTTTCAACACGGCGTCTTGGATCTACTACGGTCGGCGCGAGGAAGGTGGGCGAACCTTATCAAGCCACGGTAAGCGAGTTGAGGTACCCACCGCCTGCGCCTTGTTTCCCGCGGAAATGCTGGCCTGGCCACCACGCACTTACGTCGAACGCATGTACAACGTCCAACGCTGGACTCAGATGCCTCGAGGTGGACATTTTGCAGCTATGGAGCAACCGGAGCATTTGATAAGCGACATCCGCAACTTCGCCCGCACTCTGAGATAGAGCAGATATGCTGGCTTGCTCACACCACAAAGCGGCTTGGCTTTTGCTGGCGGCAACTGTGATAGCGCCGTTTTATCCTGGAAATTAGCCCGGATGGATATATTGACCCTTCGCGGAGATTCGCAATGGCACGGACAAGCAGCCGCGGCACTAGCGCAACAAGGTTTGCACCCACTGAACAATGTCCTGCGCCATGGGTGCCACCGCCGCCGGGTCTTTGATGGCGCCAGCCAGCACATGCTGGCCAGGACTTTGGCTGTAGGTCACAGGCAACAGCCGTTTTTCCTGCGAGCCCAATCGGCCAAAGGCGGTCTTGATTTGGGCGGTGCTGACGGTCTCGTCCTGCTCGCTGTAGAGCAGCAGCAGGGGCGCCCGGAACCCAACCAGGTCGCTGTCGCGAACACCCTTGACCAGCGCCATCATCGGAAAGACCGAGCGGGTTGGGTAGCGCGTCGTCCAAGCCTGGGCCTCGGCCTCGGACTGCGGCGACCAGCTGCGACTCTCCCCTTCCAGCGCCAGCGCCAGTTGACGTCCCCAGGGCCAGTTGAGCAGTTCGGCGCGCCAGTCTTTAGGTCCGAAATTGGGCGATAAAAAAACATGGGCGTCGAGCTCGCTAGCCCAAGGGGAGCTGCCCAACCAGGTGGCCAGCGTGGAGCCAGTGGAGCAACTCACAAGCAGCACCCTGTCACCCAGCACCTGCCCGATGCGCAGGGCCTCCAAGGCGTCGGCCATCCAGTCCTGCACACGGGGTTCTGCCATCGCAGCACCGGAGCGGCCATGGCCGCTCAGTCGGGTGTAAAACACATGGGCGCCAAGCGCCTGACCGACCTGCTCGGCCAGGGGGAAAGTCTCCATACGGTTGGCCGAAAAACCGTGCAGGTAAACCACCGACCAGGGCCTGCGCCGCTGCTCGGTTCCGTACCAAACAATCCCCTTGGCGCTACCCGGGCGAAGGTCGGTGAAGGCGGCCTCGCTGGCGCTCAGCCAGGCGTCAAGGGCGGCGATGTCATCCGGCGGTGGCGGCCGCGGTGTGGGCTCGCGCTCGCCGAAATCATTGCGTGGCCCGCTGAGCACCAGCAGCGCGACCAGGCTCGGCAGCAACAGCCAGCGCCGCCAGACTTTCATAAGCGGCGCGGTTGCAACCGCCAGCCCAGCCTGAGCCTGGGGCCGCTTCACGATGGCTTCACTGCTGCTGCGGGCCGATTTGAGGTTCTTGCCCCCCACAGCACCAGCAAGCCGGGAATCAAAATCATGGCCCAGATGATTTTGTCCAAGTGGGCCTTCACAAACCCGATATTGCCAAAGAAATAGCCGACCGTGATGATGCCCACCACCCACAGGGCGCCGCCGCTGACATCATAAAAAGTGAACTTGCGCCGGGTCATCTGCGCCACGCCGGCCACAAAGGGTGCAAAGGTGCGCACAAAAGGCATGAAACGCGCGGCGACGATGGTGATGCCGCCATAGCGTTCATAGAAAGCGTGGGTTCGGTCAAACGCGGCCTTGTTGAAAAAACGCGAGTCTGACCAGCCAAACACCTTGGGCCCAAAATGGCGACCCAGCGCGTAGTTGGTCTGGTTGCCCAGCACCGCTGCCAACAGCAGCAGGCTGACCGATAGCGGGTAGCTCATCAAACCTACACCACACATCGCGCCCACCACAAACAGCAGCGAGTCCCCCGGCAAAAATGGCATCACCACAAGCCCGGTTTCGACAAAAATAACCATAAAAAGCAGGGCATACACCCACCAGCCGTAGTTGCGCACAAAGGCCTCGAGGTACTTGTCCACATGCAAAATAAAATCGAGCAAAAAGGTGATGAGATCCATGGCCAGCGATTATCGACTGCGGCGCGAAAACTCCCGCTATCAGTGGCGCCAAAACTCCGGGCTGAGCAGCACCAGTAATGTGAACAGTTCAAGCCGCCCCAGCAACATCGCCAGGGTGCACAGCCAGGTCTGAAAATCACTCAGCACCGCAAAGGTTGTCGCCGGACCGACCAAATTGAGACCTGGGCCCATGTTGTTGATGCACGCCACAATGGCTGTCAGGGCGGTGACCACGTCACACCCGCTGAACAGCATCAGCAGAGTGAGAAAAATAATGGTCGCGCCGTAGACTGATACAAAAGCCAGTACAGAATGCAGCACACTGCGTTCAACGATTTGGTTGTTGAGCTTGACCACGACTTGCAAGCGTGGATGAATCAGCCGGCGGATTTCGCCGTAGCTTTGCTTGCCCAGCAGCTGGGCCCGCACCATCTTGATGCCCCCGCCGGTTGAACCGGCACACGTGGCGAAGCAGGACAAAAAAATCATGAGCACCGGCGCGAACATCGGCCACTTGTTGTAATCAGTGGTGGTCAGGCCCGTGGTGGTGGCAATTGACACAACATTGAACGCTGCGAAGCGCAGCGCCGTCAAAAACTCGGCATAGGTGTTCTCACGCCACAGAAAATAGGCCACCAAGAGCACGCTGCCCAGCATCAGCCACCAAAAAGCCTGCGCCTCACGGTCGAAGCGATAAACCCGAAAGCTGCGCCGCATGACAAACAAGAAATGGGTGGCAAAGT
>SHXM01000046.1 GCA_009693325.1 Rhodoferax sp.
CCCATAGAGTGTTTGTTTGATCATGTTGGTTTTGGGTCCTTAAGGAATCCCTGGCCTGTTGGGAGCCGAGACTTAAGCCAAGTATTGCAGTTTTTTGTCGCTTCAGTAGTTGTCCAGCACAGCGCCCTTGCTGGCCGTTGATGCGTTGAAGGCAAATTTGGCTTGAACGCCCCGGGTGTAGCGCGGCGCCGGGGCAGTCCAGTTGGCGCGCCGGCGGGCGATTTCGGCCTCGCTGACATTGAGTTGCAGCAGCAACTGGTGCGAGTCAATGGTGATCGAGTCGCCCTCCTGAATGAATGCGATGGTGCCGCCCACCGCTGCCTCGGGCGCCACATGGCCCACCACCATACCCCAGGTGCCACCAGAAAAACGGCCATCGGTGATCAGGCCGACCGACTCACCCAGGCCCTGGCCCACCAGGGCGCCGGTGGGTGCAAGCATTTCGGGCATGCCTGGGCCGCCCTTGGGGCCCAGGTAGCGCAAAACCATCACGTCGCCCGGCACAATTTTGTTGGCCAGGATGGCAGTCAGCGCAGACTGCTCGTCGTCAAACACCCTTGCCGGACCGGTCATAACCGGATTCTTGAGGCCGGTGATCTTCGCCACCGCGCCCTCGGGGCTCAGGTTGCCTTTGAGGATGGCCAGATGTCCCTGCGCATACATTGGGCGCTCAATGGGGCGGATCACGTCTTGGTCGGCCCGCGGCGCGTCCGGAATGTCTTTGAGAACTTCGGCAATGCTCTGGCCACTGATGGTCAGGCAATCGCCATGCAACAGGCCCGCGGCCAGCAGGGTCTTCATGACCTGCGGGATGCCGCCTGCAAGATGCAAATCAACCGCCAGGTACTTGCCGCTGGGTTTGAGGTCGCACAGCACGGGGGTTTTGACGCGCACGCGCTCAAAGTCGTCAATCGTCCATTCGACCTCGGCAGCGTGGGCGATCGCCAGGAAGTGGAGCACCGCGTTGGTTGAGCCGCCGATGGCCATGATCACCGCCACTGCGTTCTCGATCGACTTGCGCGTCACGATGTCGCGCGGCTTGATGTCTTTTTTGATGGCCTCCACCAGCACCTTGGCCGACTCTCGCGCGGAGTTGAGCTTTTCGTCATGCGGGTTAGCCATAGTGCTCGAGTAGGGCAGGGAGATGCCCAGCGCCTCAAAGGCCGAGGACATGGTGTTCGCGGTGTACATGCCGCCGCATGAGCCGGTGCCCGGGATGGCGCGGCGCTCAATCTCCAGCAGGTCGGCGTCGCTGAGTTTGCCGGCAGCGTTTTCGCCCACGGCCTCAAAAACACTGACGATGTTGAGGTCTTTTCCCTGGTAATGGCCGGGCAAAATCGTGCCGCCGTAGACATAAATGGCCGGCACATTGGCGCGCAGCATGCCCATCAGGCCGCCGGGCATGTTCTTGTCGCAGCCGCCAACTACCACCACGCCGTCCATCCACTGGCCCTGCACGCAGGTTTCGATGCAGTCGGAAATCACCTCGCGGCTGACCAGCGAGTACTTCATGCCCTCGGTGCCCATGGCCATACCGTCCGAGATGGTGGGGGTACCAAACACCTGGGCGTTGCCGCCGGCCTCTTCAATGCCGGCAATCGCCGCGTCGGCCAGTTTCTGCAAGCCGGAGTTACAGGGCGTGATGGTGCTGTGGCCATTGGCCACGCCGACCATCGGTTTTTTGAAGTCGTCTGCCTCATAGCCCATGGCGTAGTACATGGATCGGTTGGGCGCGCGAGACTTGCCCTCGGTGATGTTGCGGCTGCGCGAATTGGCTGGGCGCAAGGGGATAACTTTGGTTTCGCTCATGGCAGCAGGGTTCGGACGGTTGAGGTGTTCCGATTTTAGCTGGCCCCTCCCGGCGCTTCTTGGGCTTGCCTGCAGGCACAATTGAGCCATGCTGATACACCCCGCCATTGATCCGGTTGCCTTGCGCCTCGGGCCGCTTGCCGTGCACTGGTACGGTTTGACCTACCTGGCGGCTTTTGGCCTGTTTTTATTCTTGGGCAGGCTGCGGCTGCGGCACCGACCCTTTGCGGGCCTGGGCGCTCAGAAGGTCTGGTCCCCCAGCGATGTTGAGGACATTTTGTTTCTGGGTGTCATGGGGGTGGTGGCGGGCGGACGGCTCGGTTACTGTGTTTTTTACAAGCCGGCCTATTACTTGTCGCATCCACTGGAGGTGCTGGCGGTCTGGCAGGGCGGCATGAGTTTTCATGGCGGCATGCTGGGCGTCATCGTGGCGATGCTGTGGTTCGCACGCTCGCGGGGCAGGCCCTGGCTGCAGGTGGCAGATTTTGTTGCGCCCTGCGTTCCCACCGGGCTGGCGGCGGGGCGTTTTGGCAACTTTCTCAACGGCGAGTTATGGGGGCGGTTGGCCGACCCCGAACTGCCATGGGGTATGGTGTTTCGGGGTGCTGGTGATCTGCCGCGGCACCCGTCTCAGGTGTACCAGTTTTTCCTTGAGGGTCTGCTGCTGTTTATCTTGCTGTGGCTTTATGCGCGGCGCCAGCGCGCCCAAGGCCAGGTGGCCGCGGCGTTTTTGATCGGCTACGGGGTGCTGCGTTTTGTGGTGGAATTTTTTCGGGAGCCAGATGCCCACCTCGGACTCTTGTCCTTAGGTCTGAGCATGGGCCAGTGGCTGTGTGTGCCCATGGTTCTCGGGGGTTTAGTTTTATGGTGGTGGGCCAGGCTTGCAGATGCTGGTCGCAGCGCAGCAGGGCCTTAGTACCCCGGCCGATGTTTGGCCCGAGTGCTGTTGCATAGAATCAAGCGTGTGACAGTGATTTTCATAAAACCAAGATAGGCGACAAACATGACAAACCCATTGCATTTCTCGAGCCGCCGCCGCGAAGCCCTGCGTCTGGCCTCTGCCCTGGCCCTGGCCTGGCCGCTGAGCGGACGCGCGCAATCGGCGTGGCCGACCAAACCGGTCAACCTGGTGGTGCCGTTCCCGCCCGGTGGCGGTACCGACACCTTTGCCCGACCGTTGTCGGCACAGTTTGCCAAGCAGACCGGCAAGACCATGGTGATCGACAACCGCGGCGGCGCCGGCGGCACATTGGGTGCCGGCGTGGCGGCCAAGGCCGCACCTGACGGCTACACCCTGTTCATGGGCGCGGTTCACCACACCATCGCGCCATCGATGTACCCCAAGCTTGATTACGACATCGAAAAAGACTTTGTACCGATTGCTCTGGTGGCCAATGTGCCGCAGGTGCTGGTGGTCAATCCGAAAAGCGTGAGCGGTGACTTCAAAGGTTTTTTAGCCCAGCTCAAGGCTAGTCCGGGGCAGCTGAACTACGGCTCAGCCGGCACCGGTACCTCGCACCATTTGGCGGGCGAGTTGTTCAAGCAAATGACCGGTACTTTAATCACCCACATTCCCTACACCGGCGCGGGGCCGGCGCTGCGCGACCTGATCAGCGGCCAGGTAGACATGATGTTTGATGGCCTGGGCTCTTCATCCGGGCACATCAAGGGCGGGCGCATACGGGCGCTGATGGTGTCGGGCGGCAAACGCAACCCGGCCTTCCCCGAGGTGCCCTGCGCCGCCGAACTCGGCCTGGGCGACTACACCGTCACCACCTGGTACGGACTGTGGGCACCCAAGGGTACGCCTGCCGATGTGCAATCGCGCATTGTTGAGGAAATCCAGCGCGCAGTCGCCACGGATGAGCTCAAAGCAATCTGGGCCAGCAACGGCGCCGAATTTGGCACCCTCAGCCCGGTGCAGTTTGGCGGTTTTGTCAGCGCCGAGATCAAGCGCTGGGCCGCCGTGGTCAAAGTTTCGGGCGCTAAACTGGACTGAGCTTCCAAAGCGAGCGGGTTCCCCGCCCCGGGCGGGCGGTTCAGCCCCGGGCTGGGCCTGCCGTTTGAGCCCAAGTAGACACTGACTATGCCAACCTCCGCCCAGATACCGAACAGCCCCCTGCAGGGGAATCTTTTCAGCGCCCTGCGCGGCGGGTTTCCGTCTGACCTTGATGGTGTAGCTGTCGAGACCGACACCGGTTTGAACTACAGCTGGCGCGACCTTGAACGGGCCAGCGCCATGCTGGCCAACCTGCTGGTCTCGCTGCAACTGCCTGCCGGCGCTCGGCTTGCGGCCCAGGTCGATAAGTCGGTCGAGGCGATGCTGCTCTACCTTGCTACGCTGCGTGCCGGCCTGGTATTTTTGCCGCTTAACACCGCCTACCAAAGCGCTGAGATGGCGTACTTTATTGCCAATGCCGAACCGGCAGTGGTGGTCTGTACCGGCAAAAACTTTGGTTGGGTAAGCAAAATTGCTTTCAAGGCCGGCGTTGCTCATGTGTTCACGCTCAATGATGATCGCACCGGCTCGCTGTTGCAGCGTGCTACCCACTGTGCTGACCAGCAGGCAGTGGTGCTGCGCGCCGCCGACGAGCTCGCGGCCATCCTCTACACCAGTGGTACCACCGGCCGCAGCAAGGGCGCCATGCTGACCCATGGCAATCTGCTCAGCAATGCCCAGGTACTTAAAACCTGTTGGGGCTGGCGCAGCCCCCAGGCGGGGGGCGATGTGCTGATTCACGCCCTGCCGATTTTTCATGTGCACGGCTTGTTTGTCGCACTGCATGGCGCCCTGCTCAACGGCAGCAAGATGATTTGGCTCAACAGATTTGAACCCCGCTTGGTGCTCCAAGCCATGCCGCGCGCCACAGTGTTCATGGGCGTTCCTACCCTGTATGTGCGGCTGTTGGCCGAGCCCGAACTCAATGCCCAAGCGGTGCGGCACATGCGTCTTTTTGTCGCAGGCTCTGCGCCCCTGCTGCTAGAAACCTTTGCGCAGTGGCAGCGCCAAACCGGCCACACCATTGTGGAGCGTTACGGCATGAGCGAGACCATCATGCTCACCTCCAACCCTTATTTTGCAAGCGAGGGCGAGCGCCGCGGTGGTACCGTGGGACGGCCACTGCCCGGTGTGCGACTGCGGGTCGTCGACGAAGCCGGGCACCCTCTGCCGGTCGATCAGATTGGCAGCATTGAGGTGGCCGGGCCAAACGTCTTCAAGGGCTATTGGCGCATGCCAGAAAAAACCGCGGAAGAATTCAGCGCTGACGGCTTCTTCAAGACTGGCGATGTCGGTCGCATAGACGCGACCGGCTATGTGACTATCGTGGGCCGCAGCAAAGACCTGATCATCAGCGGCGGCTACAACGTCTACCCGGCCGAGATTGAGGCCTACATCAATGAACTGCCCGGCGTGGCGGAAAGCGCGGTCATTGGCGTGGCGCATGCTGATTTTGGCGAGGTTGGCCTGGCCCTGGTGATCGCCAAACCTGGCGCAGCCCCTGAGCCGGCGCATATCTTGGCCAGCCTGAAAGCCAAACTGGCTAACTTCAAGGTGCCCAAGCAGTGCCTGCTGGTGCCTGAACTGCCGCGCAACGCCATGGGCAAGGTCCAAAAAAACCTGCTGCGCGACCAGTACGGCGGGCTTTGACAAGGCGCTGGCGTTCAGCGCAGCACCGCACGCGACACCGTCCAGGCCATAGAGTGCTTCAGGCCGACTTTTGCGGCGGCTGCGTGGCCACGTACACGTTAATCACTCGCCGCGCAAAGCGCTCCAGATAGTCCATGAGTTGGCTGGCACCGTCTGCGGCTTGGGCTTCATGGCCGGAGGCTACGGCCTCAGCCAGCACCATGTGAAAGCGCGCGCCTTCGCTGATTTCGCCCTCGGCCTGGTAGCGGTACCAGAAGCGGCGGCATTGCACGATCAGGGGCACCACGGCTTTGACGGCTGAGCGGTTACCGCAGGCGGCGTGGTTTACGTGGTCTAGATCCTGGTCGGCGGACATGTACTGGTCCAGGTTGCCGGTAGCCCCTGCCTTGATCATTTTTTCGGCGCAGCGCACCAGGTTTTTACGCTGCTCTGGGCTGGCGTGTCGGGCCGAGCTGACTGCAATCAGACGCTCCAGGGCGCGGCGGGTTTCTATCAGGTTAAGGTGGTCTAACACATCGATGGTGGATACGCTCAAACCGCGCCGGGGTTGTTTCACGATCAGGCCGCTGGCCGTCATGCGCATCAGCGCCTCGCGCACCGGGGTGCGGCCCAGTTGGGTCATATCGGCCATTTCGCTTTCCACCACGGCCGAGCCAGGCGCGATTTTCAGCTCGGAGATCAGCGCTTCGATGCGGTCGTAAGCCAGGTCTGCCGCCCGGCGTTTGGGCTCTATGCGCGTGGCGGGTCTTTTGGTGGACATAGTTTAATTTTTAGCCCGCCGCACGGCTCGCGCAGCGCCCTGGCGGATGCAGTAGTTTATGGGCATGGGCCGGCGCGCGAGCGGCTGGGCCGGCATGCTCATGGCAGGGCGCCGGGGTCTTCGCTGGCCAGGGCCAGTGTGGACATGCGAGCCGGGGTGAGCGGCGGGCGCAGGGCCGGTGCGTCCCAGCCAAAAAGATACTGCGCTGCCGCGCCGCAGATACGACCCTGGCAGGCACCCATGCCGCAGCGCTGGTGCAGCTTGGCGTCGTGCCAGCCACTGCATCCTGCCACGCTGCCATAAGCCACGTCTTCGCAGCGGCAAAGCAAGGTGTCGCTATGCGCCAGTTGGCGCAGTTCGGAGCGCAGCGCGAAGTGCTTGTCCACACGGTCGGCAAAGTTCTGCCAGTGTGCGCGCATGCGTAGGCGCGACGCAGAGGCCCGCTGCCCGATAGCAGCTAGGCCCGCACAATGGCCCTCGGCCATGGCCCGTTCGGCACCGCCGGCGCCGGTACATTCCCCTGCTGCAAAAATATGCGGCACGCTGGTGGCTTGCTTGGCGTCCACCTGCAAGGCCAGGCCATTCAGGGTGGTGCGCCGCGTGGCGCAGCCCAGCAGACGGCCTAGTTCCACATTAGGAACCAAGCCGTAGCCCACGGCCAGACGGTCGCAGTCCAGATGGTAGGTCTGCGCGCCTTGGCGTAGCCGCACGCTTTGTATTCGGTCCTGGCCCTGGGCCGAGAGTACATAGCTGTCGCAGCGGTAGGACAGGTGCAGCAGCCTGGCCGCTTGCGCCAGCTTGCCCGGCCAGCGCAGCAAGCCTGCGCCAAAGGCGGCCACCTGCCGCCAGGGGCTTTGCTCGGCCACGCGCAGAACCTGCGCGCCCGCTTGTGTGGCGCTGGCTGCTGCCGCCAACAGCAAGGGCCCGCTGCCGGCCACCACAATGCGCTGGCCGCGCACCGGCAGCCCGCTTTTAATCAGCGCTTGCAAACCACCGGCACCGGTAGCGCCGGGCAGCGTCCAGCCGGGAAAGGGCAGCAAGAGCTCGCGCGCGCCGGTACACAGAATCAGTTGCTCAAAGCCCTGCACCCAGGCACTGTCGGCGCTCTCCAGCAGCAGCGCGTGGCTGCCTTGCGCGGCCACCACGCGGCTAGCGCAGCTGATGCGCACATGCGGGTAGCGCGCCAAGGCATGTTGCAAATCCTGCAATACGTCGGGCGGCGGTGCGCCTGCGCCGCTGCGCCATACCTGACCGCCGGGGGCGGGGTTGTCGTCCAGCACCACGATGCTGCGGCCCGCCGGCGCTGCAGCCAGGGCGGCGGACAAACCGGCAGGCCCTGCGCCGACGATCAAGAGCGCGCAGACGCGGTGCGCTGGATGGGAATTTTGCGCCGGCATGGCGGCCTTCAACATGCGGCGCCGCTTTCCACCACCATGCCCGGCGCGCACAGGGTTTGACAGGCCAGTTGGCTCTGACCGTTGACCAGCACGCGGCATTCCTGGCACACACCCATACCGCAGAAGGGCGCACGCGCTTGCCCGCTGACCGATGTGCGCGCGATGCCATCACCACAGTGGTACAAGGCGGCCGCTAGGCTGGTGCCCACGGGCACTTGCGCGGCCAAGCCGTTGAGCTGGAAACGCACCACGGCTTGGTTGGTGTTCATGCGCTTTGCATGAGCCGCGCGGGCAGGTAGGCGCTGCCATCGAGCGAGCAGGCACTGGCGCAAATGCCCGATGCAATCAGTTGCGCGGTGGCGGTGGCGGTGGTCACGCCCAGGCCTTCGTGGCCCAGCGCCAACCACAAGCCAGGGTGTTGCGGATGCGGGCCGATCAGCGGCAAGCCGTCCGGTGTAGCGGCCCGAAACCCGGCCCAAGTTCGGATGATGTGCATGTCACCCAGGGAGGGCAGGTAGTCGCTGGCGCGCCGCAGCATACGCGCCAGAATGACCGGCTCGATAGCGCTGTCGGTGTTGTCAAATTGGCGCGATGAGCCGATGAGCAATTGCCCGGTTGGGCGCGACTGCACATTGAAGGCCACCGAGGTGCCACTGCTTTGGTGTGCGCTTTTGACATAGCCCAGCTCCACCAACTGGTGGCGCACCATGCGGGGGTAGCGCGCGCTGATGGCGAGGTGTCCTTTTTTGGCTTGCAGCGGTATGTCGGGGCATAGCGCGCTGGCGCGCAAGCCCGCAGCCAGCACGATGTCCGGGGCACTTCGCTTGCTGCCGTCGGACAAACATACCCGGCCATCTTCCAGTGTGCTGACTTGTGCGTGCAGTACGCTGATGCCCTGCGTATGCCTTGAGCTTTGACCGCCATGGGCCAGCAGCCAGCGCGCAGCATTGGGCGCATAAACCACGCCATCGTCGCCAACTTGCAGCGCCCCCGCCAGGCCGTTGCGCAGCGCGGGTTCCAGTTGCGCAAGCGCTTTGGCATCGATCAGCGCGCAGGCGATGCCTGCCGCTTGCAGGCGTGTTTGCTTGTCGGCAGCCACCTGCATTTCCTCTGCGTCTGCCGCAATCCAGAGCGTGCCGCAATGGCTGTAGCCGCAACTGCTGTCCATGCGGGCCAGCCATTCGCGCCAAACCGCCAATGAGGCGCTGGACAGGGCCAGCTCCGCGGGGTTGTCGTCCATCACCACCAGATGGCCCATGCCCGCATGCGTGGCTCCGCCGGGGCCGTCGTCGATGACCAGCACACGCCGGCCGTGCTGGCTCAGTTCGTAGGCGCAGGCAGCGCCCACGATGCCCGCGCCAATCACGATGACCTCAGCGTCCATACAGCGCGCTAGCAGTTAAACCAGGTGTCGTTGAGGCGGTAGCCTTCGGGGAAGGGGTCCTCTGGATCAGCGCCGTAATAAGAGACGCCGGTCAGCCAGGCCCGACCGCTGATCTGTGGAATGATGGCCGGCTTGTTACCCGCTTGCGTGAGCGCGTGGATGCGACAGTGAAACTCGGTGCCCAGCACCGAGGTGTGGGTAAAGGCTTCGCCGGGGGCCAGGTCGCCGCGTGCGTGCATCAAAGCCATGCGCGCCGAACTGCCTGTGCCGCAGGGGCTGCGGTCCAATCGCCCGGGCGAGACGACCACCGCGTTCTTGGCCGTCTTGGCGCTGTTGACGGTTTGCAGCGGCCCGGCGAAAAGCGTCATATTGATGGTGTGTATGCCCGGGTTCACAGGGTGCACGCTGGGCAATTGCACCGCAGCGGCCAACTTGATGCGCTCGCCCATATCGACCAGATCGCGCGCCTCCGAGCGGTCTAGCGCAAAGCCGAGTTGCGCGGCGTCCACGATGGCGTAAATCATGCCGCCGTAGGCCACATCCACCGGCACCGTGCCCAGGCCCGGCACTTCGACGCTGGCCTCGCGGTGCATCACAAAAGAGGGCACGTTGTGAAAGGACACGCGCCGGCATTTGCCGCCTTCGCACTCGGCGCGCACCCGCACCAAGCCGGCGGGCGTGTCCACACACAGTTCGGTTACCGGGTACTGCATCGGAATCATGCCGGTTTCGAGCACCACGGTCACGGTACACATGAGGTTGGAGCCCGACATGGGCGGGTAGTAGTCGGACTCGATCACGATCATGCCGAAGTCTGCTGCCGGGTCGATGGCGGTTGTGACCAGATTGACCGCTGCATTGACGCTGCCACGCGGATCGGACAACAGCATGGTGCGCAAAAAGTCTTGCTTTTCCTGGATAGCGAGTTGGCGCTCGAACATGGTGTCGGCGCGCGGTGCGATGACGCCGCCGGTAATCACGCGGCCCACTTCGCCTTCGGCATGTGCGCCTACGACGGTGATGATGTTTTTCAGATTCATAAAGCGCTTCCAGGAGAGTCAATCAAGCTTGTTCGAAATGCATCGCTCCCAAGGCCTCAGTCCAGCAAGGCCAGGATGTCGCGGTGTAGCGCTGCGGCAATGTCCACACCGTGTGCCATGCTGTGCGCACGGGCGGCGTAGCGGCGCTCGGAAGGCAGGCGCGCGCCCTGACCGCTGATGGCTTGCAACAGCGCCTCAGCGCTGGCCTGATCGGTGGCCGGGTCGCGCCCGGAAAAAAAACGTGGGTCAAAAGCCAATATCAATTCGCCGTGGCGCGGCGCACCGCCCGGCCGTCCATCGAGCGCGACCGACTCGGTGCTGGTCAGGTCGCCCAAGAGCGGACCGGCCATGAGCTCGATCATGGTGGCCAGCGCCGAGCCTTTGTAGCCGCCAAAGGTGAGCATGGCGCCGCGTTGCAAGACGGTGGCTGCATCGGTGCAGGGGGCGCCGTGTTCGTCAATGCCCCAGCCCTCGGGCAGGGTGCGGCCGCTGCGGCGGTACAGGTCGATCTCACCGCGCGCAATTGCGCTGGTGGCAAAGTCGAATACATAGGGGTGCCCCTGGGCGCGCGGCCAGCCAAAAGCAATCGGGTTGGTGCCAAACACGGCCAGTGTGCCGCCCGCAGGCGCGACACAGGCATGGCTGGGCGTCATGATGAGCGCACACAAACCGGCTTCGGTCAGGCGCTCCACCTCGGGCCAGAGTGCGGAGAAATGAAGGCAATTGTTGATGACCAATGCGCCCAGGCCGGTACTGCGGGTTTTTTCAATCAGCAACACGCTGCCTACCTCAAAGGCCAGCGGCGAAAAATTGTATTGCGCATCTACCGCGACTACGGCGCTTGAGCGGTGCTGCACCAGCGGCAGAGCATCGCGCACCACTTTGCCTTCGCGCAAAGACTTGGCGCACATCAGCAAGCGGAACAGCCCGTGCGAGTGGCAGTGGTCACGCTCGCCCGCAGTCATAACGCGCGCCATGGCTTGCACCTGGGCTTCGATGATGCGCTGATGGCGCAGCACGCGCAGCGCTAGGGCGTGTACCTCGTCAAGTGCCAGGTGGACGGTATCGCTCATGTCGCCTGCGCCTGCGTCACAGATGTATGCCCCATACAAACGGGTCTTGCGGGTCCAGCAACAGTGTGGCCTTGGCGCTGATGTGCGCGCGGCCCCGGATGATGGGAATCACCTGGCCGTTTTCCAGCGCATAGCTGACCTCAAAGCGGCTGCCGATGATGCTGGCCTGCGTCCATACCGCGCCGGGGGCCAGCGCGCCGTCAGCGGCCAGACAGGCCACTTTGGCGCTGCTGCCAGTGCCGCAGGGCGAGCGGTCATAGGCGCCGCCTGGGCATAGTACAAAGTTGCGGCTGTCGGCGCCTTGATCGTCCGGGCCGAAGAGTTCGATATGGTCAATCTCTGCGCCATCGGTCCCGCAAATGCCTTGCGCCACCAAAGAATTTTTCAAAGCTGTGCTGTAGGCCGTCAGGCCCGCCAGGTTGTCGCTGGCCACGCGCTGCCCGTGGTCGCTGGCCAGGAAAAACCAGTTGCCGCCCCAGGCCACATCGCCGTGCACCAGGCCGTAGCCCGGCACTTGCACCGGCACCTGGTGCAAGTGGCGCATGGCCGGCACATTGCGCACGCTGACCGAGCCATCGGCATGCAGTGTGGCCTGAACCTGACCTACCGGGGTTTCGATGGTGTGCGTGCCCGCACTGATGCGGCCCATGAATGCCAGCGACACCATCACGCCCATGGTGCCGTGGCCGCACATGCCCAGGTAGCCGGCATTGTTGAAAAAAATCACGCCCGCTGCATTGGCCGGATCTTGCGGTGTGCACAGTAGGGCGCCTACCAGCACCTCATTGCCGCGTGGCTCGAGCATGGAGGCGGCGCGCCAGGCATCGTGCTGGCTGCGCAAAAGCGCGCGGCGCTCGGCCATGCTGCCTTGACCCAAGTCCGGAAAACCGGCGATGACCAGGCGGGTGGGTTCACCACCGGTGTGCGAGTCAATGACCTCAATAGTTTTCATGGGTTTGCGTGCTCGCTTGGTTCACAATAAAGCGCATATCGGCGGTAGGCGTGTTCAGTGCGAGGGCTTGAGAAAGGCCGCCGTCTCAGGGCGCTGTGGATCATCAATCACCTGCTGCGGTGTGCCGATTTCATGGATGACCCCGTTGCGTAAAAAAGCCACGCGGTCAGACACTTCGCGTGCAAAGCGGATTTCGTGGGTCACCAGAATCATGGTCATACCTTCGTCTGAGAGCATGCGCAAAGTGTCTAGAACTTCGCCTACGAGTTGCGGGTCCAGCGCCGAGGTGACTTCGTCAAACAGCATATAGTCCGGCGCCATGGCCAGGGCCCGCGCAATCGCCATGCGCTGTAACTGGCCGCCCGAGAGCTTGCCCGGAAACACCTTGAGCTTGTCTTGCAAGCCCACATGGCTGAGCTGGGTGACTGCCAATTCCTTGGCCTGGTCCTCGCTCAGGCCGCATACCTTGAGCGGTGCCAGCATCACGTTTTCCAGCACTGTGAGATGCGGGAATGCATTCCACTGTTGAAACACGATGCCGATGCGCTGGCGCAAGGCGTTGAGGTTGGTGCCCGGCGCATGGACATTGACGCCGTTGACGCGGATGTTGCCGCGCTGGATCGGCTCCAGGCCGTTGATGCACATCAGCAAGGTGGACTTGCCCGAACCCGAGCCGCCGATGAGCGAAATCACTTCGCCTTTGCTCACGGTCATGCTCACGCCTTGCAGCACATCGAGCTGGCCGAAGGATTTGTATACCTGGTCAATTTCAATCATTGTCCTGCCATCCTTGTTCCACCCATTGTCCGATGCGGGCAATGCCCCAGCTCATGATGTAGTACATCAGCCCGGCTATCGAGAGCACGAGTATCGGCTCTTGAATCCGGGTGACGATGGACTGCGAGGCGCGCAGCAATTCCATAATGCCTATCCACAACACCAGCGAGGTGTCTTTGATCACGCCCAACGTCAAATTGATCCAGCCCGGAAAACTCACCCGCGCGGCCAAGGGCATGATGATGTAACGCAGGGTTTGGGCATAGCTCAGGCCCAGCGAGCGCGCGGCCCGCACCACATTTGCCGGCACGGCCAGCACGCCACCGCGTACCACTTCGGTGCAGTACGAGGCGCAGTAAATGCCCAGCACCAGACACCCGATAGCAAAGGCCGTCCAGTTGATGCCGGCAATGCTGTTAAATGAGTTGAACAGCACAAACTGAATCAGCAGCGGCACGCAGCGAAACACATCGAGCAGCCAGCCTAGCGGGGCGCTGGCGCGCGGATAGACAGCACGCACCAGGCCGAAGATGGCACCCGATAGCGTGCCGATCAGCATGGCCCAGAGCGTCAGCTGCAGACTGACCCAGGCGCCTGCCAGCATGAACTGCAGGTCGGAGAGGGAGAAGTCGGTGCTGAGCATGCTTCGGCTTAGTAACGGAACAGGCGCCAGGCCAGCAGTCGCGCAAGGGCCATGATGCCCTTGGCCAGCAGGTAGTAAATCACGGCGGCAATGCTGAAAAACTCAAAGGTTCGGAAGGTCAGCACGTTATAGGCCTGGGTAACGCCGGTCAGGTCGTTATTGAGGCCGACCACCACGCCCAGCGAAGTCATCAGCATCGCCCAGACCATCTGGTTGGTCATGGGATAAAAAACAATGCGCAACAGTTGCGGCACCACGATCAGGCGGTAGGCCTGAAAAGCGCTCATGCCAAGCGAGCGTGCAGCCCGCACCTGGGTGTGCGGTATGGCTTTGAGGCCGCCGCGAAAGTTCTCGCTCAGGTAGCCGGCATTGTTAAACGTGATGCCCGCCAGCAGCGCAAAGGACGAGCTCAGGTGGATGTCAAACGCTCCCAGCCCGAAGTACAACATGTAGATTTGAAACAAGGCCGGTGTGTTGCGCGCCACCGATACCCAGGCATTGGCGAAGTGACGCAGCGGCGCCTGGCGAGCGGTTTGCATGGCGGTGAGTGCCAGCGCGATGAGGATGCCAAACACCATCGACAAGACGGTGGTCTGCAAGGTGTACCAGGTGCCCACCAGCATGTCGGGCAGGGCCTTGAAGGCAGCAATCCAGCGGAAGGAGTAGTCAAAGTCCATAGTCGGACCATGCCCTATGCCGAGGCGCTTTTGGTGGCCGGGGGGTCGACCAGCCAAGCAGGCAGCGCGGCCGGCGCTTGGCCGGTGCAGGCGGTTTGGGCACAGGCGGCCAAGGAGCCGAAGTGCACCTGCCGCCCGGTCAGACCCGGCGCGTAGTGCGCATACTTGCCCGAATTGGTCATGATGACCCTTGCGGCTACCGGCACCACCGGTTCTTCCAGCATGCACCAGCAGGTGTCGGTGATCAGGTTCACGCCAAAGGCTTCCAGTACCGCAATATCGCCATTGGCCCGCGCTTGCTCCTTTACGGCGCGGCCCAGGGTGAGTACGGTCTGGGTGCCGGGGTGGCGTTGGCGGCCTTGTAGCAAGCAGGCCAGCGCGTGGCACTCGGTCGCCGAGAAATGCGGATTGCCCAGGGCCACCAAATCCACTGCGGACTCGGCCGAGCTACTCAGTTCGCGCCAGCACTGTTGCAAGTCTTGCAGGCTGACCTTGAAGCTTTGCACAGGCGCTTTGCCGCCCAGCGCTATGGTGGCGTCGGGCGCCTCGGGCGTGGCGCCAACAATATGGAACATAGGCGCGGCGCTGCTGGTGGCAAAGGCGGCCCCAAAGGCCTTCAGGTCGTCACTGCTGAGAGCTGCGTTTTGCAGTCCGCAGAGCACGGGTATCTGGGCGCCGCAGAGCAAACCGACCTGATAGCCCAGCAAGGGGTAGTAGGCATCGTCCGCGCCCGCAGGGGCGGGTACTTCGATGCGCAGCGTGGCATAGCGGTTGTCCTGCAGGTGGCAACCGGCCTTGGGTGCGCGGCCGGTCAGGGCAATGCAGATGTCTAGAAAGTCTGCGTATTTGGCGGTGTACGCGCCCAGCACGCTGTTGGCATAGACCACCGCATTGGATTCGGCCCAGACGATGTGCTCGCCCGCCAGCGGTGCGGTGTCAAGCAGATAAGGCGCGCAGGTGTAGCTCGCTTGTGCGCCCATGTCCACATAGGCCTGGCCCAGAGCGCTGGCGGGTTCGCCAAACACCGGGTCTATGCCCAGCGCACGCCAGCGGCGCTGGTCCACCGAAATTGAATTAAGGGTGGTCGGCACTTTTACTTGCGCGCCCCAGGCGCACAGTTGCTGCGCAAAGCGCAAGCTGGCCGAGCCGGTGTAAATGCAGCCGTCGATATGCGCTTGCACCACGTCGATGAGTTCACTCGCGCCTTGCAAACGCGCCATACGCAGCACAATTTGCATTGCCACCTGGCGCGCTTTTCCTTGGCCGCCTGCAAGAATTTCCAGGTCTTGCGCGCTGAGCTGAATGTCGGTGGGCGCGCTGCTAAGGGCCAGGGCTTTAGCGGCTGATTCGGACCAAGATTTGCTTGCTGACTGGGGTGGTGATGCGGGCGGCGCTTGGTCGCTCAGCCGCACCTGGCCATCGGCCAGCACCTCGGCCCAGACGGCATCGCGCAGTCGGGCAAAAGCGGCGCTGCCCACACTCACCACGGGCAGGGCGTGGCCGAACACCAGCTCAGCCACGATAGCGCCAAGCGCCAGTATCTCGTCGGTTTGTTCCAGCACCAGGGCCGAAGGGCCGTTGCCGTTAAGTATGACTTCCATCAGCACGCTGCTGCCGGTGCAGGAGCCGCGCCCCTTGGGTATGGCAAGCACTTTGCCGGTGATGATCTGTCCGCTTAATGGATGGTGGCGGTCTATAACTTCGCCGCTGGTGGGCGCAACACCACCCCAGAAACTCAGTGCGGTGTCGCTAAACAATACCGGCCCGCCAGCCGATCCAGAGGTGAGCGCTTCGCCTTGGATGGCTTGGGCCTGCATAAAAAATTTCCATACATGCGCTCGCAGGCCCCTTTTTTTTCAGGCGGGGCTGGCGTGCGCGAGTTGCTATCAGTAGTAAACGCCGGGAACCATCAGGTCAGGTGCCTTGCCTTCGCCCACCCATTTTTTGTACAGCTCCGCATAGCGACCGGTGCGCACTTGCTGGTTAACAAACAGATTGAGGTAGTTGATCAGTCCGTACTCGCCGCGCGGCGCCACCAAAGACACATAGTCGATGGGGTAAGGCGCATTACCGCCCACCTTGAGGCGCTTGTCGTACTTGCCCGACTTGATAGATGCAAAGGCCACGGTCGAAGTGGCCACGGTTGCATCAATCTTGCCCTGGCTCACGGCCAGAATCGTGTCGGCCTGGGTCGGGAAGGCCAGGAAGCTGCCTTTCTTGTCGTTCCACGCTTTCACGTCTTTTTCCAGCGCGAGGGCTTCGTAGGTGCTCACAGTGTTGCCCACCGGGTGACCTTTGAGGTCGCTGTAGTTTTGAATCTTCTTGTCGTCGCGGGTCAGCACGACCATGGTGAAGGCAAAGTAGGGGATAGACATACCCACGGTTTTGGCCCGCTCCAGCGTGTCCGAGGTGGAGCCCACCACGATGTCCACGCGGTTGGACACCAGCGCCGGGATACGGTCGGCAAACGGGGTCTCGACGATTTCGGCTTTAACACTCAGCACTTTGGCCAGGTCATTGCAATAGTCCACATCGAAGCCGATAGGGTTGTTGCTGCTGTCGCGCGAGCCCATGGGCGGGAAGTCCAGTACCACGGCGCAGCGCAGCTTGCCCGACTCAATGATGCTGTCAAGTTTGTCTTTAGCGAAGGCCATGGGGCCGGCGCACAACAAAGCGGAACCAACAGCCAGTACCGCGAGGGATTTCATCTTCATATCAACACCTCAAAAATTGTGAAATAAATAGAACAACGGAGACTTGCACACATATTCCGCCTCGGCGGGCGGCACGCGATGCTCAGGGGACGGACTGGTATTGCGCCGGGCGCGTAGCCAAGGCGGTCTTTACGATAGTCTCTACAAATTCGCGTTCGGCGCCGATCAAGGGCAGCCGCGGGCGGCGCATGTGTTCGGTGCCGGTGCCGGCCACCACGTCAATCAACTTCAGGTTTTGCACCAGCTTGGTGGACACGTCCAGGTGCAGCATCGGCGTCATCCACTGGTAGAGCTTGAGGGCCTCGGCAAAGCGCCCGGCAACCATCAGGTCGTACAGGGCCACGGTCTCGCGCGGAAAGGTGCAGCCCACCCCGGCCAGCAAGCCATCGCAGCCCAGGGCCAGGCCTTCATAGGCCAGATCGTCCACGCCCAGGAACAACTGGTAGCGCTCGCCCACGGTATTGCGCAAATCGGTGATGCGCCGGATGTTGTCGCTGCTTTCCTTGATCGCCACCAGCCACTCGCAATCGGCCAGGGCCAGCATGTGTTCGGGCTTGAGATCCACCCGGTAGGCCACAGGGTTGTTGTAAATCATCATGGGCTTTTGTGCCGCTGCGGCCATGGTGCGCAGGTTTTGCATGGCTTCGCGCGCATCGGCCACGTAAATGACCGAGGGCATGACCATGAAGCCGTCCACGCCTATTTTGTTGGCACCCTCGATATAGCGGATGGCCTCGCGCGTACTGGTCTCGGAAATATTGGCCAGCACCGGCACCCGGCCCTTGCTCACCTCAAGAGCGTTTTTGGCGACCAGCAACTTTTCTTCCAGGCTGAGAGTGCTGGCTTCGCCCAGAGAACCGCAGGTCACCAGGCCGTGGATGCCATTACGGATCTGAAAGTCCAGGTGCCGCGCTGTGTCCTCCAGATCCAGGCTCTCATCAGCGTGGAACTTGGTGGTGACAGCGGGAAATATGCCTTTCCAGCGGGGATTCTTCATGGTCTGACTCCTTAAATATTGGACCGCTACACGGTTCAAATATCTTCTTAATATATTTAGAGTATAGGCCCGAAGCTGCGGTTGCAAGAAAATTTTCACTGGGGGTTTCACCACGCCGGGTGGTAGGCCAACTGCCTGCACCGCCCTGGTCCAGATTCGTCAAATGGCACAAAAATCTGAGTTGGCTGATTGGCTTTCGACACGATTCAGGCGGCGAAAGGTAGCAACCAACTCACTCTGCTTGCAAGCCTGCGGCTGCTATGGTCTTGCTCCACTTGCCGACCTCTTCCGCCAAGAATGCCGA
>SHXM01000047.1 GCA_009693325.1 Rhodoferax sp.
TGTACACCGCCGCCATCGACCGGCAACTCAACAGCCACGGCTACATCCTGCCCGGCCTGGGTGACGCCGGAGACCGGATTTTTGGCACCCAATAAGCGGACCTGCCAACCGGATCTACTAAACGGGTCAGCGCCGCCGGGCCGTGCGCACGCCGGGCAAGTCAGCGACGATGCCCAGCACCCGGGCTAGGCGGGCAGCGTCGGCCACCTCGACTGTGAAGGTCATCCAGGCGATGCCCTTGATGGACTGGGTTTGCACCGCAATCACATTGGTTTTTTCTTTGGTGAAGACCTCTGAAATATCGCGTAACAGGCCCTGCCGGTCGGTCGCCTGCACCGCCACATCAACCGGGTAAACCGCTGGGGCAGCGCCCTGGGGCAGGCCCCACGCGACCTCGATCACCCGTTCGCCATTGCGCGCCACCATCTCGCGCAAATTCGAGCAATCAGCGCGGTGCACGCTGACGCCCTTGCCGCGCGTGACAAAACCACAGATGGCATCGGGCGGCGCCGGCTTGCAGCATTTGGCCAACTGGGTCATCAGCGAGTCAACCCCCACCACCAGCAGGCCGCCCTTGGCCGGCTGCGCTGTGCTGCGCGGCTTGCGCAGCAGCGGCAGGTCGGCCTCAGTGAGGGGTTTTTCGGGCGGTCGCAGCAGCAGCTCGATGCTGCGCAAAGAAAACTCATCCTTGCCCACCACCTCGAACAAATCGTCGGCAGCATTGAAGCCCAGCTGGGCCGCCAGGTCGTCCTGCTTGAGGGCGGTTCGGCCCTCGCGTTGCAGCAGTTTTTCGACTGCCTCGCGACCCTTGGCAATCGTCTCGTGCAACGCTTGGGCATTAAACCAGGCCCGCACTTTAGCCCGGGCCCGGTGGCTGACCAGGTAGCCCAGCTCGGCGTTGAGCCAATCGCGCGAGGGGCCGCCCTCCTTGGCCACGGTCACCTCCACGGTCTGGCCATTTTTCAGCGGCGTGTTCAGCGGCACCATGACGCCGTCGAGCCGGGCGCCGCGGCAGCGGTGGCCCAGGTCGGTGTGCACGCTGTAGGCAAAATCGACCGCAGTAGCCCCCTGCGGCAGCTCCAAAATGGCCGCCTCCGGTGTCAGCACATAAATGCGGTCGTCAAACACGCCGGGGCCCTGCGTGCCGGCGAGCTCGCGCTCCCAGGCCAGCAGCTGGCGCAGCACCGCGATCTTGGCGTCATAGGCGCCGGTGGCTGACACCCCGCCATAGCCCTTGACGCCAGCCTCCTTGTAGGCCCAGTGCGCCGCCACGCCGTGTTCAGCGTGCTCGTGCATGGCCTGGGTGCGGATCTGGATTTCAATCGGCTGGCCACGCGCGTCGCGCACGATGGTGTGCAGCGAACGGTAGCCATTGGCCTTGGGCCGGGCGATGTAGTCGTCAAACTCTTCGGTCACCAGCACAAAGCGGCTGTGCACCCAACTCAAAGCGGCGTAGCAGTCGGGGATGCTCGCCACCACCACCCGCAAGGCCCGGATGTCGTGGATCTGCTCAAATCCGAGCGACTTGCCGCGCATTTTGCGCACGATGCTGTAGATGTGTTTGGGCCGGCCCTGCACTGCGGCTGCCACACCCTGGGCTTGCAGGCCGGCCTGCAGCTCCTCGCGCAGTCGCTGCACCTGGGCTTCGCGCTCGGTGCGCTTTTCGTCGAGCAGCCCGGCCACGCTGCGGTAGGTGTCGGGCTCCAGAAAACGAAAAGCCAGGTCTTCCAGCTCCCACTTGATCTCCCAGATGCCCAGGCGGTTGGCCAATGGTGCAAACACCTGCAGCGATTCAGCCGCCAGCCCACTCGGCAAGGGCAGCTTGGTCTGTGCAAAGTGGCGCAGCGTCTGCAACCGCGAGGCCAGGCGCAGCATCACCACCCGCAGATCGCGCGAGAAGGCCAGCAGCATCTTGCGTACGCTCTCGGTCTGCGCCATCGGGATCGCCGCGCTGCGGGCGCTGGCGGCCTGGGCCTGGCGGGCCTGACGCTGCAGGCGCACCAGCCGGGTGGTCTCCAGCGCCAGCGTGGCAAAGTTGTCGCCAAAGGCCTTGGCGATCACCTCTTGCGGCTTGTTCAGGTGCTCGCAGGCATACACCAGGTAACTGGCCGCCTGCATCGCCTCAGAACCACCGATCTGACGAAGGATGGAGGCCACCGCATCCGCATGGGCCAGCGTGTTCTCACCGGTGCCGAGTGTCTCGCCCGCCAGCAGCGGCTCGGCAAAGGCCCGCGCGCGCAACAGCGCCTGAGCCTGATCGGGCAGGCTCTGGGCGGTGGCCTGCAGCACAGGCGACGGGGCGTGGGAGCCATGAGGCTCGAGCGGCAGGCTTTTCATCAACTCAGGGTTCCCCGGCCAGGCCGGCTCAGTCCAGCAAAAAATCAGCCACTGCTTGCACCTGATCGTTGGCGACCAGGGTCGGGGCATGGCCAACACCAGCAAACTCCCGCAGGCATGCCAGCGGCCCGCGCTGAGTCATTGCCAGCGCGGTAGGCGAGGACAGCAGGTCCGAGTCGGCGCCGCGCAGCAGCAGGGTGGGCAGGCTCAGGCGGTCATAGAGCTGCCACATCAGCGCCTCGCCCTGTGCGGCAGTCTCTGGCGTCACCAGTCGAAAAGGCACAGCCAGTGCCGGGTCGTAGTGCAGGCGCAGCCTGTGGCTGCCCTGGGCCGCGGGCTTGACCATGTGCCGTGACAGGGCCAGCCATTGGGCCGGTGTGTGCGGCCCAAAGCTGCTAGCAATAGCCCACAGCGCGTCAGCGGCCTGCTGCAGCGATTCAAATTCACCCGATCGACCAAGGTAGCGGCCAATGCGCTGCAAGGCCTGCCACTCAATGCTGGGGCCGACATCATTGAGCACCAAGCGGCGCACCTGACCCGGCTCCAGGTAGGCGCAGACCGCCATGCCAATCAGGCCTCCCATGCTGGTGCCAAGCCAGTCCAGCCTGCTTGCCTGCAACTGCCCGATCAGGGTCAGCATATCGGCGGCATAGGTTGACACCTGGTAGGCCATGGGGTCGGCCAGCCAGTCGCTATCGCCACGGCCCACCACGTCTGGACAAACCACCCGCAGGCGCTGGCCGGCTCGCGCACCGCGCTCACACAGGGCCTGGGCCAACACATCGAAGTCGCGCCCCTGGCGGGTCAGCCCATGCACGCACAGCACCACATGGTCGGCCCCAGCCTCGCCCCAGGACCAGTAGGCCATGCGGTGGCCACCGCCGGCATCAGGACAATGAATAAAGTGGCAGCTCGGCTCAGTCATGGTGAAATCGGGTTTGGTTGGCCAAGGGCTATCCTAAGGCAACTCTCAAGGAATCAGCATGCTCAAAGGCAAAACAGCCCTCGTTACGGGCTCCACCAGCGGCATTGGCCTCGGGCTCGCCCGAGCCCTGGCAGCACAGGGCGCCAACATCCTGCTCAACGGCTTTGGCGACTCTCAAGGCCCCAGCGCCGAGCTTGCCAGCTGCGGTGTGCGGGTGGCCTACCACGGCGCCGACATGAGCCGCCCGGCAGAGATCGAGGCCATGATGGCCTATGCCGCCAGCACCTTTGGCCGGGTCGATATTCTGGTCAACAACGCCGGCATCCAACATGTCTCACGCATTGAAGACTTCCCGCCCGAGCGCTGGGACGCCGTGCTTGCCATCAACCTCAGCAGTGCTTTTCACACCAGCCGCCTGGCGCTGCCGGCCATGCGTGCAGCCAACTGGGGCCGCATCATCAACATCGCCTCGGTCCATGGTCTGGTGGCCTCGGTTGAAAAATCTGCCTATGTGGCGGCCAAGCATGGGCTGGTCGGGCTGACCAAGGTGACGGCGCTGGAGAACGCCACCACTGGCATCACCTGCAATGCGATTTGCCCGGGCTGGGTACTAACCCCGTTGGTGCAAAAACAAATCGATGCTCGCGCCGCCGCCATGGGGCTTGGCAATGAGCAGGCGATCGGCAGCCTGCTGAGTGAAAAAGAGCCATCGCTGCAGTTCACCACCCCCCAGGAATTGGGCGCGCTGGCGGTTTTTCTGTGCAGCAGCGCGGGCAACAACGTGCGCGGCGTGGCCTGGAACATGGACGGCGGCTGGGCCGCGCAGTAATGCCCCGCAGCCCCTACTGGCAGGCGTCCGCCGGACCTCGCCTGGGCCGCTGGCCGGGTCCGCCGGGGCAGGCCATGGGCGGTCGCCCATCGGGGCTGGCTTGAGGGTTGAGCTGTCCGGCCTGCTGGCGCAACTGCTGGCGCAACATGGCTCTTTCGTCTTCTGACAACTGGCGCCTGGGCAAATCGGCCGGGCCCGGCTCTTCCTGGCTGGGTCGCTCATTGGACATGGGCCTGAGCGACGAGCGCAAATCGGCCCGGCGCTGATCGCCGCCGGGCCCTGGACCCGGGCCAGCCTGAGCACGCTGGCCGTGCTGCCCAGGCTGCCCATTGGCAGCCCCAAACAGGCCCAGCGCGCACATCAGCAGCAAAGCAAATCTCATGCTGTTCAGCTTAACACCCCAGGCCTTGGCGTTGGGCGGCCAGATGTGTAACAGTGTGTGAGCATCGGGTCCGCTGGCTGGCGCCTCCGGGCGGCAGCCTGCACAATCCGCAAACCAAAAACAAGGCAGCAGCCAAGCATGAACCAAACCCCCAAGCGAGCCGACAAGATCATGATCGTCGATGACGATGCGCGCATCCGCGACCTGCTTCGCCGCTACCTCAGCCAAGAGGGCTTTGCCGTGCTGCAGGCCGAAGATGGTCGGGCGCTGAGCCGTATTTTGCTGCGCGAGAGCGTCGACCTGATCGTGCTCGACCTGATGCTGCCGGACGAAGACGGTTTGTCGATTTGCCGGCGCCTGCGCGGCGCACAGGACCCAACGCCCATCATCATGCTCACCGCCAAGGGAGAGGACGTAGACCGCATTGTTGGCCTGGAGGTAGGCGCCGACGACTACCTGGCAAAGCCCTTTAACCCGCGCGAACTGTTGGCGCGCATCCATGCGGTGCTGCGCCGCAGACCGAAGGCTGAGCTACCAGGCGCACCGTCGGCGCAAGCCAGCGTGGTGTGCTTTGGCCCCTTTATCTTCGACCTCGGCGCCCGTGAGTTGCGCCGGGGCGATGAAACCCTGCTACTCACCAGCGGCGACTTCGCCATGCTCAAGGCGCTGGTGCGCCATCCCCGCCAGGCCCTGTCGCGGGAAAAACTCGCGCAGTTGGCACGCGGCCGCGAGTTAGAGCCTTTTGACCGCAGCCTGGACGTGCAAATCTCACGCCTGCGCAAACTGCTTGAGACCGACCCCACTGCGCCACGGTACATCCAGACCGTCTGGGGCGTGGGTTATGTGTTTGTACCAGACAGCAGCAGCTAAAGCCATGGGGCTGTTTTGGCGAACATTTTTTTTGTTGACACTGCTGTTGGTAGGCAGCATGCTGGCCTGGCTGCAAACCCTCAGGGCGATGGAATTTGAGCCCAAGGCACTGCAAACCGCGCAAGAAATTGCCGCTCTGGTCAACCTCAGCCGCGCCGCCCTGGTGCATGCGGATGCCATCAACCGGGTGTCGCTGATTAAAACCATGAGCGAGCAGGAGGGGCTG
The DNA here is from genome assembly GCA_009693325.1 of Rhodoferax sp. Taxonomy (GTDB): domain Bacteria; phylum Pseudomonadota; class Gammaproteobacteria; order Burkholderiales; family Burkholderiaceae_C; genus Rhodoferax. The sequence continues at coordinate 5,570 of SHXM01000047.1, forward strand.
CGCATCTTGCCGCGCGAACCCGGCGACCTGGTGGAGCCTTTTGACACCGACGGCCCGAGCCAGCGCATCAGCCGTGAACTCGGCAGCCGCTTGGGCCCGGGCACCGAAGTGGCCAACCGCGTCAACCAGCAAGAAGGCCTTTGGATCGGCTTCACCATCGAGGGCGACCGCTACTGGTTGCGCACTGACCGGGCCCGCTTCAGCCACACCGCCGGGCAAACCTGGCTGATCTGGCTGGCCGCCGTGGCCGCGCTGTCGCTGGCCGGCGCAGCCCTGATCGCCGGGCTGATCAGCCGGCCGCTCAAACAACTCGCGCTGGCTGCATCGCGGGTGCGCGAAGGCCAGCTCGACGCCAGCACCCTTGACGAGACGGTCAGCACGCCCGAGTTGCGGGCAGTCAACACCGGCTTTAACCGCATGACCCGCAGCCTGGCCCAGCTTGAGCAGGACCGCGCCATCATGCTGGCCGGCATTTCGCACGACCTGCGCACGCCCCTGGCGCGGCTTCGACTCGAGACCGAGCTCAGCGTGGCCGACCCCCAAGCGCGGGATCACATGGCTGCAGACATCGGCCAAATTGACGCCATCATTGGAAAGTTTCTTGACTACGCGAGGTCCAACCCGGTGCGCTTTGTGAGCGTGCCGCTGCTCGACCTGGTGCGGGGCTGTCTCTACAACCTGGCCGATCGAGCCGATGCCCAGATTGACCTTGACCTGGACGCCGACCTGCTGGTGATGGCCGACCCGGTGGAACTGGGCCGCGTGTTCACCAACCTGCTGGAGAACGCCCTGCGCTACGGGCGCTCGGGCCAAACCGGTCAGGCCAAGGTCTTTGTTTGGGCACAGCGCCAAGCGCCATGGGTGATGGTCGAGGTGCGCGACCAGGGCCCCGGCGTCACCGAGACACAACTCGCCCGCTTGACCCAGCCCTTTTACCGCGGCGACAGCGCCCGCACCGAAGCCCGCGGCGCCGGCCTGGGCCTGGCCATTGTGGACAAAACCCTGCAGCGCATGGGCGGCTCGGTGTCGCTGACCAATGCGGCCGGCGGCGGCCTGCAGGTTCGCCTGCTGCTGCGAGCCGCCACGCCGCCAGCCAAACCGAACCTCGTCACCTGAGCCAGCGCGCCACCGCTGTCCCCTGAGGCTATCTCCACTTCCGCCGGGGATTCATGCAACCCCGGATTCACGTTTTCACGGGAATCCGGCAGGCGGGGTCCTGGGGCGCTTCAGTCGGGCGGCGGGCGCTGGCGCTGGTTGCCGGGAACCCCAAGCTCGGGGTGCAGTCGGCTGGCTACCAGCCAAGCGGCCAGCAGTGCCACACCGCCGGCGGCAAACACGCCAGACACGGGCACAAACTGCAGTACCAGCCAGACCAGGCCGGGCGACACAATGCCCGACACATCGCGAAAGCTGGAGTACACGGCCGACATCTCGGTGCGTTGCGAGGGCTTGACTGACATCAAAAACGGCAGGCCACCGCAAATATCGAGCAAGACCAAAAAATAAGCCCCCAGCATCAGCACCGCTACCGTAGCCCAGGGAAGCGAAGAAAACACGGTGCCCAAAATAAAGCACAGGCCGCTGAACAAAAACCCGGTACGCACCGCTTCGCGCACGGTGCGGCGTTTCACCCAGCGCAGCATCAGCGGCGCCATGAACAGGCCGGCATTGGCCAGTGAGGTGGCCAAGCCACCCACCTGCTCGCCCAGGCCGTTTTGCACCGCAAAAATACCGGTGTAGACGATGTAAATCCACCAACCACAAGAGCGCATGACTGCAAAAAACCAGCCTGCAACCAGACGCGGCTGGGCAAAAAAACGTTTCAGGTAGGCCATCGGCGCGACCGAACTGGGCACCGCCTGCACAATCACCCGGCCATTTCCCAAACGCAGGCGCCAAAAGGCCGTGAGCATGCCCAGCGCCCCCAGGCCCACCAAGACAAACGGCGCACCGTGCCAATACGGCAACAACCAGACCCCCAGCACCGGCCCGATGGTCCAGCCCAGGCCGCCATAAAACAGGCGCAAGGATTCGAGCTTGCTGAAATCAGCCTTGGCCACGTTGTCGAGCACATAGGCGTTAAAGCAAACGAAGGCGGTGGCTGCAGCCATGGCGTTGCACAGCAGCGCGACTGTGGTGGCCGCTCCGCCCACCATGCCCAAAGCCGCCGACAGGACATACATCAGCACGCCGCCGGTGTAAACCCAGCGGCGCGGCAAGAGACGGGTCAGCATAGGTACGGCGAGCACGGTCAGCAAAGACAGCAAGCCAACCGCAAAATAAATTTTGGACACCGTGACCGCGTCGCCCCAATACCGGTACATCAACAGCGGGTAGACCGCCAGGCTGCTGCCGCGCACCACGGCCTCGACGCCGCCGATGATGGCAAACGGGCGCACGCCTCGGGGCGCATGGGGCAGGCTGCTTGCCAGAGCCCGGCTGGGCATATTAGAGAGCCTGCCCCAGGCGCTTGACGCCCTCAAGAATCTTGGCCTCGTCGACCGTGGCAAAGCTCAGGCGCAAGCTGGCGGTGTCGGGGTCGTGGGCAAAGAAGGGCTTGCCAGGCACAAAGGCGACCAGCTGCTCAACGGCGCGCTGCGCAAAGGCGGCGGCATCAGGGCTGCGCCCCCCGGAGCCAGTCAGGCGGGCCCAAAAAAACATGCCGCCCTGCGGCCGGTTGAATTCAATCGCCTCACCAAGCTCGCGCTGGAGCGACTCGGCCATCACCCGGGCCCGCTGGGCGTAGGTGCGACGCACCAGGTCAAGCGCGGCGCCCAGCCGGTCGAGCGTGAGGTAGTGGGCGCAAATCGCTTGCGTGAGGTTGCTGGTGTGGGCGTCGCTGAACTGCTTGCACATGGTGGCGCGGGCCAGCAACTCGGGCGGCGCTATCAGCCAACCCACGCGCAGGCCGGGCGACAAAATCTTGCTGAAGCTGCCGCAGTGCGCCAAGCAATCACGGCTACCCGGCACCTGGGCCGAGAGCGCCAGCAGACTGGGCGGAGGCGGCTGATCAAAATACAGCTCGCCATACGGATCGTCCTCCACCACCACGGTGCCGGTGCTCGCAGCAAGCGCCAAAATGCGCAGCCGCCGGCTCAGGCTCAGCGTGGCACCACTGGGGTTGCCAAAGGTTGGGATCAGGTAAATTAGCTTGGGCTTGTGCTGCGCAATCAGTTGCTCGAGCCGGTCCACATCCACGCCGTGGGCATCAATGGGGGCGCCAATGATGTGGGCGCCGTAGAGCCGAAAGCACTGGATGGTGGCTAAAAACGTGGGCGCCTCGACGATCACCACATCGCCCGGTGAGATCAGGGTTTTGCCAATCAGGTCGAGCGCCTGTTGGCTGCCCGTGGTGACGATCAGGCCCTCGGGGGCAACCTGCACATTGGCGGCGCTGCCCGAGCCGCCCTTGGCGGCCATGAAGGCGCTCAGACCCTCACGCAGCGGGCCGTAGCCTTCCGTGGCCCCATACTGCAGCACCGGCCCAGGCGTGGCGGCAAGCACCGCCTGGCTGGCCTGGCGGATGCCCTCCACATCGAACAGCGCGGGGTCCGGAAAACCGCCGGCAAAGCTGATGATGCCGGGCTTGCCCAGCAGCTTGAAGAGCTCCCGGATGGCTGAGGTTTCAATCGCGTCCAGGCGCTGGGCAAATTGCATGAAAAGCTCTTTTCGAATTGGGTTCACGGCACACCGCGCGAAGGCTAAGATTATGATTCAGCGCCAGTCTGCACCAGCGCCCTCCTGCCGCTCATCCGCAAGCCCCATGACACCTGCTGCCATCGAAAAATTTTTTGCCACGCTCAAGGCGGCCAATCCGCTGCCGGTGACCGAGTTGGAATACAGCTCGGTGTTTGAGTTGCTGGCCGCAGTGCTGCTGTCAGCCCAGGCCACCGATGTCAGCGTCAACAAAGCGACCCGCCGCTTGTTCCCGCGAGCCAACACGCCCCAGGCGATTCTTGCGCTGGGCCAGGAGGGGCTGGAGGCGTACCTCAAGACCATTGGCCTGTTTCGCAGCAAGGCAGGCCACCTGCTCAAAACCTGCCAGTTGTTGGTCGAGCACTATGGCGGCGAAGTGCCGCGCACCCGCGAAGCGCTCGAAGCGCTGCCTGGCGTGGGCCGCAAGACAGCCAATGTGGTGCTGAACGTGGCTTTTGGCGAGCCCACCATTGCGGTCGACACACACTTGTTTCGCCTGGGGAACCGAACGGGCCTGGCGCAGGGCAAAACACCACTTGCGGTCGAGATCAAACTGCTCAAACGCATCCCGGCAGCTTATTTGGTGGATGCCCACCACTGGTTGATCCTGCACGGCCGCTATGTCTGCCAGGCCCGCAGGCCGCAGTGCTGGCAATGCGCGGTGAGCGACTGCTGCGATTACCGGCCCAAGACGCTTGGGCCGAGTGCTGCGGGCAGCTAGTGCCCAGCGGGGGACTGGCGCAGCCTAAAAAGCAGCCTCAGGCATTTCGGCACAGGTCTGGTCGCTCGCACTGACCACTGCCAGCCAGGCGCCAATTTTGGGCAGTTCATAGCGGTAAAAAAAGCTTGTGGCGCGCAGCTTGCCCTGGGTCTGCGCCAGCGTCTGCTGGCTGTCATGCGCCAGGGCAGCCAGGGCTACATCGAGCCATATCCAGGCCAGCACGGTGTGGCCAAAGGCCTGCATATAGGGCACGGCATTGGCCAACGCCTGCTTGGGTTGGCCGCTCGCCCAGGCCGCTTGGGTGGCCGCGCCCAGACTTTTCAAGGCTTGTTGCAAGCTCCCAGCAAAGGGCGCCAGCTCGGGCTGGCCAGCAGCACGGCCAGCGGTCGCCAGCATGCGCTCACCCAGCAGGCGCAGGCCACGGCCGTCCTCCATGAGCACTTTGCGCCCCAGCAGGTCGGCGGCCTGGATGCCGTGCGTGCCTTCATGAATCATGTTGAGCCGGTTGTCGCGCCAGTATTGCTCGACCGGAAAATCGCGCGTGTAGCCATAACCGCCATGGACCTGGATCGCCAGCGAGTTGGCCTCCAGGCACCATTCGCTCGGCCAGCTCTTGGCAATCGGCGTGAGCACCTCCAGCAGCAGGCGCGCCTCGTCGGCATGTGCTTCTGAGCCAGTGCGCTGCTCATCGACCAAGCGGGCACAGTACAGGGCCAGGGCCAGCGCACCTTCCCCATAGGCTTTTTGCGCCAGCAGCATGCGCTTGACATCGGCGTGTTCGATGATGCGCACCTGGGGTGCAGCAGCATCCTTGCCGCTGCTGCCGGTGGGGCGGCCCTGAGCCCGGTTGCGCGCGTAGTCCAGCGAGGCGTAGTAGCCGGCCAAGCCGAGCATGGTGGCCGCGATGCCGACACCAATGCGCGCCTCGTTCATCATGTGGAACATGCAGCGCAGCCCCTCGCCGGGCTGCCCCACCAGGTAGCCGATGGCACCCGCGCCAGCGCCAAAAGGGCCGTCGGCGTGCGGGCGCACCGGGTACTTGCCCTCGCCAAAATTGAGCAGGCAGTTGGTGGTGCCACGCCAGCCCAACTTGTGGTTAAGGCCGGCCAGCGCCACATCGTTGCGCTCACCAGTGAGCTGCCCCTGGGCATCGACCATTTTCTTGGGCACGATGAACAGCGAAATGCCGCGCGTGCCGGCCACCAGCTTGCCATCGGGCCCGGGGATCTTGGCCAGCACCAGGTGAATGATGTTCTCGCTCAGTTCGTGGTCGCCGGCAGAAATCCACATTTTGTTGCCCTTGAGCCGGTAGCGCGGCCCCAGCGGGTCGGCGGCAAAGTCGGGGCCATCGGGCAGGGCCCGGGTGAGCAGGTCGCTCAGCGAAGACCCGGCCTGCGGCTCCGACAGGCACATGGTGCCCGAGAAGCGGCCCGAGAACTCACGGCGTGCAAAGGCGGCTTGCTGCTGCGCCGTGCCGTGCACCATCAGCAAATTGGCGTTGCCGGTGGTGAGCAGGCCCGCGCCAATGCTGACCGAGGCGCAGGCAAAAAACGAGTTGGCGGCCGCCTCCATGGTGTAGGGCAGTTGCATACCGCCATGCGCGTAGTCTTGGGCGGCGCTCAGCATGCCCGAGGCGGCGTAAGCCTGCGCCGCGTCCTGCGTGGCCTGCGGCAAGATGACGCGTTCGCCGTCAAACTGCGGCTCCTGCACATCCACCAGCCGGTTGAATGGCGCGTATTTTTCCCGTGCGATGCGTTCGCAGGTGTCAAGCACCGCGTCAAAGGTCTCGCGCGAGTGGTCGGTAAAACGCGCCCGCTGGGTCAGGGCCGGAACATCGAGCCACTGGTAGAGCAAAAAATCGAGGGTCGAGCGTAGGTTCATGGCATCCTCAGGCCTGGATTCCCGCCTTCGCGGAAATGACAGCGTGTGTCAGGGTGCGGCGCTCAGAGCACCTCAAACACACCGGCAGCGCCCATGCCGCCGCCAATGCACATGGTGACGCAAACCCGCTTGGCGCCGCGCCGGCGGCCTTCGATCAGGGCGTGACCGGTGAGGCGCTGGCCGCTCACGCCGTAGGGGTGGCCCACCGCAATCGCGCCGCCATTGACATTGAGCCGATCGCCTGGAATGCCAAGCTTGTCGCGGCAGTAAATCACTTGCACCGCAAAGGCTTCATTGAGCTCCCACAGATCGATGTCGGCCACGCTCAGGCCCAGGCGCGCCAGCACTTTGGGGATGGCATAGACCGGTCCAATGCCCATCTCATCGGGCTCGCAACCCGCCACCGCAAATCCAAGGAAGCGGCCGAGTGGCTTGAGCCCTTTTTTCTCGGCCAGGCTCTCAGCCATCACCACGCAGGCACCGCCACCGTCAGAAAACTGGCTGGCATTGCCAGCCGAGATCAGGCCGCCCGGCATGGCCGAGCGGATGCCACTGATGCCCTCTTTGGTGGTGCCATCACGGATGCCCTCGTCATGGCTGATCGTCACTTGCTTGGTACTCAGCCCCATCACCTTGTCGGCCACGCCCATGGTGACGGTGATCGGTGCGATCTCGTCGGCAAACAGGCCGGCGGCAAGAGCGGCAGTGGCGCGTTGCTGGCTGGCAGCGCCGTACTCGTCCATGGCCTCGCGTCCAATGCCGTAACGCTTGGCCACGTTTTCGGCGGTTTGCAGCATGTTCCAGTAAATCTCGGGCTTGTTTTTAGCCAGCCAACTGTCAGCCAGCATGTGCTGGTTCATCTCTTGCTGCACGCAGGAGATGCTCTCTACCCCGCCTGCCACGTAGACATCACCCTCGCCAGCAATCACGCGCTGTGCAGCCAGCGCAATGGTCTGCAACCCAGACGAACAAAAGCGGTTCACCGTCATGCCCGACACGGTGATCGGACAGCCGGCCCTCAGTGCCACTTGGCGAGCAATATTGGCACCGGTAGCGCCCTCAGGGTTGGCGCAGCCCATGATGACATCGTCAACCTCGCTGGCCTCGATGCCGGCGCGGGCAATGGCATGCTCGACCGCATGGCCGCCCAAGGTGGCGCCATGGGTCATGTTGAAAGCGCCTTTCCAGCTTTTGGCCAGCGGGGTTCGGGCGGTGGAGACGACGACGGCTTTGCTCATGATGGCTTGTCCTTAAATTAGTTGAATGTCTTGCCGTCGGCTGCCAAGCGGGCCAACAGCGGGGCGGGCTGCCAGAAGGCGGCATCATCATGGGGATTCTGGGCAAAACGCTGCATGCTTTGCACCACATTGAAGAGGCCGACCTGATCAGCATAGTTCATCGGGCCACCGCGGTGCATGGGGAAGCCATAACCCATCAGGTAGACCATGTCGATATCACTGGCCTTGGAGGCAATGCCCTCCTCCAAAATATGCGCGGCCTCATTGACCAAGGCATACACCAGGCGCTGGACGATTTCCTCGTCGGCGATCTTGCGCGGCTTGATGCCTTGGGAAGCCCGGTAGGCTTCGATCATGGCCAGCACCTCGGCGTTCGGGACAGCATCGCGCTTGCCAGCCAGGTAGTCGTACCAGCCGGCGCCGGTTTTCTGGCCAAAGCGGCCTTTCTCGCACAGCAGATCAGCGGTCTTGCTGTACTTCATACCGGGTTTTTCAATGGCTCGGCGCTTGCGGATGGCCCAGCCGATGTCATTGCCGGCCAGGTCGCCCATACGGAACGGACCCATGGCAAAACCGAATTTCTCAATCGCCCGGTCCACCTGCTCGGGGGTGCAGCCCTCATCAAGCAGGAAACCGCCCTGCCGACCATACTGTTCGACCATGCGGTTGCCAATAAAACCATCGCAGACACCCGACACGACTGCGGTCTTGCGTATTTTTTTGGCCAGTGCCATCACCGTGGCGAGCACGTCTTTGGCGGTTTTTTCACCGCGCACCACCTCCAGCAGCTTCATCACATTGGCCGGGCTGAAGAAATGCAGGCCCACCACGTCTTGCGGCCGGGCTGTAAAGCCGGCGATCTTGTCGACGTCCAGCGTGGAGGTGTTGCTGGCCAGGATGGCGCCGGGCTTCATCACGCGGTCGAGCTGCTTGAACACCGTTTCCTTGACGCCGATGTCCTCAAACACCGCCTCGATCACCAGGTCGACGCCGCCAAGCGCCTCGTAGCTCAGGGTGGTCTTGAGCAGGGCCATACGCTGCTCGTATTTATCAGTCTTGAGCTTGCCTTTTTTAACCTGCGACTCGTAGTTCTTGCGGATCGTGGCAACACCCCGGTCCAGCGCTTCTTGCTTCATCTCCAGCATCACCACCGGCAGGCCAGCGTTCAAAAAATTCATGGCGATGCCCCCGCCCATGGTGCCCGCACCAATCACCGCCACCGCCTTGACCGGCCGCTGCGGCGTGTCAGCGGGGACATCCGGGATCTTGGAGGCAGCACGCTCGGCCATGAAGATATGGCGCAGCGCACGCGACTCAGCGGTCTGCATCAGGCCGATGAAGATATCGCGCTCAGTGGCCATGGCAGCCTCAAACTTCTGCCGCGTGGCAGCTTCGACTGCGTCCACGCACTTGGGTGGCGCCGGGAAATTTTTGGCCATACCCTTGACCATGTTGCGGGCAAACTGAAAGTAAGCGTCGCCTTGCGGGTGCTTGCAGGGCAGGTTGCGCACCAGCGGCAGGGGCCGGGTATCGGCTAAAGAGCGCGCCAGGGCCAGCGCCTCCTCGGCCAGAGTCTCCACTGAGCTGGCCATTTTGTCGAACAGCTTCTGGCCGGGGATCATGGCCAGCATCTCGCTTTTGACCGGCTCGCCGCTGACAATCATGTTCAACGCCACTTCAACGCCCAGCACGCGCGGCAGGCGCTGGGTGCCGCCGGCGCCAGGAATCAAGCCCAGCTTCACCTCGGGCAGCGCCACGCTGCAACCCGGTGCGGCGATGCGGTAATGGCAGCCCAGCGCCAGTTCCAAGCCACCACCCATACACACGCTGTGGATGGCTGCCACCACCGGCTTGGCCGATTGCTCCAGGGCCAGAATCACGCTGAGCAGGTTGGGCTCTTGCAGGGCCTTGGGGCTACCGAATTCCTTGATGTCAGCGCCACCCGAAAACGCTTTGCCAGCGCCCGTCAGTACCAGGGCCTTGACGGCGGGGTCAGCATTGGCCCGGCTCAGACCATCGGCAACGCCAAGGCGGGTGGCAAAGCCCAGGCCGTTCACGGGTGGGTTGCTGAGCGTGATGACGGCGATGTCGCCATGCACTTGGTATTGGGCGGTCATGGGTGTTTTCCTTGCAGGCAGATAAAAGAACGATCGTTCGCTTTTAACCGAGATTGTAGGGACCGTCGCTGCGACAGGGTACCAGGCCAGTCACCGGTGGGACAAAGCCCTCTAGACCTCCAGCCATTCCCGGCGGGTAGCGCTGTCGGCACGCAGGGCTTCGGGGGTGCCGTCAAACACCACGCTGCCATGACCCATGACCAGGCATCGGTCAGAGATGTCCATGGCGATGGTGAGTTTTTGCTCGATCAGCAGCACCGACAGTCCGCGCTGGCGCAGGGTTTTCAAGTAGTCGGCAACCAGCGCAACGATTTTTGGTGCCAGGCCCTCGGTGGGCTCGTCGATGATGATCAGGTCTGGGTCACCCATCAGGGTGCGGCACAGGGTCAGCATCTGCTGCTCGCCGCCCGAGAGAACGCCGGCCTCGTTGTGCTGCCGCTCTTTGAGGCTGGGGAACAGGCGGTACATGTCCTCAAACGACCAGCGTCCCTTTTGGTCGCTGCGTTTTTGCCCCAGCATCAGGTTTTGATGCACCGTCAACGTGGGGAAAATGTCGCGGTTTTCGGGCACATAGCCCAGGCCGAGCTTGGCAATCTCAAAAGGCTTTCGTCCCAAAATTTGAGCGCCCTTCCAGCGCACTGAACCCTGGCACTCCACCAGGCCCATGATGGCCTTGGCAGTGGTCGAGCGGCCGGATCCATTGCGGCCCAACAGAGCGACTATTTCTCCCGATCCAACCCGCAGATTGACGCCATGCAGCACATGGCTTTTGCCATAAAAGGCCTGGAGATTTTCGATCTGCAGCATCGTCAAGCTTCCTGGCTTGGCCGCTTGGCCACGGCAAGGGCCGGACTGTCGGCCACGGCCGTGCCAAGATAGGCCTCTTGCACCCGGGCATCGCCACGCACAGCGTCCGGGGTGTCAAAGGCGATCAGCTCGCCATACACCAGCACGGCAATTTTGTCTGCCAGGCCGAACACCACGCCCATGTCATGCTCCACCGTCAGCAGAGTCTTGCCCTCGGTGACCTCTTTAATGAGCTCGATGAACCGCGCGGTTTCACTGCGGCTCATGCCGGCTGTGGGCTCGTCAAGCAAAATCACGCTGGCGCCGCAGCCGATGGTGATGCCGACCTCCAGCGCCCGCTGCTCGGCGTAGGTGAGATTGATGGCCAGCACATCGCGTTTATGGGCTAAGCCGATCATCGCCATGAGTTGCTGCGCACGGGCATTGGCATCATCAAGATCAACCAGAAACTTCAGGAATGTGTAGCCATAGCCCAGGCTCCAAAGCACGCCGCAGCGCAGGTTCTCAAACACGCTGAGCTTGGGGAAGATGTTGGTGATCTGAAAACTGCGCGACAGGCCCAGCCGGTTGATCTCATAGGGTTTTTTGCCGTTGATGCGTTGCCCGTGCAACAGCACATCGCCGCTGCTGGGCTCGAAGCGACCGCTGATCAGGTTGAAGAGCGTGGATTTGCCCGCGCCGTTGGGGCCAATGATGGCGACTCGCTCGCCCGTGGCCACGCTCAGGTCAACGCCGCGGATGATGTCAGTCTTGCCGAAGCGTTTGTGCAAGGCGCGCAACTCAAGCGCCGGGCCGGCGCTGCGCGTGGCGCTGGCAGGGGTCGGTGCGGTGATCGTGCCACTGGCCTCGCTCATGGCAAGCCTCCTTCAGACTGCAGCGCCTGTTCAATCTCATGCTGCGCTGCATTCCACTGCACTGAGAAGCGGCGCAATACCGGCCTGAACACCAGGCCGGCCGCAATCAACAAGCCAAAGGCGCCTAGCCAAGAACGCGCCGAACTGGTGTCAAGCTGCAAACCCAAAAACAGCAGCATGGCGCCCGCGGATCCACCTAACTGGCGGTGGTAGACCATCTCGATAAGGGCAAATGCGACCACCAGCACCGCGCTGCCCGCCCCGAGCAGGGCGGCATAAGCTGGCAACAAGCGACCCAGTTTGCGCCAGCGGGCCATTTGCAGGTTCATCATGATGAGGCTGGCGAGGCCGCCGGGCGCGAACATCACCATCAACAAAAAAAGCAGGCCCAGATAAAGCAGGTTCTGTCGCAGTAAGCATAAACGACAATCATCGTCATGCTTGATTTCCGTAAAAGTTTGATCAACAGCACCTTGCACAAGGTCCTCCAACGGCTTCACTATCCGCTGGAAGTGATGCTGACCTGTGTGCGCTGGTACGTGGCCTATCCGTTGAGCCTTCGGCATGTGGAAGAAATGATGCAGGAGAGA
>SHXM01000048.1 GCA_009693325.1 Rhodoferax sp.
AGATCACAGTCTGGCTCGATGACACGATGAAACGGTCACGGCGAAACGGTCATTGGCATCTGTGTACAATTCTTCTCATTCCGAGGAGCGTTGCAGTTCACACCAAGTGAATGAGGCTCGGAGTGCGCCACTGGGCCCCGGCCTGGTCGCCGTACCAACTGCGCTCACCCACTGGTCTGTGCGGTGAGCCTCCCAAAAAGTTGCTTCATGGCCGGTGGTTTATTCAAAGTAATTTTTGGAGTGAGCCATGAACGCTGTACTGAAACCTATCAAAAACCAGGACTATGAAATTGCCGACCTGTCGTTGGCTGTTTGGGGGCGCAAAGAGATCCGCATTGCCGAGACCGAAATGCCCGGTCTGATGGCGATCCGCGAAGAGTTTGCCAAAGCGCAGCCCCTCAAGGGCGCGCGCATCACCGGCAGCCTGCACATGACCATACAGACCGCCGTGCTGGTCGAGACCCTGCAGGAACTCGGTGCCCAGGTGCGCTGGGCCTCGTGCAACATCTTCTCCACCCAGGACCACGCCGCCGCCGCGCTGGTGGCCGCCGGCACCCCGGTGTTTGCCTACAAGGGCGAGAACCCGGTTGATTACTGGGACTACACCCACCGTATTTTTGAGTTCGGCAGCAAGGGCAGCAAGACCGAAGGCCCGAACATGATTCTGGACGACGGCGGCGATGCCACGCTCTTGATGCACCTGGGTGCCAAGGCCGAGACCGACATCAAGGTGCTGGCCAAGCCCGGTAGCGAAGAAGAAATTTGCCTGTTCAATAGCATCAAGGCCAAGCTGAAGCTTGATCCCACCTGGTACAGCCGCCGCCTCAAGCACATCATTGGCGTGACCGAAGAGACCACCACCGGCGTGCTGCGCCTGAACGAAATGTCGGTCAATGGCACGCTGGCCTTTCGCGCCATCAATGTGAATGATTCGGTCACCAAAAGCAAATTTGACAATCTGTATGGCTGCCGCGAGTCGTTGGTAGACGCCATCAAGCGTGCCACTGATGTAATGATTGCCGGCAAGGTGGCGCTGGTGGCCGGTTACGGCGACGTGGGCAAGGGCTCGGCCCAGGCGCTGCGGGCGCTCTCAGCCCAGGTCTGGGTCACCGAGATCGACCCGATCAACGCGCTGCAGGCCGCGATGGAAGGCTACAAGGTCGTCACCATGGATTACGCCGCCGACAAGGCCGACATTTTTGTCTCGGCCACCGGCAACAAAAACGTCATTACCTACAAGCACATGGCAGCCATGAAAGACCAGGCCATCGTCTGCAACATCGGCCACTTCGACAACGAAATCGATGTTGCCTCCTTGGAGAAGTGCAAGTGGGAAGAGATCAAGCCTCAAGTGGACCACGTGATCTTCCCCGCCAAGGGCAAGTCCCCTTCCAAGCGCATCATCCTGCTGGCCAAGGGCCGGCTGGTGAACCTGGGCTGCGGTACCGGCCACCCCAGCTTTGTCATGAGCTCGAGCTTTGCCAACCAGACCATCGCCCAGATTGAGCTCTACAGCAAGCCCAAGGACTACAAGGCCGGCAAGGTCTATGTGCTGCCCAAGCACCTGGACGAAAAAGTGGCGCGTCTGCACCTGAAGAAAGTCGGTGCCATGCTGACCGAGCTCAGCGACGAGCAGGCTGCGTACATCGGTGTCAGCAAGGCCGGCCCCTACAAGGCCGATACCTACCGTTACTGATGCGCGCTGACCAGCTGCTGGTGCTGCGTCAGCACGCCAGCAGTCGCTCGCAAGCCCAACGCCTGATTGAGGGGGGTCTGCGCTGGCGCGTCGGCGAGGTATGGAAGACCGTCACCAAAAATGGTGACGAGATTCCGCCCGAGGCCGAGCTGCAACTACAAGACCTGTCCGAAGCGCGCTATGTGTCGCGCGGCGGCCTTAAGCTTGAAGCGGCCTTGCAGCAGCTCAAGCTCTCGGTGGCCGCTTGGACCTGTCTCGATGTGGGGCAGTCTACCGGCGGTTTTACCGATTGCCTGCTGCAGCATGGCGCAGCACGGGTGGTGGGGGTGGATGTGGGTAGTGCCCAGCTTCACCCTAGCTTGCGTGCCGACCCGCGTGTGCTGTGCCTGGAAAAGTGCAATGCCCGCGCTCTTGATGCTACTGATTTGATCGCTGCAGATCAAGACGCGACAAGGGCTGGGGGCTTTTTTTGTGCTGACCCGGACGCAGTGGCGCGAGCGCCCTTCGAGCCGCTGTTTGACTTGATCGTGGGCGATTTGTCGTTCATCTCGCAAACACTGGTGCTGCCGGCCCTGGTGCCGCTGCTCAAACCGGGGGCGGGCCTGCTGATGCTGGTCAAACCGCAGTTTGAGCTGCAGCCGGGCCAGGTCGGCAAGCGCGGCATTGTGCGCGATGCGGGTCTGTACCTGCTGGTTGAGCAGCGTCTGCGCGATTGTTGCGCCGCGCTCGGTTTGCAGGTGGCTGCGTGGTTTGACTCTGCCATCGACGGTGGCGACGGCAACCACGAATTCTTTTTGTACGCGCGCCCTGTGGGCGAATCCAACACGCGAAGGTAGCTCACCATGAAGCTGATCTCCGAAACGCCCCTGAGTATGGAATTTTTTCCACCCAAAACCCAGGAAGGTGAAGCCAAGTTGCGCCTGGTGCGTCAGCAACTGTATGTGCTGCGCCCGGAGTTTTGCTCGGTCACCTACGGGGCCGGCGGCTCCACCCAGGCCGGCACCTTCAACAGTGTGCGGGAGATACTTGCCGAGGGGGTTAGTGCAGCCTCGCATTTTTCCTGTGTTGGTGCAACCCGCGAGTCAGTCAGCGAGCAACTCGCCGTGCTGCAGGCCATGGGGGTGCGCCGCTTGGTCGCACTGCGCGGCGACCTGCCCAGCGGTTATGGGGCCCATGGTGCATTTCGCCATGCCAGCGATTTGGTGGCCTTTGTGCGGGCCCAGACTGGCGGGCATTTTCATATCGAGGTGGCGGCTTATCCGGAGGTGCATCCGCAGGCCGCTTCGCCGGCGGCCGACTTGCAATCCCTGTTGGCCAAAGAACAGGCCGGCGCCAATGCGGCTATCACGCAGTATTTTTACAACCCCGATGCCTACTTTCGCCTGGTTGACGAGGCGCAGGCCTTGGGCTTGCGACTGCCCATCGTGCCGGGCATTTTGCCAATCATCAACTCGGCGCAACTGATGCGTTTCAGCGACGGTTGCGGCGCCGAAATACCGCGCTGGATTCGCCTGCGCTTGAACAGCCTGGGGGATGATGGCGCGGCGATTCGGGCCTTTGGCCTGGACGTGGTGACTGCCCTGTGCCAACGCCTGCTGGCAGGAGGTGCACCGGGCTTGCATTTCTACACCATGAACCAGAGTGCTGCAACGCTGGAGATTTGTCGGCGATTGGCGCTCTCATAAGTCTGCCTGCTGCGCAGCAGGCAAGGGCCAGTTCTAGCGCCCGTAGACGTCGTCAAAACGCACGATGTCGTCTTCGCCGAGGTAAGAGCCCGATTGCACCTCGATCATCTCGAGCTGCACCTGGCCTGGGTTTTCCAGTCGGTGCTGGATGCCAAGCGGGATGAAGGTGGACTGGTTTTCAGACAGCAAAAAAGTCTCGCCATCGCGTGTCACGCGGGCCGTGCCACTGACCACAATCCAGTGCTCGGCGCGGTGGTGGTGCATTTGCAGCGACAGCATGCCCCCGGGCTTGACCACAATGCGCTTGACCTGAAAGCGCTCGCCCGCATCCACGCTGTCGTACCAGCCCCAGGGCCGGAACACTTTGCGGTGCAGGCTGCTTTCGCTGCGCCCGAGTTGCTTTAGGCGGTCAACGACTTTCTTCACATCCTGGGTTCGGTCCTTGTGCACCACCAGCAATGCATCGGCGGTTTCTACCACCACCAGGTCACGCAGGCCGACACAGGCCAGCAGGCGGCCTTGCGAGATGCCCAGCATGTTCTGGCAATCGTGCAGCAGCACATCACCCTGGGCCACATTGCCCTGAGCGTCTTTGGGCAACAGGTTCCACAGCGCGTCCCAGGCCCCAACGTCCGACCAACCGGCATCCAATGCCAGCACCACCCCCGGGGGCAGCTGGCGCGCTTCGGGTGGCTGGGTGGCTGCCTCGGCGGCGATACGTTCCATCACCGCATAGTCGATCGAATCGGCCGGGCACTGGGCAAAAGCCTGTGGGTTGACCCGCACAAACTCTCCGTCGGTTTGGCCCTGGTCCCAGGCAGCCTGGCAGGCGGACAGGATATCGGCTCGGCAGCGACCGATGGCGCTGAGCCACACCGAGGCCCGCAGCATGAACAGGCCGCTGTTCCACAGGTAAGTTCCGGCATCCAGGTAGGCCTGGGCGGTGGCCAGATCTGGTTTTTCGACAAACCGGGCGATGTGGCGCGCAGCCCCGTCAGCACCCGGGTAGGGCGCGCCGGCCTCGATGTAGCCATAGCCGGTTTCGGGTGCATCGGGCGCGATCCCAAAGGTCACCACCGCGCCCTGGGTGGCCAGTGCCGCCCCTGCGCTAAGCACCCGCCGGAACGCGACCGCGCCGGTGATCACATGGTCGGCCGGCATCACCAGCAAAACTGGGTCTGTGCCCGACTGAGCCGCCGCCAGGGCTGCCAGGGTCAGGGCCGGGGCGGTATTTTTCCCGCAGGGCTCGAGCAGGATACGCCCCGGCCGCTCCATCAGGCGCAGCTGCTCGGCGATCACAAAGCGGTAGTCTTCATTGCACACCACCATGGGTGGGCACAGGGTGGCGCCGTCAATGCCTTCGACCCGTCGCACGGTGGCCTGCAAGAGCGAATCAGCGCCGGTGAGTGCCAGCAGTTGCTTGGGGTATTTCTCGCGCGACAGGGGCCACAGCCGGGTGCCAGAGCCGCCGGACAGCACTATGGGTTGAATCAGCATGGGGGTCAAGGAGTTGAGGGGGTTTGCGTTGCTTGCCAAGGCGCTCAAGCGCGGGCATCGCCCCAGCGCAGCTGACTGGTGTCGTCGCCCCGGTACAGCGTGTCGCCGTGGCGGTCCACGCAGTAATCGGGCGACACAATCATGTCGGTAAAGCGCATGTCCGCAGCAATTCGGGTGTACTCGAACAAAATGCTGCGCACCACCCGCGCACCCGTGCGGATGTGGCTGCCGTGGCCAATCCAGCTGGGACCGATGATGCTGGCGCCGGGCTCAATGCGTACGCTCGAGCCGATGTACACCGGCCCCTCGATCGTCACCTGGTCCCAGGCCACCGAGGTGTTCAAGCCGACCCAGATGCCGGGCCGCACCTGCCGCCCCGGCATGTTCATTTGGGCCACCTCGCCGCGCAACACGCGTTGCAGCACCGACCAGTAGTCGCTGACCCGGCCGATGTCTATCCAGTTGAAGGGCCGGTTCTGCACATAAAAGGGCAGGCCTTGTGCGACCAACTGCGGGAACAACTGCGAGCCGATGTCATACACCTGCCCGGGCGGTATCAGGGCCAGCGCTGCGGGCTCGAAAATATAGATGCCGGTACTGGCCAAGGTCGACTTGGCCTGGGCTGGCTGCGGTTTTTCCTGAAAGGACTCGACCCGGCCGTCGGCCCCGGCCACCACGATGCCGTAGTTGGACACATCGGCAAGCGGCACGTCCATTGCAACCAGGCTGGCAATCGCTCCCTTGTCCTGGTGTTCGGCCAGCGCGGCGCCAATGTCCAGGTCAACCAGCGCGTCGCCGCACAGCACCATGGTGGTTTGGTCAAAGAAGCCACTGAAATCCTGGATGCGCCGCAGACCACCGGCCGAGCCCATTGGGCGGGGCAGGATCTCGCCTTGGTCGCGCACGCCTTCGTAGGCGTAACCGATCTGCACGCCCCAGCGGTGACCATCGCCAAAGTATTCCTCAATTTTTTGGTGGTGCCAAGCAACATTGACCATGATCTCGCTGATGCCGTGGCGGGCCAGATGCTCGACCAGATACTCCATCACCGGCTTGCCCAAAATCGGCACCATGGGCTTGGGTAGGTCACGCGTGAGCGGCCGCACGCGGGTGCCTCGCCCGGCTGCCAAAATCATGCCTTTACCCATATGTGCCTCGGTTGCCTCAGTTGATTGCGGGCGCTTGCTGGCGCGGATTGTAGTGATGCAAGCTCAGCCTCAGCCGCCTGATTCAACAGCCCAGGCCGCATGCGCGTCTTGCGCGAGTTGTTTGACGAGTTGCGGCAGCGCCGTCTGCAAGGCCGCCTTCAGGGTGTGTGGTGGATTGATGATGAACAGGCCGCTTGCAGGCAGGCCGGGGCGCTGCACCTCGCCCATCGCATCGGTCGTCAATTTGCTGTTCTTCACGGTCAGGCTGGCATTGAGCCAAGGGCGTTGCGCTTTGACTGCCAGTGTCTTGAGCTTGCGCGGCACATCATGGGCCTCGGGGCGGGGAATCAAGGGGTACCAGGCAACATAGGTGCCGGTGACAAAGCGCTGTAGCGCATCTGCCAGCATGACAGTTACGCGGGCGTAATCGCTCTTGATCTCGTAACTGGGGTCGCACAGCACTAGGGCCCGTCGGGCCGGCGGGGGCAAAAATTTCCTCAGGCCCTCAAATCCGTCTTCCTGCAGCACAGCGACCTGGCGCCCGGCCGCCAATTGGGCGATGTTTGCGCCCAGTGTCTTGGCGTCGGTTGGGTGCAGCTCGAACAGCTTGAGCCGGTCACGCTCGCGCAGCAGGCGCTGGATGATGAAGGGCGAGCCGGGGTAGACCCGTTGGCTGTTTTTGCTGTTAAAGCTTGCTACCAGGTCGAGGTAATCCTGCAGCAGCAGCGCGGTAGGCGCGCTGGTTGCCGCATCAGCAGCAGTCTGTGGGTTGGCTTTTGTCGGCAGCAGCAGGGGAGGGGCGGCAAGGAGGCGTAAAAAACCCTCCGCAGCCTCCCCGCTGGTGCGCGCATAGTCGCCATCTAGCCGGTACAGCCCAGCCCCGGCATGGGTGTCAAAGACAGTCAGGGCCGTCTGTTTTTGGGTCATGTGGCGCAGCACTGCCAAGAGCGTCATGTGCTTGAGCACATCGGCATGGTTGCCGGCATGAAAAGCGTGGCGGTAACTGAACATGGCGTGGATGGTAACCGCCACCCCCTGGCGCAGGCCGCAAATCTCCTATAATCTTCGGCTTCGCAGCGCTTTTGTGGCTCCGCGGCGAAGCCATTTTTCTCACCATCTTCTGACAGTGCGCTGAATGGAACCCCACCTAAGAGATTCCCGCCAGAGGAACGCCGACCGTGGAAAAGAGCCCGCCAAACCCTCTTAAAAAAGAGAAAACTCATGACCAAAACTTTCAGCGCCAAACCCGCTGATGTGGTGCACGAGTGGTTTGTGCTTGACGCGACCGACAAGGTCCTCGGACGAGTAGCCAGCGAAGTTGCTCTCCGTTTGCGCGGCAAACACAAGGCCATTTACACGCCCCATGTCGACACCGGTGACTTCATTGTCATCATCAACGCAGCCCAGCTGCGAGTTACCGGCGCCAAGCCGACGGACAAAATTTACTACCGGCACTCCGGTTACCCAGGTGGTATTTCAGCCACCAATTTTCGAGACATGCAGGCCAAGCACCCTGGCCGCGCCCTGGAGAAAGCCGTCAAGGGCATGCTGCCCAAAGGCCCTCTTGGCTACGCCATGATCAAGAAGCTCAAGGTGTACGGTGGTGCAGCGCACCCCCACACTGCCCAGCAACCCAAAGTGTTGGAAATTTAAGGAGCCTTGACATGATTGGTGATTGGAACAATGGTACCGGCCGTCGCAAATCTAGCGTCGCGCGGGTTTTCCTGAAAAAAGGCTCCGGCCAGATTGTGGTGAACGGCAAAGACATCGAAAAGTTTTTCGGCCGTCAAACCTCCATCATGATTTGCAAGCAGCCACTGATGCTGACCAACCACGCGCAGACCTTTGACATCATGGTCAATGTTGCGGGTGGTGGCGAATCAGGCCAGGCCGGCGCAGTGCGCCATGGCATCACCCGCGCCCTGATCGACTACGACGCCACGCTCAAGCCGGAGCTCAGCAAGGCCGGCTTTGTGACTCGCGATGCCCGGGAAGTCGAGCGCAAAAAAGTTGGTTTGCATGGCGCGCGTCGCCGCAAGCAGTTCAGCAAACGCTAAACCGCCTGAGGTGGCCGCAGGGCCAAGCCCCGGCCCCACAACAGCCGCCCGGAAGCGATTCCTGGCGGCTGTTGTCATGGGCTCGCCTGCTAGACTGCAAGGCCCATGCGAATCCGTTTGTTTCTTCGCCGACTTACTGTCAGTGCGCCCAGAATGGCGGTGCGCAGTGCATTGCCCTGGCCCCTGCGTTGGGTGGTGCTGGCCATCGCCCTGGGTTTCTGCGCTGCCCTGGCACTGTGGGCCTTCGAATTCGGGCGCGATATCGCGGGCCTGGAGTCTTCCAGCCGCGAGCGCTTGGCGCAAAGCCGAGCCGAGGTGGCCGTACTGCGGGCTGAACTCGGCGTGGCGATTGAGGCACGGGACAAGGCCCAATCGATCGCCAACACATCGGGCACTTTGCTGACATCTGAAAAAGTCGCCCAAGAGCGCCTGTTGGCGCAAAATAAACAGCTCGAAGCAGAAAACCGTGTGCTGCGCGACGACCTTGGTTTTTTTGAGAAGCTCATCCCGTCGGGTGGCGGTGGTAGCATCACCATTCGCGGTTTTCAGGCTGATGTCAGCGGCGGCAGAGAGCTCAGATGGCAGGTCTTGGTGATACAGCCCATGAAAAACCCGGCCGAATTCAATGGTCAGTTGGAGTTGAGCTTTTCGGGTTTGCAAAACGGCAAAGCGTGGACTGCCAGCTTGCCAGACGGTGCGTTGCCCTTGAAGCTGCGGCAGTATGGGCGGCTTGAGGGCGTGTTGGCCTTGCCGCCGCAAACCGTGGTGCGGGCCGCCACGGCCAGGGTGCTGGAAGGCGCGATGGTCAAAGCGTCACAAAGCTTGAAGCTGTAGTCGGGGATCCAATGCATAGCCAAACAGAGGGCCGAGCCATGTTCAACAAGAAAAAACAACCCCCCATCAGAAGCCTGATTGCGCAAGGCAGCCTGATTGAGGGCAATTTCAAATTCTCCGAGGGGCTGCGGGTAGATGGTGAAGTCGTCGGCAACATCATGGCTCGCGCGGATGTTCCGAGCATGCTGGTGGTGTCGGAGACAGCGGTGGTGCAGGGCGAGTTGCGTTCTGACCACATCATCATCAACGGCAGCGTCAACGGGCCAGTCTATGCGGCGGTGCTCTTGGAACTGCAACCCAAGGCACGTATCCGGGGCGATGTGCACTACGTGGCGCTAGAAATGCACCAGGGCGCCATCATCGACGGCCAGTTGCGGCCCATCGTGCCCGAGGGCGAAAAGCCCACACTCGTCTTGGCTGCAAACAACATGGCAGTTAATTCCTGAGCAAATTGCTGTATTATTGCTCCGACACCCATTTTTTGGAGATCCCATGAGCGCCCTTGCCGAAATTGTCCAGTCTGAAATGCCAACCCCCATTCTGTTTACCGACAGTGCGGCCGCTAAAGTTGCCGATCTGATCGCTGAAGAGGGCAACCCCGAACTGAAGCTGCGGGTGTTCGTACAGGGTGGCGGTTGTTCTGGTTTTCAATATGGTTTTACTTTTGACGAAATCACCAATGAAGACGACACCACCATGACCAAAAATGGCGTGTCATTGCTGGTTGATGCCATGAGTTACCAGTACCTGCTGGGCGCTGAAATCGACTACAAAGAAGACCTTCAGGGCGCGCAGTTTGTCATTAAAAACCCCAATGCCACCAGCACCTGTGGCTGTGGTTCGAGTTTCTCTACTTGAGTGACAGGGCTGGCACAAAGCCGCTCTAATCGCAACAAACAACAACGGGCGCCACTGGCGCCCGTTGTTGTTTGTGCGCCCCGGCGCATCTGGGGCCGAGTTTTCGGCGCTGCCTAGTCGGCCGTGCCGCGTTGCAAAGACGCGGCACCCGCCAGGGCTACGCGAGCGGCGTCTGCCGATTGGCCGAAGGCTGGTCGGGCGCTGGCACTCACCGGTATCGCCTCGCTTTGCCGGGCAAGGGTGAGCGGGTCTTGGTGCTGGCCATTGACCCTGAACTCGAAATGCAAATGCGGGCCTGTGGCCCACCCGGTGGCGCCCACCGCACCAATGTGCTGACCCTGTGTTACCGCTTGGCCATGGCGTACCAACAAGCGGCTTAAATGGGCGTACACCGTAGTGTGTTGGTTGCGGTGCTTGATGAACACCACATTGCCAAAACCGTTTTGCACACCCGCGAACTCCACCACGCCGTCCCCCACACTGCGCACCGGGGTGCCAGTGGCGGCTGCGTAATCAAGGCCGCGGTGGGCAGCCCATTTTTGCAAAATGGGATGAAAGCGCATTTTGAAGCCGCTTGTGATGCGGGAAAATTCCATTGGCGAGGCCAGGTAGACACGCCGCAAGCTTTGTCCGTCGAGCGTGTAGTAGCCCCCCTTGGCGCCAGCTACTGGCTCACGGAACCACATGGCCTGGAATTTTTTCCCGCCGTTGACAAACTCGGCGCTGAGCACCCGCCCACTGCGCAGGGGTTCGCCATCGCCTTCAAGGGTTTCGTAGACGATGGAGAACCGGTCGCCCTTGCGCAGTGCGCGATGGAAATCGATGTCCCCGGAAAATATTTCAGCCACCTGTACCGCAATCGCATCAGGAATGCGCGCCTCGTCGGTAGCAGCAAACAGCGAGCTTTGGATAGTGCCGCTGGCCAGTCGCGTCGAGACAGTGAGCGCTGCGGTTTCCAGCCTCGACACCCAAGCCCCGCCAACGGGTTCGATCACCAGGCGTTTGAATTGGCCGTCATCCTCGGCGCTCCAGCGCGCGCTGAGTTTTTGCAGGGTGTTTTGCTTGGTGGCCTCAGCGCTCACCAAGCGTCCGCTGCGGCCCAGCAGCAAGCGTGCCTTGGGGTCGGAACGCAAAAATTGAGCGGCAGATGGATCGTCCACACCCAAGCGCCGCAGCAGGCTGTCGGCAGTGTCTGAGGCGCGGGTCAGGTCAGAGCGGTACAGGTTCAGTGCTGGCGCGCCTGGGTTAGCCGAGCCAGCGAGCTCAGGCAGGGCAATCGATTCAACAACTTGACGAATGGTTTGATCTGCCGGGTCGGGTGCGAATGCAGCGAGGGCGTAGGTGGCGCCCACGCCGCCGAGCAATAGCGCGGCAAACAGTCCGGCAAACTGCTTGGGATATTGCGCCAAGCAGGCCTGCGCCGAGCGGCGCGAGGATTGGATGGCGGTGATGAGGCGGTGCAACAAAATTAGGCGGTTGTAGGTTGCCGGGCTGGTGCGAGACGGTTTGACCGTTTTGGGCTGTGTCTGAGCCGACTAAAATCCAAGCACAGGAGGGCAGGCAGTATAGCCGCACCAAGCCCCTTGCCATCCCCGTTAAAACCCTTATGAATCAAGCGCCTGCCCCCCAATTCCCCGTCACTGAGCGCGTCCAGCAGTCCTTGGCCGTGTCCCTGCGTGGTTGCGACGAGCTGATCCCGCAGGAGGACTGGGTCAAAAAACTGGCCCGCTCAGAGGCCACCGGCACACCGCTGCGCATCAAGCTCGGCCTGGATCCAACGGCTCCCGATATTCATGTCGGGCACACCGTGGTGCTCAACAAGATGCGCCAACTGCAGGACCTGGGCCATACCGTGATTTTTCTGATCGGCGACTTCACCACCCTGATCGGCGATCCGTCCGGGCGCAACAGCACCCGCCCGCCGCTCACGCGTGAGCAAATCGAGGCCAACGCCCAAACCTATTACCGGCAGGCTTCGATGGTGCTGGACCCGGCCCGCACGGAGATTCGCTACAACAGCGAGTGGGGCGACGCGCTGGGCTCGCGCGGCATGATTCAGTTGGCGGCCCGCTATACCGTGGCGCGCATGATGGAGCGCAATGATTTTCATGACCGTTTCAAAGCCGGTTCGCCGATCAGCGTGCACGAGTTTTTGTATCCGCTGATGCAGGGCTACGACAGCGTGGCCTTGAAAAGCGACCTCGAGCTTGGCGGCACCGACCAAAAGTTCAATCTGCTGGTGGGCCGCCACCTGCAAGCCGAGTATGGGCAGGAGCCCCAGTGCATCCTGACCATGCCGCTGCTCGAGGGCCTCGACGGTGTCGAGAAAATGTCGAAAAGCAAAAACAATTTCATTGGCATCTCGGAAGACGCCAACACCATGTATGCCAAGGTGCTGAGCATTTCTGACACCCTGATGTGGCGCTGGTACACCCTGCTGAGCTTTCGCAGCCTGGCCGAGATCGAGACGCTCAAGGCTGAGGTGCAGGCCGGGCGCAACCCCAAGGATGCCAAGGTGGCGCTGGCGCGCGAGATCACGGCGCGGTTCCATTCGGCCGGGGCGGCTGAACTGGCCCAGCAGGATTTCATCAACCGCAGCCAGGGCGGTCTGCCCGATGAGATCGCCGAACTCAGCCTGCCACTGGCCGACGGGGGGGCGCCAGTTGCCATTGGCGCATTGCTGCGGCTGGCCGGCCTGGCCGCTTCAAGCGGCGAGGGCAATCGTTTGATCGAGGGCGGCGGCGTTCGGGTCGACTCGGCCGTGGTCAGCGACAAGGGCCTCAAGCTCGGCGCTGGCACCTATGTGCTGCAGATTGGCAAGCGCCGCTTTGCCCGGGTCACGCTGGCCTAGCGCCAAGCCGAGCCTGGCAGCCCCATGATGGCCGGTGCGGCTGCCAAAAAACTGCCCTCGGCGCGCGCCCTGCTGCGTCTGTCGGTGCTGGTGGCGCTCATCACCATCGTGCTCAAAACACTGGCCTGGCACATCACCGGCTCGGTCGGCCTGTTGTCAGACGCCATGGAATCTTTCGTCAACCTGGCCAGTGCAATTTTTGCCCTGATGATGGTCACCGTGGCGCAACGCCCGGCTGACCAGGCGCACCCCTACGGGCACCACAAGGCGGAGTATTTCTCGTCCGGCTTTGAGGGGGTTTTGATCATCGCTGCGGCACTGGGCATTTTTTGGGCGGCGTTACACCGTCTGTTTGTGCCTCAGCCAATCGAGTCGGTGGGCTGGGGTGTGGCCCTGTCGGTGCTGAGCTCAGTGCTCAACGGTGTGCTGGCCTGGGTGATGTTTCGGGCCGCGCGGGAGCACCGCTCGATTGCCCTGGAGGCCGATGCCCGACATTTGGTGACCGATGTCTGGACCTCGGCGGGCGTAGTCCTTGGTATTGCGGCGGTAGCGGCGACCGGCTGGCTGTGGCTGGACGCCCTGGTGGCGATGGGGGTTGCAATGAACATACTCAAAGAAGGGGTCCAGCTGATGTGGCGCTCCTCGCAGGGCCTGATGGACCAAGCGGTAGAGCCCGAGGTGCTTCTGCAAATCCACAGCACCTTGGCTGAATTCAGTCACCGCACGATCCGCTTTGACCACCTCACCACGCGCCGTTCGGCCCAGCGCCGCTTTGTCGATTTGCACATGCATATGCCGGCGAGTTGGTCGCTGGGCCGGGCATCGGCCTTACGCACCAGTGTCGAGCAAGCTTTGATGGCGGCAGTGCCCGGCCTGCGCGCCAGCATACAGTTGCTGCCCAGCGATGTAGAGGCGCATTTCGACGGCCCTAAAGAGTTGGACTGAAGCCTTTTTCTGCTGGTTTTTTCGTTTGACTGCAGGAATTTGGCAGTTATCATGGTTGCATCAAATCGAGCCCCCCAGGGGCCACAGTTGCATCAGGGGGATGTCATGCGATCAAAGTTGTCAATCAGGCCGCATTCACCGGCCGGGGCTGCCACGGCCTCAATGCCCCGGGTGCTGGGGCAGTTTTTGTGCGCTCTGGGCTGAGCCCGGTGCTCATCCCTCTGAGCCTGCGGGCCAAGCTGCTCCTGTTTGGCATGGCCCTGCAGCTTGGCGCGCTGGCGGTGCTGGCCCTGAGCATCCCGATGATGGTGGAGCCCCACTTCAGGGCCGAACAAGCCGCCGATACCCAACGCTTCAAATCCATGGTCAGTGCCGCGCTGGCGCTTGCAATTGCCAGCGGCGACGACGCCTCGGTCACTGCGGTCTTGCAGCACAGCCGCGACGACCAAGAATTGGTCTATATCGCGGTGTACGGCACCAACGGACGACTCATTGCCGGGGATGCCGCCCCCAGCCCCGAGGCAGCCAAAGCCGGGTCCCTTGAGGCGGTTTCCTCGGCCATCAGCCTGGACGGCCAGGCCTTGGGCGAGCTCAGGTTTGCGCTGAGTGGCGGCGAACTCGGGCGCGTGCACCAGGCTTTTTTGCGTGGTTTGTTGTGGCTTGGCCTGCTGACTTTGGCGCTGTTCTCGCCCCTGCTGTGGTGGGCCAGTGCCAGCCTGAGCCGGCCAGTCCAGGCCCTGCTGGCCGCCAGCCGGGATATTCGGGCGGGCAACTATGACATCAATGTCAAGTCCGGCAGCGCTGATGACATCGGAGCGTTGCAAGCCTCATTCATCCGCATGAGCGCAGAAATTCGCCGCAAGGTGAGCGAACTCACCCACAGCGAAGCTTTGCAGCGGCGCTACCTGCGCCAAGCGCTGGACCAGCGTGGCGAGCTGGTGAACGCCTTGCAAAGGGCCGAGGCTGCAAGCACCGTCAAGACAGAATTTTTGGCCCATGTCAGCCATGAAATTCGCACGCCCCTGAACGCCATACTGGGCTTCTCGCAGCTGCTGCAGTCGGCGCAGCTGCAGGGCCAGTACCGGGACTACCTGGGCAGCATCGAGGTGGCCGGGCAAACCCTGTTGCACGCCACCAATGATTTGCTGGATTACGCAAAGCTCGAAGACAGCACGCTGGTCTTGGTTCATCAGCCCTTTGTTTTGACCGAGTTGCTCAAAGACCTGGACCGCCAGTTTCGGGCCGAGGCGCGCGCCAAAGGCTTGCTGCTGCACACCCGGCTTGGCACGGGCCTGCCGCCGGGCTTTGTCGGCGATGCCCAGCGCCTGCGGCAAATCCTGGCGATTTTGGTGGGCAATGCCATTAAATTCACCGACCGCGGTGAGGTGCTGATCGATGCAACTTGTGCCGAACCCAGCAGTGCCACGGTCAGCCTGAAAATCTCGGTGCGCGATACCGGTATTGGCCTGTCCGAAGAGCAGTTGATGCATATTTTTTCCCCGTTTGTCCAGGGCGATGCGTCCAACACACGGCGCTATGGCGGCACCGGGCTGGGACTGTCGATTTGCCGCAGCCTGCTGGCGCTGATGGGTAGCGAGATCACAGCCATCAGCAGACCCGGCGCCGGCTCGAACTTTCATTTCACGCTTGATTTACCGGTAGCCACTGGCAGTTTGGCGCCAGCTGCTGCTGCGGCCGACCCGGCCCCCCTGCGCGGCCGCAAGGTCCTGGTGGTTGAGGACAACCCGGTCAACGCGCTGGTGGCTCGCGCCTTGCTCGAAGAGCTCGGTCTGCAGGTGACGAGTGCTGGCGATGCGCAGCAGGCGCTGCAGCAGATTCTGGTGGACCGGTTCGACCTGGTGCTGATGGATTTGAAACTGCCCGGCATCGACGGCCTGGAGGCCAGCCGGCGCCTGCTGATGCAGCTCGGAGCGCTGGCGCCGCCTGTCATTGCCCTGTCTGCAGCCGATGGTCCTGAGGTGCAGCAGGCCTGCCTGGCTGCGGGCATGGTGGACTGCCTGTCAAAGCCAATCCGGCGCGAGGTCTTGGCAGGCGCGCTGCTCAAGTGGCTACCGGCGCCGCACGCCGAACCCAGCGGCAGTGCCGAACCGCAGCCAGTGCAGCCAGAGCAGCTTGTGCAGTTTGACATTGACCGCAACAGACTGCGGCCCGCGCTGCGCCTGCTCGAGCGTCTGCTGTCCCACAACCTGCTGTCCGCCCGACACCAACTTTTGGCGATCGAACCCCTGCTGGGCGAGGGCGCGGCCAAGACCGATTTTGAGCCAGTGGCCCAGGCCACGCGAGCGTTGCGCTTCAAAACTGCCCGTGCGGCCCTGGATCGCTTTTCTGAGCAACTCGGGCTTGAGCCCGGCCAGGCCTGAACATGCCAAACCCAGCCCGCATATTAATCATCGATGACATCGCAGCCAACCTGGTGTTGCTCGGCGAGGTTTTGTCTGACCTGGCTGAGGTCCAGTTCGCCGCTTCGGGCGCTGAAGCGCTGGCACTGGTGCAACAGTTCCAGCCTGATTTGATTTTGCTCGATGTCATGATGCCGGAGATGGACGGCTATGCAGTCTGCGAGGTACTCAAATCCGGCCCTGCCAGCCGGGCTATACCGCTGATCTTCGTGACCGCCAACAATGACCCGCATAGCGAGTCTCGGGCACTGGAGGCCGGGGCCGTGGATTTCATTCATAAGCCGATCAACCACGCCGTGGTGCGCTCGCGTGTGCGCTTGCAACTCGAGCTCAAGGGGCGTGAGCTTGCCCTGCAGCGGCTGAACGCGGAACTCGAAAACACCGTTGCGCTGCGCACCCACGCCCTCAGCGACGCCCTCGCCGGCGCGCAGGATGCAGACCGCATCAAGTCGGCCTTTCTGGCCAACATGAGCCACGAAATCCGCACCCCCCTGAACGCAATCATTGGCATGACCCATCTCGCGCAGGGTACCCAGCTGACCGCCCGGCAGCGCAATTACCTGGGCCGGATCGAGTCTGCAAGCCAACATTTGATGGGCATCATCAACGGTATTCTGGACCTCACCAAAATTCAAGCGGGCAAGCTGCAAGCCGAAGTGTCCGACTTCGCACTAGAGCAGTTGCTTGACAACACCATCGCCATGGTGGCTGCAAAAGCCGCCGACAAGGGGCTTGAGCTGATTCTCAGCGTGGCCCCGGGAACGCCCGCTTATTTGCGTGGTGACCCGCTGCGCCTGGGCCAGGTACTGCTCAACTTTGCCAGCAACGCGGTTAAATTTACCGAGCAGGGGGAAGTCGAGATCTCCGTGGTGGCAAGCCAAGTGATGGAGCATTCGGCCCACCTGCGCCTCGCTGTGCGGGACACCGGCATTGGCATCAGTGAGGCGCAGTGAGGCGCCTTGTTCAAAGATTTTTCACAGGCCGACAGCTCAACCACCCGCAAATACGGCGGCACCGGTCTGGGCCTGGCGATTGCGGCGCGCTTGGTGGATTTGATGGGCGGAGAGTACGGCCTCGCCTCAAGTGCCGCGGTGGGCTCGACCTTCTGGTTC
>SHXM01000049.1 GCA_009693325.1 Rhodoferax sp.
AACGCCACGCTGGAGCAGCAGGTGGCCATGCTGCTGCGGCTGTTTGAGACGCCGCATTACTTTCGCCGCGCCGGCAAGGGGCGCTTTCGCAAGGCCCCGGCAGAGGTGATTGCCCAGGCCTTGGCGGCGATTGAGAAGAAGAAGCAACTGGCGCTGCAGATCGAGCAATGGGTTCAACAACTGAGCCAGGGCGAGTGCCCGGCGCCGGTGCGCGAGCAGCTTTACAAAATTCTGTTCAAACCCGACAAAAACGCGCCAGAGTACAAGGCCGTGGTGGAGGCCTCGCGGGCCACCCAGCTCGGTGTGCTGGAACTGCTGCAAAGAGCCGGTGCCATTGATTCACCCTACCAGTTCCACTGGCGGCGCTTTTTGCTGGAGAACTTTCCGCGCGGCACAGGGTTTCCGGCACTGGCCGCCCCGCCCATCCGTGACGAGCTGCCACTCTCGGCAGCGCAGGCTTTCTCCATAGACGACTCGGCCACCACCGAGATTGATGACGCGCTGTCGGTGCAGGGCCTGGGCAGCGGCGTGGTCACGGTCGGCATCCACATTGCCGCCCCGGGCCTGGCCGTGCTGCCGGGCAGCGCCATTGACCGGCTGGGGCGCGAGCGCTTGTCCACGGTGTACATGCCAGGCTACAAGGTCACCATGCTGCCCGACGAGGTGGTACAGGGCTACACCCTTCAGGAGGGGCGCGATTGCCCGGCGGTGTCCTTGTACATGACGCTGGACGAATCCACCCTGGCGGTGCGCAACAGCGAGACCCGGCTGGAGCGGGTGCCGATCGTGGCCAACTTGCGGCACGATCAGCTGGATGCCGTGGTCACCGAGGCCTGGCTGCAGGACCCTGGCTTTATGCATGAAATCGAGCCGCAAACCTTGTCGGACAAGCGTTCCTCGCTGTCGTTTTTGCACCGACTGGCCAAACACCTGAAGGCCGGACGGGAACAGGTGCGCGGCAAGCCGGAGACCTTCAACCGGCCGGACTACAACTTTCGGCTGCTGGGTAACGACGGCCAGGAGCCGCAGGGCCATGAGCAGGTGCAGATCAGCACCCGCATGCGTGGTGCGCCGCTGGACCTGATCGTGGCCGAGGCCATGATTCTGGCCAACAGCACCTGGGGCAGCTGGCTGGCCGAGCTGGGCGTGCCGGGCATTTACCGCAGCCAGGCCTCTCTGTTGCCCGGCGTCAAGGTGCGCATGGGCACCAAGGCGCTGCCACATGCCGGCATTGGCGTGCCGAGCTATGCCTGGAGCACCTCGCCCCTGCGCCGCTACACCGACCTGGTGAACCAGTGGCAGATCATTGCCTGCGTGCGCCACGGCAAGACGGCCGCGCTGGCAGCACCTTTCAAGGCCCGTGATACCGACCTGTTTGCCATTATTTCCAGCTTTGACGCGGCTTACGCCGCCTACAACGGCTACCAGGGCGCGATGGAGCGCTTCTGGACGCTCAAATACCTGCAGCAACAGGATTTGCGCGAGCTGGATGTGACGCTGTTCAAGGACGACCTGGCCCGGGCCGACACGCTGCCGCTGGTGCTGCCAGTCGCAGGCACCAGCGGCCTGCCACGCGGTGCGCGGCTGCGGGTGCGACTCGGTGAAATTGATGAGGTCACACTGGACATCAGCGCCACCCTGCTGCTGCGGCTGGATGCGGCACAGGATGTCTCGGGCCGGCCCGACGCAGCGCAGAGCGAGGACGAGGAGGCGGACGACGATACAGTGGCCGGCCCGATTGCCATTGCTGTTGACCTGGCCGAGCCCGACCTCAGCCCAGCGCCAAGCGACCCGCCGGCGCTGTGAAGCTGCGCCGCTTGAACCCCCTGCAAACGGCGCTGGCCGCTTCGCTGGTGTTGCATGCCGGGCTGCTAAGCCTGCGCCTGGCTGACCCACAAACCTTCAAGCGGGTGTTTGAAGACGCGCCGCTAGAACTTATTTTGGTCAATGCCCGCACCACCGAAAAGCCGCTCAAGCCGCAGGCGATTGCCCAGGCCAACATGGCCGGCGGTGGCGATGCCGCCCTGGGCCGGGCCAGCAGCCCGTTGCCACCAGCGCTGCGCAACGAAACCGGCGAAGACGCACAAGAAGCAGCGCAGCGCAGCTTGCAAACCCTGCAAGAACAACAACACCTGCTGCTGCTGCAGGCCAAAAAACAGCTCGCTGCCCTGCCACCGCCTGACCCGGCACGGCCGGACAGCACTGCCGAGCAGCTTGAGCGCGAGGAAAAGCGGCGTCAATTGGTCAAACTGCTGGCCGAGATTGAGCGGCGCATCAACGAAGAAAACGCCCGCCCTAAACGGCGCTACATCAGCCCGGCCACGCGGGAGGAAATTTACGCGGTCTACTACGACCGCCTGCGCCGCGCCATCGAGGACAAGGGCACCGAA
Organism: Rhodoferax sp.; assembly: GCA_009693325.1. Classification (GTDB taxonomy): domain Bacteria; phylum Pseudomonadota; class Gammaproteobacteria; order Burkholderiales; family Burkholderiaceae_C; genus Rhodoferax. Next base: position 2,391 of record SHXM01000049.1, read on the forward strand.
AATTTTCCGCAACTCGCTGGGCAAAAGCTCTACGGCGAACTGACCATGTTGGTGACCATCAACCATGATGGGCGGCTGCTCAGCACCGAGGTGGTGGAGGGCTCGGGCAACCTGGCGCTGGATAAGCGTGCACAGGCGATTGCCAGGGCTGCGGCGCCCTTTGGCCGCTTCAATGCCGAAATGCGCCGCCGCGCCGACCAGATTTTGGTGGTGTCGCGCTTCAAATTCACCCGCGACGAGGTGCTGGAAACCCAGCTCAGCAGCAGCGCCGGGCGTACCCCATGAAGCCGCTGCTGCGCTGGCTCCTGCTGCTGCTGCTGGCGGTGCTGGCACTGCAGCTGTTTTTTGTATTGCGCATTGCCACCATGGCACTGCTGGCACCGCAGTCCAGCGCTTTTCAGCGCTCCGAGGCCTGGCGCTTGGTGAGCGAGAAAGACCAACTCCAATGGCGCCAGCAGTGGGTCAGTTACGAGAAGCTGTCCGAGCACCTTAAGCGGGCCGTGATTGCCAGCGAGGATGACAGCTTTGTTGGCCATGATGGTATTGACTGGGAGGCACTGGAAAAAGCCTGGCAGAAGAACACCGGGGCCGAGGCGCGGGCCGCCAAGCGCGCCACCAAGCCCGGGAAAACCGGCCGCGCTAAGGTGGTGGGCGGATCCACCATCACGCAGCAGTTGGCCAAAAACCTGTTTTTGTCGGGCGAGCGCACGCTGCTGCGCAAGGGCCAGGAATTTGTCATCACCCTGCTGCTTGAAGCCATCTTGAGCAAGCAACGCATTTTGGAAATTTACCTCAACAGCGTGGAATGGGGCGAGGGCGTGTTTGGCGCTGAGGCCGCCGCGCAGCACTATTTCCGCAAGCCGGCGTCCGAGCTCACGCCCATAGAGGCGGCCCGCCTGGCGGTGATGCTGCCGCGGCCGCGCTACTTTGAAAAACTGCCCAACTCGAGCTACCTGGCCGAGCGCGCTGCGGTGATTGCCGAGCGCATGCCCAAAGCGCAACTGCCCTGAGCGACACTTGGCCACCATGCGAATTCTTGGCATTGACCCCGGCCTGCGGACCACCGGTTTTGGCCTGATCGACGCCAGCGGCGTTGAACTGCAGTACGTGGCAAGCGGCACCGTCAGCACCATCCACCTTGACCGCGGCCGCCTGCCAGAGCGGCTCAAGCTATTGTTTGATGGCCTGGTGGAGGTGGTGGCACGCTACCAGCCCGACTGCGCCTCGGTCGAGATTGTGTTTGTCAATGTCAATCCGCAGTCCACCCTGCTGCTGGGGCAGGCGCGCGGCGCTTGCATCACGGCCCTGGTGTCGCGCCAGTTGCCGGTGACTGAATACACGGCCTTGCAAATGAAGCAAGCGGTGGTGGGCTACGGCCGGGCCGACAAGACTCAGGTGCAGGAGATGGTGCGCCGCCTGCTCACCCTGCCCGGCCTGCCCGGGCCCGACGCCGCCGATGCCCTTGGCATGGCCATCACCCACGCCCACGCCGCCAAAGCAATGGCCCGGCTGGCCCAGGCCGATGGCACCACCGGCGCGGGCACCTACAAGGCCGGCCGCAGCCGCTGAGCAGTTGCTGCGCCGCATGGTGTTGCCCGATCAAGCCCGGCATGACCGGCATGACCGGCGCCCATGGCTGCATCAGCGGGCAAGTCAGCTTCAGGAGGTTTGGGGAGCCCTTCGGGCACGAGGATGAGCGATTACCAGGCGGGTGCTGCCCGGTCAAAGCCGACCGGGGCACCTTGCTCCTTGTCAAAGCTCACCAGGTCCCAGGCGTCGGTATTTTTGAGCAGCTCGCGCAGCAGCCGGTTGTTCAGGGCGTGGCCTGAGCGCCGGGCGCTGTAGCTGGCCAGCAGGGGCTGGCCTAGCAGATACAGGTCCCCCATGGCATCAAGAATTTTGTGCTTGGCAAACTCATCGTCGTAGCGCAGGCCGCCAGCGTTGAGCACCTTGTATTCGTCCATGACGATGGCATTGTCCATGCCGCCGCCCAGGGCCAGACCATTGGCCCGCATGGCCTCGACATCCTTGGTAAAGCCGAAGGTGCGGGCGCGGGCAATGTCGCGAGAATAAGAGTCGGTGCTCATGTCAAACACCACGCGCTGGCCAGTGGCATCCACCGCAGGATGGGAAAAATCAATCTCAAAGCTCAGCCGGTACCCGTGGTAGGGCTCCAGCCGGGCCCATTTTTCTGCTGCGCCCTGACCCTCTTGCACCGAGACTGTGGAGAGCAGCCGAATGAAGCGGCGCGGGGCCTTTTGCTGCACGATGCCCGCGCTTTGGAGCAAAAACACAAACGAGGCGGCCGAGCCGTCAAGAATCGGCAACTCTTCGGCGCTGACATCCACGTACAGGTTGTCAACGCCCAGGCCGGCGCAGGCCGACATCAGATGCTCCACTGTGTGCACCTTGACCGATCCGTTTGCCAAGGTGCTGGCCAGCCGGGTGTCTGAGACTGCACCGGCGGACACCGCGATGTCCACCGGCAGGGCCAAGTCAATGCGGCGAAAGACGATGCCGGTGTTGGGCTGGGCCGGGCGCAGGGTGATCTCCACCCGTTGCCCGCTGTGCAGCCCAACGCCCACAGCGCGGACCAGTGTTTTGAGGGTTCTTTGTTGTAGCACGCGCTGATTTTACTAATCTGCCTGTTTGCGCAGAAAAGCCGGTATGTCGATGTCCTGCATACCGCCCAGGGACAGGGCTTCAACCTTGGCATTGGCGCGTTGCGAGCGCCAAACAGCGGGGCCATTCAAGCCGCTGTAGTCTTTGGGCACCAGGCCGGCGGTGCCCTGGGCGAGCTGGCCCACGGCCGGCATCGGGTTGCCCGAGGCCGCCGCCGCTGGTGCCACAAACCCTGGTGTGTAGGCCGGCAGGTTGTCGGTACCGGTACGCTGCAACACCTGCAAGACCGGCCTGGGCCGGGCTCGCGACAGGCCAGTGGCCACCACGGTGACGCGTATGCTGTCGCCCAAGGTGTCGTCCTGCGCGGTGCCGTAAATCACCTGCGCATCCTCGGAGGCAAAAGCCCGGATGGTGTTCATGGCCAGGCCCGATTCCCGCAGCTTGAGCGAACCCTTGGCAGCGCTGATGAGCACCAGCACACCACGCGCACCCGACAGGTCTACGCCTTCGAGCAGCGGGCAGGCGACGGCCTGCTCGGCGGCAATGCGGGCGCGATCCGGACCGGCCGCCTGCGCGGTGCCCATCATGGCCTTGCCAGGCTCGCCCATGACGGTGCGCACGTCCTCAAAGTCGACATTCACATGGCCCTTGACATTGATGATTTCAGCAATACCGCCGACCGCGTTTTTGAGTACATCATTGGCAGCGGCAAAGCCCTGCTCCTCGGTGGCGTCCTCGCCCAGCACCTCGAGCAGCCGCTCATTGAGAACCACGATCAGGGAATCCACGTTGGCCTCGAGTTCAGCCAGGCCGGACTCGGCATTTTTCATGCGCCAGCTACCCTCAAACTCAAAGGGTTTGGTGACCACCCCAACCGTCAGGATGCCCATTTCACGGGCAATGCGGGCGATCACCGGTGCCGCACCCGTGCCGGTGCCGCCGCCCATGCCGGCGGTGATGAAGAGCATGTGTGCGCCCTCAATGGCAGTGCGGATCTCTTCGGCTGCCAACTCGGCAGCCTCGCGGCCACGGTCTGGAACCCCGCCAGCGCCGCGACCGGTTATCCCCAGCGGAATGACGCAGTGTGCCTGGTTGCCATCGAGCACCTGCGCATCGGTGTTGGCGCAAATGAACTCGACGCCGCGCACAGCGCTGTTGATCATGTGGCTGACAGCATTGCCGCCGCCGCCACCAACGCCTATGACTTTGATGCGGGTACCTTGGTGGAAGCTCTCTTCTTCAATCATTTCAATGGCCATGTATTTCTCCTGGTAGGTCAATCACTGGTTTTACTAAAAAATATTGCGGTTCAAAAACCCGGACGCGTGCGCCCGATGGCGGACCGGTGCCCCGCCATCGACAGGGCGGGCTCGCGCGCAGCAGCCACAGCGGGCCGCAGGAGTGCTGTGGCACAAACTTGTTTTTTTGGCAAAGACGCGGCACAAGGGCTAAAGGGTAGGTCATCAAAACATCCCGGTAAACCAGTCTTTGATCTGACTGGCTGCGTTTTTCATGGATCCATTTTTTTGCGCCACTTTGAGGCCACGCAAGCGCGCCAAGCGGGCCTCCTCGAGCAGTCCCATGACGGTGGCAGAGCGGGGCTGTGCCACCATGTCGGCCAGGGCGCTGGCGTATTTAGGGTTGCCACGGCGCACTGGCTTGAGAAAAATATCCTCCCCAAGCTCCACCATGCCTGGCATCACGCAACTCCCACCGGTGAGCACGATGCCGCTGGAGAGCATCTCCTCGTAACCGGAGTCGCGCAGAACCCCGTGCACCAGTTGAAAAATTTCCTCTACGCGGGGCTCGATCACACCGGCCAGGGCTTGGCGGCTGAGCATGCGCGGGCCGCGATCGCCCAGTCCCGGCACCTCGACCTGGCTGTCCGGGTCGGCCAGCAACTGCTTGGCATAGCCACTCTCGACCTTGATCTCCTCGGCATCCTTGGTCGGGGTGCGCAGGGCCATGGCGATGTCGCTGGTGATCAAGTCCCCGGCAATCGGGATCACCGCGGTGTGGCGGATGGCGCCATTGGTGAAGACGGCAATGTCCGTGGTGCCAGCGCCAATGTCGACCAGGGCCACGCCGAGCTCGCGCTCGTCTTCGGTCAGCACCGACAGGCTGCTTGCCAGGGGATTGAGCATGAGTTGCTCGACCTCAAGGCCGCAGCGGCGCACGCATTTGATGATGTTTTCGGCCGCGCTCTGAGCGCCTGTGACGATGTGCACCTTGGCCTCAAGCCGGATGCCGCTCATGCCAATAGGCTCGCGCACGTCCTGGTTGTCAATGATGAATTCCTGCGGCTCCACCAGCAGGATGCGCTGGTCGTTGGAGATGTTGATCGCCCGGGCGGTCTCGACCACCCGCGCCACATCAGCGGCGCTCACCTCGCGGTCCTTGATGGCCACCATGCCGCTAGAGTTCATGCCCCGGATATGGCTGCCGGTGATGCCGGTGTAGACCCGGGTGATCTTGCAGTCGGCCATCAATTCGGCTTCCTTGAGCGCCTGCTGGATGCTCTGCACGGTGGCATCGATGTTCACCACCACGCCGCGCTTGAGGCCGTTGCTCGGAGCCACGCCCAAGCCGGCGAGCTTGAGCTCGCCATTGGGCAACACCTCGGCCACCACCACCATCACCTTGGCAGTGCCAATGTCCAGGCCGATGACCAGATCTTTGTATTCTTTTGCCATAGAGGTACCTTTCGCTTGTCCTTATCGCTACTGCTAGCTTTTTTTGGCGTCTTGCGCCAGCGTGGTGACGCCGCGCAAACGCAGGGCATAACCGTCTTTGTGCCGCAGGTCGGCCGCCTCTAGCGCCTGGGGCTTGCGGCCGTAGCGCCCGCTGACTGGCGTCAGGGTCTGGAGAAAACGCTGCACCCTGAGCTGAACCTCGGGCACCGTGCCAGTGCCAATCTCGATCACCGCGCCGGTGTCAAGCCGGGCCTGCCAACTGCCCCGCCCATTGAGCTCGAGTTGCTCCAAGGCGAGGTCCAGCGGCTCGAACAAAACGCGCAAAACCTCAAACCCCTCCAGCACCAGGGCCGACTGGCCGTCTGGTCCCTGCAGCCGAGGCAGGCTTTCCTGCTCCACCTCGCCGACATTGGCCTCAAACACCTCGCCAAAACTGTTGACCATGCGGGAGTCCCCCTCTGGCCCCCAGTAGGCTACTGCATGGTGCTCTTGCAACTGCACCCGCAGCCGGTTCGGGAACTCGCGGCGCACCACCGCCTGACGCACCCAGGGCACTGCCTCAAAGGCCTTGCGGGCACGCATCAAATCAAGCGTGAAAAAAGTACCCGCCAGCCGTGGTGCCACATTGGCGCGCAAGGTGAGCGCATTGTTGTGACTGACCTCGCCCTGAATCACAATGGCACGAATCGCAAATACCGGATGACGGGCCAGCCAGGCGCACAGTACGGCCAGCAACAGGAGTGCGGCCAGCACAAACAACAACTGCGTGCCGGCACGCATAAGCCTGATATCCAGCGGCAAGGGCAGCACTGGCTTCATGCCACCAGCCCCCTGCCCGCACCTGCTGCGGGCTGGTAATCCAGCCTGGCCAGGCACAACACCTCCAGGCAAAGATCCGGGTAATCCAGGCCTGCGGCCCGGGCCGACATGGGCACCAGGGAATGGCTGGTCATGCCCGGTGCGGTGTTCATCTCGAGTAAAAACACCCGCCGGTCACTGGCCCGCAGCATCAGGTCGGCACGCGCCCAACCACGGCAGCCCAGGGCACGGTAGGCGGCCAGCGCGATGCGCGCGATCTCGGCCTCCTCCTGGGCTGGCAAGCCGCTGGGGCACTGGTATTTGACGAGGTCGGTGAAATATTTGTTCTGGTAGTCGTAAGCCCCCTGCGGTGCCTGGATGCGCACCAAGGGCAATGCGCGGGCAGCAGCGCCGGTGCCCAGCAGCGCGCAGGTTAGTTCCTCGCCATCCACAAAGGCTTCGCACAGCACCTCGGGTTCGTAGCCAGCAGACAGGCGCAGGGCCTGCGGCAGGTCCGCTGCCACAGCCACCTTGCTCACCCCAATCGAGGAACCCTCATGCGGTGGCTTGACAATCAGTGGCAGGCCAAGCTGGGCGCTGGTTGACTGGCAAAGCGACGCCAGTTGTGCGCTGCCCTCTTGGTGCGGCGAGGACAACACCACATAGTCTGGGGTGGGCAGGCCCTGGGCCAGCCAGAGCCGCTTGGTCATGACCTTGTCCATGGCAATGCTCGAAGCCATGACGCCCGAGCCGGTGTAGGGTATGCCCAGCAACTCGAGTGCGCCCTGCACTGTGCCGTCCTCACCGTAGCGACCGTGCAGGGCAATAAAGCAGCAGGTAAAACCGTCGCGTCTGATCTCACTGATTTCACGTTGCGCCGGGTCAAATGGGTGCGCATCAACGCCACGCGAACGCAGCGCGTCCAACACGCCCTGACCGGACATGAGGGAGATCTCCCGCTCAGCCGAATTGCCGCCCATCAGCACAGCCACTTTGCCAAGTCTTGCATCGGTCATTTGGCCGATCCCTCCCGGGTCGCTGGTGCGGCCATGGCGAGCAGTTCGAGCACCTGGGCTGGCACCGCGCCAATGGAGCCCGCACCCATGCACAGCACCACATCGCCGTCACGCGCTGTGTCTTTGATGGCTTTGGGCAGGGCGGCAATGTGGTCGACAAACTGCGGCTCAATCCGGCCCGCTATCCGCAGCGCACGGGCCAGGCTGCGGCCATCGGCGGCAACGATGGGCGCCTCACCCGCGGCATAGACCTCGGTCAGCAGGACCACATCGGCCTGGGCAATGACTTTGACAAAGTCCTCAAAACAGTCGCGGGTGCGGCTGTAGCGGTGTGGCTGGAAAGCCAGCACCAGGCGCCGACCCGGAAAGGCGCCGCGCGCTGCAGCCAGGGTGGCGGCCATCTCAACCGGGTGGTGACCGTAATCGTCAACCAGGGTGAAGCTGCCGCCCGCTGCTGCTGCCACCTCACCGTAGCGCTGGAACCGGCGGCCCACCCCCTTGAAGTTGGCCAAGGCCCGCTGCACCGCGACATCCGGCAGGTTGAGTTCGACCGCCACCGAAATCGCCGCCAGGGCATTGAGCACGTTGTGCCGCCCTGGCAGCTTGAGCTCCACTGCCAGGTCCGGCAGGGCCACGCCGTTGCGCCGCTGAACCGTGAACTGCATGTGCCCGCCCAGCGCCCGTACCTCGGTGGCGCGCACCTCGGCGCCCTCCTCAAAGCCATAGCTGGTAATCGGGCAGGTCACCTGCGGCACGATGGCGCGCACGGCAGCATCGTCGGTGCACAAAATTGCGGTGCCATAAAAGGGCATGCGGTGCAGAAAATCAACAAAGGCCTGCTGCAGGCGGCCAAAGTCATGGCCGTAGGTCTCCATGTGATCGGCGTCGATATTGGTCACCACCGCCATGACCGGCAGCAGGTTGAGGAAGGATGCGTCAGATTCGTCGGCCTCCACCACGATGTAGTCGCCCTGCCCCAGCCGCGCATTGGCACCCGCGCTGTTGAGCCGCCCACCAATCACAAAAGTCGGGTCGAGTCCGGCCTCGGCGAGCACGCTCGCCACCAGGCTGGTGGTGGTGGTCTTGCCATGGGTGCCGGCAATGGCAATGCCCTTTTTGAGGCGCATCAACTCGGCGAGCATCAGGGCGCGTGGCACCACTGGAATGCGGCGCACCCGAGCCGCCAGAACCTCGGGGTTGTCCGGCTGCACGGCGGTGGATGTCACCACCGCATCGGCTCCTGCCACATGGCTGGCAGCATGGCCCAAACGGGTCTGTATGCCCAGCGCTGCCAGGCGGCGCAGGGTCGGGCTGTCGCTCAGGTCAGAGCCCGAGATCTGGTAGCCCAGGTTCTGCAGCACCTCGGCAATTCCCGACATGCCAACGCCGCCAATCCCGACAAAATGAATATGGCGCACCGCGTGCTTCATGCTGTCAGTTCCTCGCAGGCAGCCACCAGGCTGGCCGTAGCACCGGTTTTGGCTGCGGCCCGGGCCTGCACGGCACGGGCTAGCAACTCGGCGCGCGGTGTCTGTTGCAGCCACTGCGCCAAATACTGCGGCGTGAGTTCGGTTTGGGGCAGCAACCAACCAGCACCCCGGCTGACCAAAAAACGGGCGTTATGGGTTTGGTGATCGTCTACCGCCGATGGAAATGGCACAAACAAAGCCGCCGCGCCCACCGCCGCAATCTCGGTCACGGTGCTGGCGCCGGCCCGACAGATCACCAGATCAGCCTCAGCAAACGCCCGGGCTGTGTCGTCAATAAAGGGGGTGAGCTCAGCCTGCACCGCGGCAGCGGCATAGTTGGCACGCAGGGCATCGATCTGCCGGCTGCCGCTTTGATGCAGCACCTGCGGCCGCTGCGCCGGCTCCAGCAGGGCGAGGGCGCGGGGCACGATGTCATTGAGGGCGCGCGCACCCAGGCTGCCGCCCAGCACCAACAACTTGAGCACGCCGCTGCGCCCGACAAAGCGTTCGCTCGGTTCGGCTACAGCCAAAAAAGCGCTGCGCAAGGGGTTGCCCACCCACACGCCCCTGCTGAGCACCTCGGGAAAGGCACTGAAGATGCGGTCGGCCACCCCGGCCAACACCCGGTTGGCCAGGCCGGCGACCGAATTCTGCTCATGCAGCACCAAGGGCTTGCCCCACAGCACACCCATCATGCCGCCCGGAAAGCTGACAAAGCCGCCCAGCCCCACCAGCACATCGGGTTTGACTCGCCGCACCACTTGGAGGCTTTGCCAAAAAGCCCGCAACAGGCGCAGCGGCAGCAGGGCCAGGGTCAGCCAGCCCTTGCCGCGCACACCGGAAAAATCAATCGGCTCAAAGGCAAACCCCTGAGGCGGCACCAGTTCGCTCTCCATGCTGGCCTGCATGGCGGTGCCGCTAGCGCCCAGCCAGTGCACCCGCCAACCCCGTTCGCGCAGAGCCAGCGCCAGCGCCAGTCCGGGGAAAATATGCCCCCCGGTGCCCCCGGCCATGATGAGCGCGGTGCGCTGCGCTGGCGCGACTGCGGCGCTGGTCATAGGCGGCCTCCTTGCATGAGCTGGCGGTTCTCATGGTCAATGCGCAGCACCAGGGCGAGGGCGATCAGGTTGATCAAAATGGCCGAGCCGCCGTAGCTCATCAGAGGCAGGGTGAGGCCCTTGGTGGGCAGGGCTCCAAGGTTGACGCCAATGTTGATGAAGGCCTGGAAACCCAGCCAGATTCCCACTCCCTGCGCCACCAGGCCGGCAAACACGCGCTCCAGAGCGATCGACTGGCGCCCGATGTGCATGATGCGTCGTGTCAGCCAAAAAAACAGGCCAATCACGCTGAGCACACCCACCAGGCCAAATTCTTCGCCAATCACCGCCAGCAGAAAATCAGTATGGGCCTCGGGCAGCCAGTGCAGCTTCTCGACGCTGCCACCCAGGCCAACGCCAAAAATCTCACCACGCCCGATGGCAATCAAGGAATGGGTCAGCTGGTAGCCTTTGGCCAAGGCGTTTTTCTCGCTCCAAGGATCCAGATAGGCAAAGATGCGTTCGCGCCGCCATTCGCTGGAGGCGATGATCAGCGCAAACACCACCACCAGCAGGGCGGCGATCAAAAAGAACATGCGGGCATTGACACCGCCAAGGAACAAAATGCCCATCGCGATGACAGCGATCACCAAAAAAGCGCCCATGTCGGGCTCTGCCAGCAGAAACACACCAACCAGCATCACTGCCGCAGCCATGGGCATGACATGGCGCAGGAAGCGTTCTTTGACATCCATCTTTCGCACCATGTAATCGGCCGCATAAACCAGCACTGCCAGCTTGGCCAACTCCGAGGGCTGAAAGCTCAGCGGGCCCAGCGAAATCCAGCGGCGCGCACCATACACCACCTTGCCCACAGAGGGCAGCAACACCAGCACCAGCAGCAGCAGCGAGAACAAAAACAAACGCACTGCATATTTTTGCCACAGCGCCACCGGCACCTGAAAGACCAGCAGGGCCGCAGCAAAGGCCAGGCCCAGCCACATCAGGTGCCGGGTTAGGAAATAGCCGTGGGTGTACTTGGCAAAGCGCGGGTTGTCAGGCATGGCCACCGAGGCCGAATAAACCATCACCAAACCCCACAAAATTAGGCTCAGCGCGACCCACACCAGGGTTTTGTCAATGCCCGCCAACAGCGCGCTTTGACGCTCGGCGCGGCCCCTGCCCGAGCGGCCCAGGCCCACCGGCAAGCCAGCAGCTGCCAGACCGCGCAAGCGATCCAACCAGGCAGTGAGCCGAGGCGCGACAAAAATCAAGGGGTGGTCTCCAAACTTGAGGGTGTGGCCCCCACGCTTGCCACTGCGTGTGCTGCGCTGCCCCCCGAGGGGGCTAATCCACCTTGGGGCGGCCCGGCGGTGGATTGGGTTGCCTCCAAACTCGGCAAAACGCCGGCGTCGGCGGCTAGGGCGTTGACGGCGGCTATGAACATTTCGCCGCGGTGCTGGTAGTTGTCAAACATGTCAAAGCTGGCGCAGGCGGGCGACATCAGCACCGCGTCGCCGGGCTGGGCCAGGGCAGCGGCCTGCTGTACAGCATCGGCCATGGAACTGGCCTCGACCAGGGGCACGCCGCAGCGCAGCAGTGTGGCGCTGATGAGTCCGGCATCGCGGCCGATCAACACCACGGCGCGTGCAAAGCGGGTCACCGGCTCGACCAATGGCGAAAAGTCCTGTCCCTTGCCCTCGCCGCCCAAAATGGCAACCAGGCGGCGCTCCAGGCCCAGGCCGTGCAAGGCCGCCGACGTGGCGCCTACATTGGTGCCTTTGCTGTCATCAAAAAATTCAACCCCGCTGATGTTTGCCACCGCCGCCACCCGATGCGGCTCACCTCGGTATTCACGCAAACCATACAGCAGGGGTCCAAGCGCGCAGCGCACCGACTGGCACAGCGCCAGCGCAGCCAGCGCATTGAGGGCGTTGTGGCGTCCGCGGATGCGCAGGGCATCAGCAGGTATCAGGCGTTGCAGGTGCAGGGCCTGAGTCTCACCCCGGCGCGGGCGCAGGCTGTCATCAGCCTCCATGGCGCGCACCAGCCAGGCCACGCCATTCACCTCTTCAATGCCGAAATCTCCAGGGCGCTGCGGCAAACCCGCGCCAAAGGTGATGTACGCCCGCTGTTGCGGACGCTGCAACTTGAGTCGGGTGGGCGCAGGAAGCATCGCCATCACCAGCGGGTCGTCGCGGTTGAGCAGCATCAGGGCCTACTGGCCAAACACCCGGGCCTTGGCAGTGGCGTAGGTCGCCATGTTTTCATGCCAGTCGAGATGGTCTTGACTGAGGTTGAGCACCACCGCCGCGCTGGGTTCAAAAGCAGCGCAGGCGTCGAGCTGAAAACTCGACAGCTCAAGCACCCAGACCTCGGGCAGGGCCGGCCGGACAAGCCATTCGCGCAGGGTGTCGAGCAGGGTAGGGCCGATGTTACCGGCCACCGCCACCCGGCGTGCTGACCGTTCGAGCAGCTGCCCGGTGAGGGCCGTGACCGTGGTCTTGCCATTGGTGCCAGTCACGGCCAGCAGCTTGGGCGCATAGCCGCGCTCAAGTTGCAAGTCGCGCAGCGCTTGCATGAACAAATCGAGCTCGCCACCCAGGTACAGCCCCTGCGCGCGGACCGCAGCAAGCAGCGGCGCAATGCTTGCAGGTGCCAGGCCAGGGCTGCGAAATACAGCCCCATACGGTGCGCCCTGCAGCAGCTCCGGGCCAAGCGGGCCAGCCAGACAACGGATGTGTGGCCACTGCGATTGCAAGAGCTGCAGCCCGGGCGGGTTGTCACGGCTGTCGGCCACGGTGACCTTGGCACCCGCCAGCGCGCACCAGCGCGCCATGGCCAGGCCAGACGCACCCAGGCCCAAAATCAGCACATATTGGTCTTGCAGGCGCAGCACGGCTTACCTCAGCTTCAAGGTAGACAGGCCGACCAGGCACAACAGCATGGTAATGATCCAGAAGCGCACCACCACCTGGGTTTCCTTCCAGCCGCTTTTCTCGAAATGGTGGTGCAGCGGCGCCATCTTGAACAGGCGCCGGCCCTCGCCATACTTGCGCCGGGTGTACTTGAAGTAGCCCACCTGCAACATCACCGACAGGGCCTCGACGACAAAAATACCGCCCATGATGGCCAGCACAATCTCTTGGCGCACGATGACCGCAATAGTGCCGAGTGCACCGCCCAGGGCAAGTGCGCCCACGTCGCCCATGAAGACCTGCGCCGGGTGGGTGTTGAACCACAAAAAGGCCAGCCCGGCGCCGGCCATGGCGGCACAAAAAATCAGCAACTCGCCCGAGCCCGGGATATGCGGAAAAAACAGGTATTTCGAGTAAACCGAGCTGCCCGTGACATAGGCAAAAACGCCCAGCGCCGAGCCCACCATCACCACCGGCATGATGGCCAGGCCGTCCAAGCCGTCGGTGAGGTTGACCGCATTGCTGGAGCCGACAATCACCAGATAGGTCATCAGCACAAAACCCCAGACGCCCAGGGGGTAGCTGATTTCCTTGAAGAAGGGCAGCAGCAGGCCGGCTTTGGGCGGCAGGTCCAGGGTAAAGCCCGATTGCACCCAGCGCAAAAACAGCTCCAACACCCGCAGGTTGGAGTTCTCAGAAATACTGAACACCAGGTAGAGCGCGGCGACCAGGCCGATGAGCGACTGCCACAGGTATTTGTCACGGGAGCGCATGCCCTCGGGGTCCTTGTGCACCACCTTGCGCCAATCATCGAACCAGCCGACCGCGCCAAAGCCCAGGGTCACGGCCAGCACGATCCAGACAAAGCGGTTGCTCAGGTCGAACCACAGCAGTGTGGAGGTCGCGATACACAGCAAAATCAGCACACCGCCCATGGTGGGCGTGCCGCTTTTACTGAGGTGCTCGGCCACGCCGTAGCTGCGAATCGGCTGGCCGATTTTCAGCGCACCAAGGTAGCGGATCACATAGGGGCCGGCCGCCAAGCCCATCAGCAGGGCGGTCAGGGCGGCCATCACGGCCCGAAAGGTCAGGTACTGAAACACCCGGAAAAAACTGAACTCGGGCGAGACCGTCTGCAACCACTGGGCGAGACTTAAAAACATGGCCGGCTCCGGGTCTGGGGATCAGGCCGCATGGGGCACCTCGCTGTCGCTGACCTGCGCGTCGATGAACTCGAGCACCCGCTCCATCTTCATCGACCTGGCACCCTTGACCAACAGGCTGCCCAGGCCTGGCAAGGCCGCCAGCACGGCGTCCTGCAGACCGGCCATGTCGGCAAAATGGCGGCCGGCCCCAAAACTGCCAGCGCTGCTCGCAGACAGCGGGCCCAGGGTGAACAGGGCCTCAATGCCGTGTTGGCGGGCTAACTCACCGGCCTGGGCATGAAACTGCGGGCCCTGCTCACCCACCTCGCCCATGTCGCCCAGCACCAGCAGGCGTGGCGCGGGCAGGCTGGCGAGCAATTCGATAGCTGCCTGCACCGAGTCTGGGTTGGCGTTGTAGCTGTCGTCAACCAGCGTTATTTGGCGCCCTTGCAAGCGCAGCAGGCGCGCTTGTGAGCGCCCTTTCACGGCCCGGAAAGCGCCCAGTCCCTGGGCAATTGCAGGCAGGGGTACGCCCGCCGCCACGGCGCAAGCCACGGCAGCCAAGGAGTTGTCGACATTGTGACGCCCGGCAATTTTCAGGCTGTAGTGCAGGTGGCCAAGCGGGGTAGTCACCGCCAACTCCCAGGCCGCACCAGACCAGTTGGCGCGGCTGCAGCCCACATCGGCCCCAGGCTGGGCAGCATCACCAAAGCGCAGCACCTGGCGCGCACCGGCCAGGCTGGCCCACAGCGGCGCGAACGGGTCTTGCGCCGGGAACACCGCCACGCCCTGGGCAGGCAGGGCAGTGATCACCGAGCCGTTTTCCTGGGCCACCGCGGCCACCGTGGCCATGAACTCCAGGTGCTCGCGCTGTGCGTTGTTGACCAGCGCCACTGTGGGGCGGGCCAAGCCCGCCAGCAGGGCAAT
>SHXM01000050.1 GCA_009693325.1 Rhodoferax sp.
GGGTCGGTGCGCCAGGTACAGATGGCCGCCGTCGGTGGCATCGCAGTCGATCTCCTCGGTCAGTGCCTTGAAGTTCTCGAAACCGGTGCGGATCTCTCGGTCGAGCTGCTTAGCCACGTCCAGCCCCCAGCGCTCGATCCACTGCGAGCGCGTCAGCCGACCACTGGCATTTTGGCCCTGGCCACCGCTGCGGCTGGAGCAACCCCAGGCGGTCTGGTTGGCTTCCAGTACCAATGCCTGAATGCCATGCTCTTGCGCCAAATAGAGCGCGGTCGACATGCCGGTCGAGCCCGAGCCGATGACCACCACATCAGCATCCATGTCTGCAGAGACCGGGCCATCGTCTCTGGGCGGTGTGCCAGCACTGGCGACCCAGTAGCTCGGGGCATAGGCTCGCCCGGCGCCCGGGTTGGGCGAGACCAGCGGGTCGTACTGCGGGTCATAGCGTCGGTCTGTGGCTGGCGCGTCACTGGTGAATTGCATTGTTTGCGTCATGCTAATGCGCCTACCTACTTATTGAGCAGCTGGCAGATTGGGTCGTGCCTTGCGAAAGGCATTTTTGACGGCAATCTTGCCGTCCCGGAAAGTAAAAATATCGACGCCATCGGTCTCGACCCGGCTGCCATCGGCCGCGGTGCCGGTGAAGGTCCATTGCGACACGCCGAAATCACCCTGAACAAAGTGCTGGCCATTGCGCCATTGGGCGTCGGGCAGGGTGGCCCAGGCGCCGGCGAAGGCTTTGCGTACGGCCTCGGTGCCAGCATGGCGGGCACCGCAGGCCTCTGGGCCGCCAGCGGTCATGAACACACAGTCCTCGCTCATGAAGGACATCAAGGCATCGACATCGTGGCGGTTCCAGGCCTCGCTGAAAGCGGCGAGGGTGGCTGTAGTGACTGGCGGGTTGGCTTGGGGCATGGTGAACTCTGATTGGGTTTTTCAAGCTGGCAGGATAGGCGGCTTAGGCCGAATCTGATAGAGCCAGATGGCCGGATTCGAACAAGCCAGCGCCCCTGCTTTTATACTAATCTGGTCATGACGAACACACCCCGCACCAAAAACGCGCAATGGGAAAGCCTGTTTGCCTTGCAGCAGGGGCCGGGGCTGCCTTTGCAGCAGCGGCTGCGCTTGTCCGTGGTTCAGGCTATTTTGGATGGGCGTCTGCCGATGGGTGCGCCCCTGCCTTCTTCAAGGGAGTTGGCCAAGGTGTTGGCCCTGAGCCGCAACACCGTGACCGCGGCTTATTTGCAACTGGTGGACGACGGCTTTTTGGAATCCAGGCCGCGCAGCGGTGTGTTTGTGACCCTCAATGCGCGGCCAGTCGAGGTCAAGCCCAGCAGCCAGGCGGCTGCTTCGGGCAAGGCGGCTGGCATGCCGCCGGTCTGGGCTAACCGGGTTTTGCGATCGCTGACCGACCAGCGCACGCTGTCAAAACCAGACCGCTGGAGTGCCTACCCCTTCCCCTTTGTTTACGGCACCTACGACCCCCAGCTGTTTCCTACCGAGGCTTTTCGGGAGTGCTGCGTGCACAGCCTGGCTCGCTCCCACTTGCCGCAGTGGACGCCAGACTTCGAGGTGAATGATGTACCAGACCTGATTCAGCAAATTAGACTGCGTTTGCTGCCCAAGCGCGGCGTGTTTGCGCTGCAGGAAGAAATTTTGATCACCGTGGGTGCCCAGCACGCCTACTATCTTTTGGCTGAGGCGCTGTTCGACCCAAGTCAGCGGCTTGGCCTCGAAGAGCCCGGCCACCCGCACGCTCGCAACAGCTTTTCGCTCAGAAAGCCCCGTGTTGTCGAGCTGCCGGTTGACGCACAGGGCCTGGTGGTGGATTCGCTGCCAGCCTTGGACTACGTGTTTGTAACCCCCTCCCACCAGAGCCCGACCACCGCCACCCTGAGCATGGTGCGCCGCCAAGCGCTGCTGGCAAAGGCGGAGGAACGGGACTTTGTCCTGATCGAGGACGACTACGAGGCCGAAAACCTCTATGCCGGCGAACCGATGCCGGCCCTCAAAAGCCTGGATAAGACCGGGCGGGTGATTTATGTTGGCTCGGTTTCCAAGAGCCTGTCGCCGTCTTTGCGCTTGGGCTATATCGTGGCGCCCCGAGCCTTGATTGCCGAGTTACGCGAACTGCGCCATGCCATGGTGCGCCACCCGAGTGCTTTTTTACAGCACGCCTATGCCATGTTTTTGTCTCTGGGCCACCACGACTCCCATGCCCGCAAGGTGAACCAGGCGATGCAGGAACGAATGGCACTGGCCGCGCAGGCTTTGCAACTGCATTTGCCGGATTTTGAGTTCAAACTGCCCTCGGGTGGGGCGTCGATCTGGGTTCGGGCGCCGGACTGGGTAGATTCCTCTGAGTTGGCACTGATGGCCCGCAGCCAGGGTGTGTTGATCGAGGCTGGCGAGGTGTTTTTCGCCAGCCCGCCCTATCCCTGTCCGTTTTTTCGCTTACGCCTGTCGTCCATACCGGCCGATCAGATCAGCGCGGGTATTCGCGCCTTGGGTGTCGCCGTCGATGAATTGGCGCAGGCCCACGGCGCCCGGCGCAGCCGACCGCCGCACTTGCGCCTGGCTTAGACACGAGCGGCCAGGGGCCCGGTGCGGCGTTGTTTGACGCTGTCGGCGAGTACGCACAGAATTTCGAACAGCATGGTGGCCCCGACCATGGCGGTGTTACCGCTAGTGTCAAACGGAGGCGATACCTCCACCA
Source organism: Rhodoferax sp. (assembly GCA_009693325.1). GTDB lineage: Bacteria > Pseudomonadota > Gammaproteobacteria > Burkholderiales > Burkholderiaceae_C > Rhodoferax. Next base: position 2,717 of record SHXM01000050.1, read on the forward strand.
CATCGCCGCCGACCAGGTTGAGGCCTTGGAGTTTGCGCACCGCCCATTGCGCTTCCAGGGTGGTCATGCCACCAATCTCGGGGGTTCCGGTGCCCGGAGCATAAACCGGGTCGAGCGCGTCGACATCAAAGCTCACATAGGTCGGCCCGTCGCCCACCACCCGGCGCGCCTCGGCCATGACGGCCTCGATGCCCAGGGCGTGGAACTCATCAATGTCAATCACGCGGATGCCCTGTTGCTGACCCCAGGTGTCCTCGGCATCGTTGTACAGCGCACCCCGAATGCCGATTTGTACCGTGCGCTTGGGGTCAAGCAGGCCCTCTTCGACAGCCCGCCTGAAGGGGGTTCCGTGGGTGTACTTGAAGCCGCCAAAATAGCCGTCCCAGGTGTCGGTGTGGGCATCAAAGTGCACCATGCCTACCGGCCCTTTTTTAGCCAGGGCCCGCATGATGGGCAGGGTTGAGAGGTGGTCGCCACCAACTGCCAGGGGCGCTATGCCCGCATCGCAGACGCGGTCAAAAAAAGTCTTGATGCGCGCCATGGAGTCCATCACGTCGATCGGGTTGACCGGCGTATCGCCGAGATCGGCACAGTTGCACAGCGCAAAGGGGTTGATGCCGCTGGCGCGGTTGACATTGCGGATCATGGTGGAAAGGTCTCGCACCTGGCGCGGCCCGTGCCTGGCGCCGGCGCGGTTGGTGGTGCCCCCGTCCCATGGAACGCCAACCAGGCCAATATCCACCTGCGAAAACGCCTCATGGTCAAAGTCGAGGTAAGGCAGGCGCATCAGCGTTGCCAGCCCGGCAAAACGCGGCATCACAGAGCCGGTAATGGGGGAAAAAAAATTGGCTTTCATCAGACCCGACCTTTCCATGGAACCAGTTTGTCTTCAATACGGCGCATCAGCAGGTCAAACATATAAGCCACCACCCCAATCACGATGATGCCCATCACCACAATGTCGGTGCGTAAGAAGTTTGATGCATTGAGCACCATTTGCCCAAGGCCCACATTGGCAGCCACCATCTCAGCGGCCACCAGCGTGCTCCAGCCAAAGCCAATCGAGACCCGCATGCCGACCAAAATCTCGGGCAGGGCAGCGGGCAGCACGACATGGCGAATGACCTGCGTGTAGCTCGCACCCATCGAGTAGGCTGCGTTCATTTGCTCTTGCGAAGCGCTGCGCATGCCGGAGCGCGCAGCCATTGCCAAGGGCGCAAAGCAGCTCAGGAAAATCAGCAGTACTTTGGGCAGCTCATCAATGCCAAACCAGATGATGATGAGTGGCAGGTAGGACAGCGGCGGCAGCGGGCGGTAGAGCTCAATGGGGGGATCAAAAATACCCCGCCACACCCGTGACATGCCCATGGCGATGCCAATCGGCACGGCCAACAGGCAGGCCAGAAAAAACGCAGCGAAAACCCGAAACATGCTGGCCGCAAAATGCTGCCACAGCGGCTTGTCATTCGCCGCACCGGTGAGGTAGGCATAAAACTGCTCAAAAGTGGCTTGCGGCGAAGGTAAAAACAAGGGCTTGATCCAGCCCATGTTGGTGACGACAAACCACAGGCCCAAAATGACAAACACAGTGACCACGCTGATGGCCGCGCTGCTGCCCTCGCCGGGCACCTTGAAGGCGCTGGTTTTGAGGCCGGGCGTTGGTTCAGACATGAGCGGGCTCCCGCTGGTGGACGATTGCCAGAACCTCTTCGCGCATGCGAATGAACTCGGGCTCTGATTTGACCCTGCGGGCGTCTCCATGCAACAGGAACTCGCGCGAAAAGGGCACGTTCTCGTAGGTGTGCGAAATACGCCCGGGGCTTGGGCTCATCAGTACCAACCGGGTGGCCAAAAACAGCGCCTCTTCCACCGAGTGGGTGATAAAAAAGACCATCTTGTGGGATTGCTCCCAGACTTTAAGCAAAATTTCTTGAACGCTCTCGCGGGTGAAGGCATCTAAGGCCCCCATGGGCTCATCCATCAGCAGCACAGCAGGGTCGCTGGCCAGTGAGCGGGCGATGCCCACGCGCTGCTGCATGCCCCCGGAAAGCTCGTAGACCGCCCGATCGGCGTATTTCTCCAGCCCAACAAGGGCCAATTTTTCCATCGCCACCTGCCGGCGCCTGACCCTATCCATGCCACGCATGCGCAGGCCGAGTGCGACGTTGTCGCAGACATTGAGCCAGGGCATCAGGGCGTGTTTCTGGAACACCACGCCGCGGTCGGCGCCCGGTCCCACCAGGGCCTTGCCATCAAGCAAAACCTCGCCGGTGGAAGGCGGCAAAAAACCGGCAATGCAGTTCAGCAGGGTGGTCTTGCCACAGCCCGAGGCGCCCAGGGCGACAACAAAGTCGCCGTCGTGCATCGTCAGGTTAACTGGCGCAAGCGCCTGAAGGGTGCCGCCTTTGATGGCGTAATTCACCGTCAGGTCCTTGACTTCAAGAGTTGGCATAGAAGGGTATCCGAGGACCTTTGGTTCAAAAAAAGGGGCTAACCCGTGGTCAGGTTGCCCCTGCTGGTGATGCCGGTGCTGGCGCTTATTATTTCATGGCCTCGCGCAGATAGCTCATGTCGATGAATGCGTTGTAATCGGGCTTGACTTCTTGCAGGCGTCCCTGCTCTTTCAAAAATACCGAGGTGTTGGCCAGGGTCTTGGCAGCACCACCGCCCAGCCAGGTTGCAGAGGCCTGGGCTGCGTTGTCAGGAAAGATGAACTGGGCCATGGCTTCGGGCACATCCACCTCGTCGGCTTTGGTCCACTTGGCTACGGCCTTGACCTGCGGCGAGCCGACGGTCCACTTGGCGCTGTTGGCGCGGTACTCGGCATCGGCTTTGGAGATGGCCTTGATCAGTGCCACCACAAAACCCTTGTGCTCGGCCGCCCACTTGGCGTTGACCACCAAGCCGTCAAAGGTGGGATAGCCCAATTTGCCCACGTCACCCGAGGTGGCGACCGCCTTGCCGTTGCGCTTGATCTTGGACATCACCGGGTCCCAAATGAAGGCGGCGTCAATGTCACCGCGCTCCCAGGCTGCAGCGATTTCTGGCGGGCGCATGTTCAGCACATTCACGCCCTTGGGGTCAACACCGTTGAGTTTCATACCGACCATCAGCGAGTAGTGGGCGGTAGAGACGAAGGGAGTGGCAACCTTCTTGCCTACCAGGTCTTTCCAGCTGTTCACGCCAGAGCCGTTGCGCGAGACCAGCACATCCGAGGCGGCGATGTCGTCCAGAATCCAGACCAATTTGATGTCCTGGCCCTGGCTGGTCGCTGCGGCCAGGGGGCTGGAGCCGACTTCACCGATTTGCACATCGCCCGAAGCCATGGCCTTGATGACATCGCCACCGCCGCCAAACATGCGCCAGTTGATTTTGTAGCCGGTGGTTTTCTCCAGTTCGCCGGATTCCATCACGGTGCGGTAGGGAAAGACCATGTCCTGGTGGGCAAAGGTGACTTCTTTTTTCGCCTGGGCGAAGGAGCTGGACGCCAGCAGCGCCAAAGCCAGGCCCAGCGCGCTTTTGGTGAGCGCGGATAGCAAAGTGTGTTTCATGGATGTCCTCAGAGTGAAGTGTTGATCATGGTGACAGCTGCGTTGGCCGGCGGCCAGACAGTGGCTGAGCTATTCGGCCCAAAGAAGAGTTTGTTCGCTCGCCCCTCCCAAGAGAAGAGCCAGTTCTTTCTGATGATAGTGCCAGTTGCTGACCAAGAGTGCGCCTAAGCGGTGCTTTTTTTGAGAGAAAATACGTCTTATGTCAATGGGTCGCCGAGGATTTGTTTTTTGAAAACCATGCTGCCCTTTCTGCTGTGGTGGCCCCGTGTGAACCGGCACAGTCTGCGCTGCGACCTGCTTGCCGGCCTGACTGGCGGCCTGATTTTGGTACCCCAGGGCGTGGCATTTGCCACGATCGCGGGTATGCCGCCAGAGTACGGCCTTTATGCTGCCATGCTGCCGGCGATTGTGGCGGCTCTGTGGGGCTCGTCCTGGCACTTGGTGTCTGGCCCCACCACTGCCATCTCGATTGTGGTGTTTGCCACCATGAGCCCTTTGGCGCCAGCGGGCAGCGAGAGTTATGTGAGTCTGGTGCTGACCCTGACCTTCTTGGTTGGACTGTTTCAATTGCTATTTGGCCTACTGCGTTTGGGCACACTGGTCAACTTTGTGTCGCACACGGTGGTGGTGGGCTTTACAGCGGGTGCCGCAGTGCTGATTGCGCTGAGCCAGGTCAAGAATTTTTTTGGTCTGGAAATTGCCCGGGGTGCCTCGCCGCTGGCGGTGTTGCAGGGCCTGCTACAACAATTCAGCGATATCAACCCGTTTATCACTGCGGTTGCCGTGAGCACCCTGCTGGCGAGTGTGCTGGTCAAGCGCTGGCTGCCGCGCCTGCCGCACATGATTACCGGCATGGTGGTCGGCAGCCTGGTGGCGCTGGCATTCAACGCACGGTGGGGCCTGGAGCACACCGGCATCAGCAGCATGGGCGCGCTGCGTATCGGCCTGCCGCCCCTGTCCAGCCCGGATTTCTCAGTGGCCACCCTGGAGCGGCTGGTGCCGGTGGCCTTGGCGGTGGCGCTACTGGCCCTGACCGAGGCGCTCAGCATTGCCCGCGCCATGGCCATCCGAAGCGGCCAGCGCATTGACGGCAATCAGGAATTTATCGGACAGGGCCTGTCTAACCTAGCGGGCAGTTTTTTTTCTGGCTACGCCTCCAGCGGCTCATTCAACCGCAGCGGGCTGAACTATGCAGCCGGTGCGCAAACTCCTTTGTCAACGGTTTTCTCGGCGGTGGCGCTGTTGCTGATACTGCTGTTTCTGGCGCCCTTGGCCCGCTACCTGCCTACCGCTGCGATGGCTGGTATTCTGTTTGTGGTGGCCTGGGGCTTGATCGACTTTCGCCATATCCGCGAGATCATTCAGGCTGGCCGGCAAGAAAGTGCGGTTCTGGCTGTGACCTTTGTGGCGACTTTGACCTTGCAACTGGAATTTGCGATTTACGCGGGCGTACTGTTGTCTTTGCTGCTCTACCTTCATCGCAGCTCGCGACCGGGCCTGGAGGACGTCAAGCCCGAACCGGGCCCAGGGCTGCCGGTCTTCGGTGCCGCAACCGGCCTGCCCGATTGCCCACAATTGAAAATCGTGCGCATCAACGGCCCGATCTTTTTTGGCGCTGTCAACCCCCTGCAGGAGGCCCTGCAGCAAATTGATGCACGCGAGCCACTGCACCGCCACCTGCTGCTGGTGGCCTCGGGCATCCATTTTGTCGACCTGGCTGGCGCGCAGTTGCTGGCGCAGGAGGCAGTGCGACGGCGTAACATGGGCGGCGGGCTGTATTTGTTTGAACTCAGGGCTGAGCCCCTAGCGATGATGCAGCGCTGCGGCGTGCTCGAGGAAATTGGCGCGCAAAACATCTTTGGTCCGGGCGATGATGTGCTGGGCGAGTTGTACCGGCGCCTTGATGCCAGCGTCTGTGCCAGGTGCCAGCTGCGAATTTTCCGGCCCTGCAAGCCGACTCAAACCTGATAGGCTGGAGGCTCTGCTTGAACAATCTACAAATGTTTTACCCGTTGCTGGCGATCCTGCTGGGGTATTTGCTGGGCTCGCTGTCCTTTGCCGTGATCATCAGCCGCATCATGGGTTTGAGCGACCCCAGAACCTATGGCAGCAAGAACCCGGGCGCCACCAATGTTCTGCGCTCTGGCAACCGGGCCGCCGCCGCGCTGACCCTGCTGCTTGATGCGGCCAAGGGCTGGCTGGCAGTCATGCTGGCTGACTGGCTGGGCCGCCCCTATGGTTTGCAAGAAGGCAGCATGGCCTTGACCGGACTGGCGGCCTTTGTAGGCCACGTGTATCCGGTTTTTTTCCGGTTTGCCGGTGGCAAAGGCGTGGCTACTGCGCTGGGTGTTTTGCTGGGCATCAGCCCGCTGCTCGGTCTTGCAACGGCAGCCACCTGGCTGCTGGTGGCCTGGTTGTTTCGCTACTCATCCCTGGCGGCACTCACTGCTGCCCTGATGGCTCCGGCCTACTACGTGTTGGGCGAGGGCCTGGCCTGGTACATGAACAACCGGGTCATGCTGGCCCTGTCTGCCATGTCAGTTCTGCTGCTGTACCGGCATGCTGAGAACATTGGCCGCCTGGCGCGGGGTACCGAATCACGCATGGGCCGTAAAAAAACCAAGCCTTAGCCGGCCGCCAGCTCTCGGGTCTGTGGTGTCAGTCCCGGAAGTTGTTGAAGCTCAGCGGCAGATCGGCGATGTCTTTTTTGATTAGGGCCATTGCCGCTTGCAAGTCGTCTCGCTTGGCGCCAGTGACTCGCACGGCGTCCCCCTGAATCGCCGCCTGCACCTTGAGTTTGCTGTCTTTGATCAGGCGCTGGATTTTTTTTGATGCCTCGGATTCAATGCCGTTGCGAACCTTGATGATTTTTTTGACCCTGTCGCCGCCAATTTTCTGGGCCTCTGCGGCGTCTAGGTAGCGCACATCGACGCTTCGCTTGGCCAATTTGTTGCGCAGGATTTCCTCAATTTGCTCGAGCTGAAAGTCGGCGTTCCCGATCAAGGTGATCTCTTTGTCTTTCACCTCGATGGCAGCCGGCGTGCCCTTGAAGTCAAAACGGGTGGCGATTTCTTTGGCGGTGTTTTCGACGGCGTTTTTCACCTCGACCAGGTTGGCTTCACACACGGTGTCAAAAGAAGGCATGGCAGGTTCCTAAAAATGCGCTGGCATGAGGCCGAATGCGACAATCAGGTCAATGTTAGTCGAGAAAAACGTCCCGCTACAGGCCTGCAACACCTTTCATATCGTGGCTCGGGCCCACACCCTGGTGCGCTTGCGCAGCCTGCTTGACCTGCAGGCGCTTTTGGCCAATCCAGATTGGGCTGAGGCACCCAAGTTCGTACTCGGTGGGGGCAGCAACATCGTGCTCACCGGCGATGTGAAACCGATGGTGCTCAAGGTCGAGATCATGGGCCGCAGGCTGGTGCGCGAGACCGCCCGGGCCTGGAAAACATGGCGCTGATTCCTGGCACCGTGGGCGCATCTCCGGTGCAAAACGTCGGTGCCTACGGGGTCGAACTGCAGGACCGCTTTGAGTCCCTGGACGCGGTTGATCTGCAAACTGGCCAGCTCTTTACCCTGAATGCGGCCCAATGCGGTTTTGGCTACCGAGACTCGGTCTTCAAGCATGCCTCGAAACCGCTTGGCTTGGCAGGCCGGGCCCTGATCACGGCGGTGCGCTTTGCCCTGCCAAAGCCCTGGAGAGCGGTACTGGGCTATGCCGACCTTGAAAAAAAACGCGTACAAAGCGGCGTCAAGGACCCTAGTGCGCAGCAAATTTTTGACTGGGTTTGCGACATCCGACGCGCCAAGCTGCCCGACCCAGCCCTGATCGGCAACGCCGGCAGTTTTTTCAAGAACCCCACGGTCAGCGCGGAGCAATGCCAGGACATCATCGGCCGGGAGCCGAAAATCGTTCATTACCTGCTGGCCGACGGCTCGGCAAAACTCGCAGCCGGCTGGTTGATCGATGCCTGCGGCTGGCGCGGCAAGTCTGTTGGCAATGCTGGTGTTTACGAGAAACAGGCGCTGGTGCTGGTTAACCGGGGCGGCGCCACCGGCGGCGAGGTGATGACCTTGGCGCGCGCCATCCAGACCAGTGTGTACGAGCGCTTTGGCATCATGCTCGAGCCCGAACCTGTGGTGGTTTGAACCCCTCACCAGGCTTCGCACCGCCAATATTGGCCACTGCGCCCGGCTGGGTTGCCGTAGCGTGCAAAATTAGGGCCATGAAAAAAATCATGGTTTTGGGTGGCAGCGGCTTTGTCGGTTCGCAGCTCTGTGAAAAATTGGCTCGCCAAGGCTGGCTCGTGACCGTTCCCACGCGGCGCCGAACCAATGCCAGCCATTTGCTGCATCTGCCCGGGTTGACGGTCTTGGAGTTTGATGTGCACAACGAGGTCGCCCTGACAGCGGCTCTGCCGGGACATGATGCAGTCGTCAACTTGGTGGCTATTTTGCATGGCACGCAGGCTGCCTTCGACAAAACCCATGTTGCCCTGCCGGAAAAAATCGCCCGGGCTGCCCTTGCCTCTGGCGTGGCCCATGTGGTGCAGATCAGCGCGCTCGGCGCGCAGGACGAACAGCCCTCCAGCCCGAGCTCGATGTACCTGCGAAGCAAAAGCCGAGGAGAGGCGGCTTTGATGCGGTCGGCACCCGCTACGCGGGACGCCGGCTTTTCGCTCACCATTTTGCGACCCAGTGTGATTTTCGGTGCAGAGGACAAATTTTTGAACCTGTTTGCCCGCCTGCAGCAGATCGCACCCTTCGTGCCCCTGGCAGGTGCGGACGCACTTTTTCAGCCGGTTTGGGTGCAGGATGTTGCGTTGGCCGTGGTTCGCTGCTTGGCCCAGAGCCGCAGCCCGGGCGGGCAGCAGCCGCCGCTGGTGCTGGAGTTGTGCGGCCCCGAGGTCTACACCCTCAAGCAGTTGGTGCAACTGGCCGGTCAACTCAGCGGGGTGCGCCAGGGCCGGGGGCGGCCGGTGTTTGGCCTGCCTGACTGGTTGGCTTGGCCTCAGGCAGCATTGATGGAGTTGTTGCCCGGCGAGCCCTTGATGAGCCGGGACAACCTGGCCTCCATGCGCACGCCCAATGTGGCGGGCGGCAAATTGCCGGGCCTGGCACTGCTGGGTATTACCCCGGCGGCCCTGCCACCCTTGGCGGCGGTTTACCTGACGCAAAACCAGCCGCATCAGGGTATGCAAGGGCTGCGCCAGCGCGCCTCTCGCCGCCCCTGAGCCGGTGCAAAGCCCGGCATCAAACCGGCTATGAAGGCTTGGCTGGACCGCCGGGCAGGCTGAGCATGTCGGTGCCGATATCCCCGCCAAGCAGCCCGCTGTTGGCATAAATGCCCAGCTTGGCCCGGGTGTCCACGATGTCCAGATTGCGCATGGTCAGCTGGCCGATGCGGTCGGCCGGCGAGAACATCGACTCCCCCTTCTCCATGGTCAGTCGTTCTGGGTGGTAGGTCAGGTTGGGCGACTCGGTGTTGAGCAGCGAGTAATCGTTGCCGCGGCGCAGCTCCAGTGTCACCTCGCCGGTGATTGCACAGGCCACCCAGCGCTGCGCCGTTTCGCGCAGCATCAGCGCCTGCGGGTCAAACCAGCGGCCCTGATACAGCAGCCGGCCCAGCCGGCGGCCGTTGTCGCGGTACTGCTCGATGGTGTCTTCGTTGTGGATGCCGGTGACCAGTCTCTCGTAGGCGATGAACAGCAGCGCCATGCCGGGGGCCTCATAAATGCCGCGGCTTTTGGCCTCGATGATGCGGTTCTCGATCTGGTCGCTCATGCCTAAGCCGTGGCGGCCGCCGATGCGGTTGGCCTCCAGAATCAGGGCCACCAGGTCCGGGTATTCCACCCCATTGAGCGCCACCGGCCGTCCTTCTTCAAAGCGCACCCGCACGGTTTCTCGGGCAATCGCCACGTCTTCCCGCCAGAAGGCCGCGCCCATGATGGGGTTGACGATGGTCATGCCGCTGTTCAGGTGCTCCAGGTCTTTGGCCTCGTGGGTGGCGCCCAGCATGTTGGAGTCGGTCGAGTAGGCTTTTTCGGCTGACATCTTGTAGCCAAAGCCAGCCTGCGTCATGAAGGCCGACATCTCGGCCCGGCCGCCGAGTTCGTCAATGAATAACTGGTCCAGCCAGGGCTTGTAAATCTTGAGGGCCGGGTTGGTCAGCAGGCCGTAGCGGTAAAAGCGCTCGATGTCGTTGCCCTTGAAGGTGCTGCCGTCGCCCCAGATGTTGACGTCGTCCTCCTTCATGGCGGCCACCAGCATGGTGCCGGTGACAGCGCGGCCGAGCGGAGTGGTGTTGAAGTAGGTCAGGCCGCCAGTCGAGATATGAAAGGCGCCGCTTTGCAGGGCAGCGATGCCCTCTGCTGCCATTTGTGGGCGGCAATCAATCAGGCGCGCCAGTTTGGCGCCGTATTGCATGGCTTTGCGTGGGATGTCGTCGTAATCGGGCTCGTCAGGCTGGCCCAGGTTGGCGGTATAGGCGCAGGGCAGGGCGCCTTTGAGCTTCATCCAGTGCAGCGCGGCGCTGGTGTCGAGGCCGCCCGAGAAGGCAATGCCTACTTTTTGACCGATCGGCAGGTTTTGGAGAATCGTCGCCATGGTAGGTTGCGGTGTTGTTGGGCTAAGCCGTCAATTTTAGGTCAGGCCCTTGGCGCCGAGCCAGGCTGCAGCCGGGTTTGCCAAGCCGCGGGCTCAAAGCCCAGCGTCAGCTCGCCACTTGGCCAGAGCACTGCTGGACGGCGGATCAGGCTGGGCTGGGCCAGCATCAGGCTCAGCGCTGATCCGGCGTTGTTGACCCCGGCCTGGGTCGCCGGGTCGAGCCGGCGCCAGGTCGTACCCCGGGTGTTGAGCAGGGCTTGCCAGCCCGAACGCTGCGCCCATGCGGCGAGCAGTGCATGGGACGGAGCCTGTTTTTTATAGTCAATGAATTCATGTGTCGCGCCATTGGCAGCCAGCCAGGCGCGGGCTTTTTTTACCGTGTCGCAGTTGGCAATACCGTAAACCAGGATGGGGGAGGTGGGTGCTGTCATGCACCGAATCATGCCACTGGGCGACAATTCCACGCCTATGACAACCGAAACACGCACCCTCGCCCAATGGCTGGCCCATTGCGAGCGCTTGCACCCGAAAAATATTGATATGGGCCTGGAGCGGGTGCGCCAAGTGGCAGACCGTATGGGCCTGACTTTTTCCTGCCCGGTGATCACGGTTGCCGGCACCAATGGCAAGGGCTCGAGCTGCGCCATGCTGGAGTCCATCCTGCGTCAAGCCGGCTACCGCACCGGTGTCTACACCTCACCGCACCTGGTGCATTTTGAAGAGCGCCTGCGCTTGCAAGGTGAGCCGGTGCAGGCAGATCGTCTGACGCTGTCTTTTGCCAAGGTGGAGGCCGCTAGGTGCCAGCCGGGCGAGCCGGTGTCGCTGAGTTATTTTGAGTTCACCAGCCTGGCGATTTTGGATGTGCTGGCGCACCACAGCCTTGATGTGGTGATTTTGGAGGTGGGCTTGGGCGGAAGGCTGGATGCGGTCAACATCATTGACCCTGACTGCGCCATCATCACCAGCATAGACCTTGACCACATGGAGCTGCTCGGACCGGACCGCGAAGCGATTGGCTTTGAGAAGGCCGGCATCATGCGCCCACGCCGTCCCGTGGTGGTGAGCGACCCGCTGCCCCCGCTGAGCCTGCTCAGGCATGCCCGTGACATTGGCGCCGACCTGTGGCGCGCAGGCCATGATTTTCAGACGGTTGGCGACAAGCAGCAGTGGGGCTGGCACACCACCGAAGCGCGCGGCGCCAGGCGTTACAGCGGTTTGGCCTATCCGGCGCTGCGCGGTGCCAACCAGTTGCTGAACGCCGCAGGTGTTTTGGCGGCGCTGGCGGCGCTGCGCGAGCGCCTGCCAGTGACCGCGCAAGCGGTACGCAGCGGCCTGGCGCTGGTGGAGCTGACCGGCCGCTTCCAGATTGTTCCGGGCCAGCCCGCCTTGGTGCTCGATGTGTCGCACAACCCGCATTCGGTGGCGGCACTGGCAGCCAATCTTGACGTGATGGGCTACTTTCCCACAAGCCACGCGGTTTTTGGTGCTATGGCGGACAAGGACCTCGGGCCCATGCTGGCCAAGGTCATGCCCTTGATTGATCGCTGGTATTTTGTTGACCTGCCAACCCCAAGAGCCGAAACAGCGACTGGTTTGATGCACAAGTGGCAGGACCTCAAACCGCCTAAAACCGCCCGAGCTGGCACCTATGCAGACCCGCAGCGGGGGCTGCAGGCGGCCGTCCTGGCAGCTAAACCCGCTGATAGAATCATCGTGTTTGGATCGTTTTACACCGTTGGCGGCGTCTTGCAGAACGGGCTTCCCCGGCTGCAAGCCCGGCACATGCCAGACCCTTAAACGCCCGCCCCACACCCTATGGCCCTTTTTAAGACCCGCAAAATCGGTGACGATTCTGCAGCTCCGCTGGCCCAGACTGAGAGTGTCGAGGTCATTCGCAAGCGCGCCATTCACCGCCTGCTGGGCTCGGCCGTGCTGGTGTTGATCGGTGTCATCGGCTTTCCACTGTTATTCGACCAGCAGCCTCGCCCAGTGGCGGTCGATATCCCCATCGAAATCCCGGACCGCAACAAGGCGACGCCTTTGAAGCCGCCAGTTGCCATGGAGCCGGCATCTGTTGCAGCTGCACTGCCGGCCACCGCCCCAGCAAGCGTGCCAGCTGTAGCAGTAATCCCAGCCCAAAAAACCGAAGAAATACTGCCCAGCACGCCGAATCAGCCGCCACCCAAGCCGGTCGATGAAGGCAGCCGCGTGCGGGCTCTGCTGGAGGCAGGCGAGCCGCCCAAAGCCGCCTATGCGCCGGAGTCGGCGCAGCGTTATGTGGTTCAGTTTGGAGCATTCTCGGATGCTGCACGAGCGCAGGAAGTGAGGCTAAAGGTTGAGCGGGCCGGGCTCAAGACCTACACCCATGTGGCCGAGACCAAAGAGGGGCGGCGCATCCGGGTTCGGGTTGGGCCGTTTACCGACCGGGCAGAAGCACTTCGGGCGGCCGAGCAAATCAAGGCGCTAGACCTCGCGGCCACTGTTTTGTCGCTGTGACCAAGCCTCAAGCCCGTGCCTGTTCTTGACTGGATCATGCTGCTTGTGATGGCTGTCTCGATGGCCGTTGGCGCTTGGCGGGGCTTGGTTTATGAGGTGTTGTCAGTGTTGGGCTGGCTGGCCGCATTTGTTTTGGCCCAGTGGTTTTCGCCCGGCGTGGCCGAATTTTTGCCCATGGGTGGCGCTGGTGAGGCGCTGCGTCGTGCCGCTGGGTTTGTGCTGGTGTTTGTGGTCTGTGTGTTTGCAGCAGCCCTGTTGGCTCGCCTGGCCAGAACACTGTTTTCGATGGTCGGCCTGATGCCGGTGGACCGACTGCTTGGCGCCATCTTCGGTTTGGTGCGGGCGGCTGTTTTGTTGCTGGCTGCTGCGACAGTGGCCGCCATGACGCCGTTGCACAAAAGCAACTGGTGGCAGGAATCGTCGGGCGCTGGCCTTGCCACTGGGGCGGTCAAAGGCCTCAAGCCCCTGCTGCCGCAGGACTTTGCAAGGTATTTGCCTTAAAGCCGCGGCGCGTTTGCCGGGACGAACTGGAAAACTATGTGTGGAATCGTTGGCCTTGTCAGTAACGCGCCCGTCAATCAGCTGATTTATGACGCCTTGCTGCTGTTGCAGCATCGGGGGCAGGACGCAGCCGGAATCGTCACCCAGCAGGACCGCAAGTTCTTCATGCACAAAGCCAAGGGCATGGTGCGCGATGTGTTTCGCACCCGCAATATGCGCTCGCTGCCGGGCAACTTCGGTTTGGGCCAAGTGCGCTACCCGACCGCTGGCAACGCCTACAGCGACGAAGAGGCCCAGCCCTTTTATGTCAATGCCCCGTTTGGCATTGTGCTGGTGCACAACGGCAACCTGACCAATGCGCAGGCCCTCAAGGCAGAGTTGTTCAGCACCGACCACCGCCACATCAACACCGAGAGCGACTCTGAGGTGCTGCTCAATGTGCTGGCGCACGAAATCGACAAAACCACGCGAGGTTTGCCGCTGTATCCGGCCGATGTGTTTGCAGCGGTGCGTCAAGTGCACTTGCGGGTTCGTGGCTCGTATGCGGTGATTGCCCTGATCGCTGGCCACGGTGTGCTGGCCTTCCGAGACCCCTTTGGCATTCGTCCGCTGTGCCTGGGTCGCAGCGAAGGCGCAGTGATGGTGGCTAGTGAATCAGTGGCCCTGGAGGGCACGGGCCACCAGTTGGAGCGAAATTTGGACCCTGGCGAGGCCGTGTTCATTGATTTGCAGGGCCGGGTGCACGCTCAGCAGTGCGCCGCGCAGCCGGTGCTCAAGCCCTGTATTTTCGAGTT
>SHXM01000051.1 GCA_009693325.1 Rhodoferax sp.
CGACCAGCTGTTACAGGGCTTGCGCGAGATTGGCGCCGGGGTGTGCGCCTGGCAGGGCATCGCCCACGCTTTCAATGGCAGCAGCCAGCAGGCGCAGCGCCTGGTAGAGGCCGGCCTCAAGCTCGGCTTTGGCGGCGCCTTCACCTATGAGCGGGCGCTGCAGCTGCGCCGGCTGGCCGCCGAGCTACCGCTGGAGGCCCTGGTGCTAGAGACAGATTCGCCCGACATGCCGCCGCACTGGCTGTATGCCACGGCCGCCGCGCGCGCCGGCGGACTGCCGCAGGGCCGCAACAGCCCGCAGCAGCTGCCACGCATTGGCGCGGCTCTGGCGGCGCTGCGAGTCATCGCCCCTGAAGCCATGGCGCAGGCGAGTACGCGCAATGCGGTGGCGGCGCTGCCGCGCCTGGGCCAGTTATTGGGCCCGCTGTTGGGCAGACCGTACACTGCACGCCCAAGCCCTGACGGCGCCAATCCACCCTGACGCAAAGGAATCCTTGCCATGGCCGACAACGCCTATGAAGCCGGCCGCCTGAACCTGCCCTTTGTTGGGCATTGCACCTTTGCCAAGTCGCCGCCGGTGACCGACTGGGACCAGATCAATGCCGATGTAGCGGTGCTGGGTGCGCCCAACGATATGGGAACCCAGTGGCGCCCGGGCGCACGCTTTGGGCCGCGCGGCATCCGAGAGGCGTCGACCTTGTTTTCTTTTGGCCACGCTGGCGCCTATGACTTTGAAGACGATGTGATGTACCTCACCCGAGAGAAGGTGCGCATGGTTGATGCGGGCGACGCCGACATCATCCACACCGACATGGCTGGCAGCAATGCCAACATTGAGCTGGCGGTGCGCAAAATGCTGGCGCAGGGCGCCATGCCGGTGGTGCTCGGCGGTGACCATTCGGTTCATGCGCCGGTGATGAAGGCGTTTGAAGGGCGCGGGCCTATCCACATCCTGCATGTTGATGCCCACCTGGATTTTGTTGATGAACGCCATGGAGTGCGCTACGGGCACGGTAACCCGCTGCGCCGATCCTCGGAGATGCCCCATGTCGTGGGCATGACACAAATTGGCATTCGTAACGTGTCTTCCTCAAACCGAGACGACTACGCGGCCGCCCGTGCCGCAGGCTCGCAGATTTTGTCGGTGCGAGACGTGCGCCGGCTAGGCACGGCTGGCGTGTTGGCGCAGATCCCGACCGGGCTCAACTATTACCTGACGATCGACATTGACGGTTTTGACCCGTCGATCGCGCCTGGCACCGGCACGCCCAGCCATGGCGGTTTTCTGTATTACGAGGTGCTGGAGATCATCCAGGCGCTGGCGGTGCGCAGCGGCGGCAATATTGTTGGCATGGACTTGGTGGAGGTGTCGCCGCCGTACGATCCGGCCGGTGTGACCTCAATCCTGGCTGCGCAGCTCATTTTGAACACTCTGGGCTTTATTTTCCATGCGCGCCATGCCGGGCTCGAACGCTAAGCGCCCGCTCCGCCTGCCAGAGGTCAACTTCTCTGACGAGGGTCGGGTTCGGCATTTGCACTTGGGCACCGAATGGATTCAGGGCTCTATGCGCCTGGATGCGCCCTGCGAGCTGTTTCATGAATACATACAGCGCATGATGGCTTGGTTGCTGTTTGTCGAACCCGACAGCGTGGCCGGGCGGCAGGCGCTGCAATTGGGTTTGGGCGCGGGCTCCCTGAGCAAGTTTTGCTACACCAAACTGCACATGCAAACCGCCGCAATAGAACTCAACCCGCAGGTTCTGCTGGCCTGCCGCGGCTGGTTTCAGTTGCCCGCCGATAACCCCCGCTTCGAGGTGGTACTGGCAGACGCCGCCGAAGAAATCCAAAACCCGCGCTGGTGGGGCAGGGCGGACGCTTTGCAAGTGGATTTGTACGACCACGAGGCCGCAGCGCCAGTGCTGGACAGCTATTTGTTTTACAGCCACTGCCGCCGCTTGCTCACCGACCAGGGTTGCCTGACGGTCAACCTGTTTGGCCGGGCCTCAAGCTTTGTGCGCAGCCTCGACAAGCTGTCCGACGCCTTTGGCGCCAATGCGGTGTGGGCCTTCAAGCCCACCCGAGAGGGCAATACCGTGGTGCTGGCGCAGCGCAGCCCAAACCGACCGGCAGCAGATTTGCTACTGGCCCGCGCTGCCGAAATTGAGGCCCGCTGGGGCCTGCCAGCGGTCAAATGGGTGCGTGGCTGCAAGCCCTGTGCGGCAATTGCCTGATACCCCGCTGCCGGGTGCTCGCGCTCGGCTAGGGGAAAGCCACAGTACTGGCAGGCCGAATTTCCGTGCAAAATGCTAAGGTTAAAAAAATCGGAGCTGGTTCATGAATATCAAAAGTCAGACAGACTTTTTCTCGGGGCTCTTGTTCACTGCCGTGGGCCTGACCTTTGCCTGGGGCGCGACCAAGTACAACATGGGTACGGCTGCGCGCATGGGGCCGGGCTATTTCCCCATGATGTTGGGCGTGCTGATGGCCATCCTGGGTGGCGTGATCACCTTCAATTCTTTGGTGGTGCACACGCAGGACGGCGCCAAAGTGGGTGGCTGGGCCTGGAGGCCGCTGCTCTTCATCATTGCAGCCAACCTGGTTTTTGGCCTGATGCTGGGCGGCCTGCCAAGCATCAAGTTCCCGGCTTTTGGGCTGATTGTTGCCATTTATGCCCTGACCTTTGTGGCCAGTATGGCCAGTAAGGAGTTCAATCTAAAAGAGGTAGCGGTGCTCGCCACGGTGTTGGCCATCATGAGTTACCTGGCCTTTATCCTGCTGCTCAAGTTGCAGTTTCCGGTTTGGCCGGCATTCATCACAGGTTAAGGGGCATACACCATGGATTTAATCAACAACCTGTCGCTCGGTTTCGGTGTGGCTTTCACGCCCATCAACCTGATGTATGCCTTTATCGGCTGCATGCTGGGCACGCTGATTGGTGTTTTGCCCGGCATTGGCCCGCTTGCCACCATTGCCATGCTGCTGCCAGCCACCTATGCCCTACCACCGGTGTCAGCCCTGATCATGCTGGCCGGTATTTACTACGGCGCCCAATATGGCGGCTCCACCACGGCCATTCTGGTTAACCTGCCGGGTGAGTCGTCTTCGGTGGTAACCGTGATAGACGGTTACCAAATGGCGCGCAAGGGCCGAGCTGGTCCGGCGCTGGCGGCGGCGGGCCTGGGCTCGTTTTTTGCCGGCTGTGTGGGCACCCTGGTGCTGGCGGCCTTTGCCGTGCCGCTGACCGAGGTGGCCTTCAAGTTTGGCCCGGCTGAGTATTTTTCCTTGATGATTCTGGGTCTGATCGGTGCCGTGGTGCTGGCCTCGGGCTCGCTGCTCAAGGCCGTGGGTATGATTTTGCTCGGACTGTTGCTTGGGCTTGTGGGTACCGATGTCAACTCAGGCGTAGCCCGCTACAGCATGGATATTCCTGAACTGACAGACGGCATCGGTTTCATCGTGATCGCCATGGGGGTGTTTGGCTATGGCGAAATCATCAGCAACCTGGGCAAACACGAAAGTGAGCGCCAGGTTTTTACGGCCGATGTCAAGGGCCTGCTGCCCACCATGCAAGACTTCAAGCGCATGGTGCCGGCGGTGCTGCGGGGTACTGCCTTGGGATCAATGTTGGGCATTTTGCCTGGCGGCGGGGCCGTGATGGCGGCTTTTGCTGCCTACACCATCGAGAAAAAAACCAAGCTCCATCCTGGCGAAGTGCCGTTTGGCCAGGGCAATATCCGTGGCGTGGCGGCGCCTGAATCAGCCAATAATGCGGCCTCGCAGACCTCTTTCATACCGCTGCTCACGCTCGGTATCCCGCCCAATGCGGTGATGGCGCTGATGGTGGGTGCCATGACCATCCACAACATCCAGCCCGGCCCGCAGGTGATGACCAGCAATCCGCAGCTGTTCTGGGGTCTGATTGCCTCGATGTGGATTGGCAATGCCATGCTGATCATTCTCAATTTGCCTTTGATTGGCATGTGGATCAAACTGCTCAGCGTGCCCTACCGCTGGCTGTTCCCGGCCATCGTGCTGTTCTGCGCCATTGGCGTGTATTCCACCAACAACAATACCTTTGACATTTGGCTGGTTGGCCTGTTTGGCTTCATCGGTTATGTGTTCATCAAGCTTGGGATGGAGCCCGCGCCGCTGCTGCTGGGTTTTATATTGGGGCCCATGATGGAAGAAAATTTGCGCCGTGCCCTGCTGCTGTCGCGCGGTGCCTGGAGTGTGTTTGTCACCCGCGGTCTCTCAGCCAGTCTGCTTGCGGTTGCGGCCTTGCTGCTGCTGATCGTGTTGCTGCCGTCGATCAAGAAAAAACGCGAAGAGGCTTTTGTCGAAGACTGAGCCCCATCAGCTTTCCCAGGCCGGAGCTTCTTCACGAGCACCACCTGGTGCGCTAAGCTTTGTATGCAAACGCCCTGAGTTGGCAGGCGAAAACCCGATGCCTTGCGGCCTGCCAATGGGGTGGCTTTGAGCCGTCGAGCCGATCCTGCGCTGCTCAGCGGTCTGCTACTGGCTGCGGTGGGCGCGATTGCCTTCAGCGGCAAGGCCATCATCGTGAAGCTGGCCTACCGGCACGGCGTAGACGCGGTCACCCTGATCATGTACCGCATGTTGTTTGCCCTGCCTATTTTTGCTGGTATGGCCTGGTGGGCGAGCCGCGGCAAAGCGCCCCTGAGCCCGCGCGACTGGCGCGGCATTCTGTTGCTGGGCTTTAGCGGCTACTACCTGGCGAGTTTTCTGGATTTTGCTGGCTTGAGTTACATCAGCGCGTCGCTGGAGCGGCTGATTTTGTACCTCAACCCCACCTTGGTCCTGCTGCTGGGCCTGCTGCTTTATCGGCGACGAATTTGGCCTATGCAAGCCTTGGGCATGACCGTGAGCTACTTTGGCGTGGCGCTGGTGTTTGGCCATGAGCTGCAAAACCAGGGCGCAGACGCCGCACTGGGTGCGTTGCTGGTCTTCCTGAGCGCAGTCAGCTATGCGGTGTACCTGATTTTTAGCGGCGAGTTTGTCAAACGGCTGGGCGCCTTGCGCCTGGCGGGGTTGGCCAGCAGCCTGGCCTGCCTGCTGTGCCTGCTGCAATTTGTGCTGTTGCGCCCCTTGAGCGCTGCCGGGGTTGTTCCCGAGGTGCTCTGGCTCTCGCTACTCAATGCCACCCTGTGCACCGTGGTACCGGTGCTGCTGATGATGATGGCCATCGAGCGCATCGGCGCGGCCATGACAGCGCAGATTGGCATGATTGGGCCCTTATCCACTATTCTGATGGGGGCCTTGCTGCTGGATGAAGCCCTCAATGCCTGGGTGCTCGCAGGCACGCTGCTGGTGCTCAGCGGCATCTATATTTGCTCCCGGGCCCTGCGCCAGCCCTGATGGCTGCGGCAACCGGGGCAGCTGATTCCGGCGCCGAGGCGTCTATCATTGCCCTGTTTGGCTTCGATCAAGAGCTGACTTTATTCACAACACAAGGGGCACAACATGGATTTGGGTATCGCTGGCAAATGGGCGCTGGTGGGTGGCGCCAGCAAAGGGCTGGGTTTTGGTTGCGCACAGGCGCTGGTGCGCGAGGGTGTGAACCTGGTGATGGTGGCTCGGGGAGCCGATGCATTGCAGCAAGCCGCACACCGATTGACGGCCGACCACGCCCAGGCCAACGGCGCCCAGGTGCTGTTTGTGCCCGCCGACATCACCACCACTGAAGGCCGGGCTGCGGTGTTTGCCAAACGGCAACAATTTGACATCGTGGTGACCAACGCGGGCGGGCCGCCGCCAGGAGATTTTCGCAACTGGGACCGCGACGCCTGGCTGCGCGCCATCGATGCCAATATGCTCACCCCCATCGAGCTCATCAAGGCCACGGTGGACGCCATGGCCGAGCGCGGCTTTGGGCGCATCGTCAACATCACCTCCAGTTCGGTCAAGTCGCCCATCGACACGCTGGGCCTGTCCAACGGCGCGCGCAGCGGCCTGACCGGTTTTGTGGCCGGGGTGTCGCGCAG
This sequence comes from Rhodoferax sp., assembly GCA_009693325.1. Taxonomy (GTDB): domain Bacteria; phylum Pseudomonadota; class Gammaproteobacteria; order Burkholderiales; family Burkholderiaceae_C; genus Rhodoferax. The sequence goes on from SHXM01000051.1 coordinate 6,003, forward strand.
CGGCCTGGCCGGGCGGGGGGTAACCATCAACAACCTGTTGCCGGGCGCCTTTGATACCGACCGCCTGCGCGCCAATTTTCAGGGTGCCGCGACCCGATCTGGCCAGCCGCTTGATGTGGTGATGGATGCCCGGCGCAAGGCGATTCCGGCGCTGCGCTTCGGCCAGTCTGAGGAATTTGGTGCGATCTGCGCTTTTTTGTGTAGCCAGCAGGCTGGTTATATCAACGGGCAAAATGTGCTGGCTGACGGCGGCGCTTTCGGCGGTACGTTCTGACCCAAAGATCTCTGGCGAGCGCAGAGCCCCGACCCGCTTCAGCGCTGGGCCGAAACCAAAATACCACCCACGATCAGCGCGAACGCCAAGCCATGGAAGAGCTGCGGTGTCTCACCCAAAAAAGCCGCTGACATCAGGGCCGCGAACAGCGGCGTGAGGTTGGTAAAAAAGCCCGCCGTAGTGGGCCCGACCCGCTGTATGCCCAGGCTGAAAGTCCGGTAGGCCAAAAGCGCCGGCCCCAGGGCTACATACAGAAGGGCCAGGGCCAGCGGCCAGCCCCATTGCGCATGAGCCTCGCCCACGGCCAGCTCGCCCGCCGAAAAAAGGCCAGCCCAACCCAGGCCAAACACCATTTGGGCCATCAAAAACGCCGACCAATCTCGGCGTATTTCCATTGGTTCGTTGGGCAGCGACAGCAACCAGCAATAAAAGGCCCAGGCCAGGGTGGCCAGCAGCACATAGATGTCACCCGGCACCAGGCGCACCTGCAGCAGCAGGGCCGGGTCGCCGCGCGAGAGCACCAGCAGCACGCCCGCAATCGAAAGGGCCGCACCCAGCAGCTGCCGAGCGCTGATACCCTGCCCGAAAAACAGTGCGCCCACGCCCAGCATCCACACCGGCGAGCTAGCCGCGACCAGGGTCACGTTCATCGGGGTCGAGGTCTTGAGCGCCAGGTACTGCAAGGCGTTGTAGCTGCCCACGCCCAGCAGTGCCAACAAGCCAAAGCGCCGCCAGTTTGGCCACAACAGGCTGTTGCGCCGCAGCAGCGGGTAAGCCAAGGGCAGCAAAATCATAAATGCCAGTACCCAGCGAAAAAAATTCAGCGCCATAGGCGAGATCAAACCAGTCACCAGCCGCCCAACCACTGCATTGCCGGCCCACAACAGCGGCGGCACCGTCAACAGCAGGGCGGTGGCAGGGCTGAGTTTGTTTTGCATGGGCTGCACTGTAACAAGTAGCCCCTGCTGGCCCGGGCAGAGCTGGCAAAACCAGGCGCCGAGCCTTTTGTGCGTAAGCTTTGCGCGGCCCCTGATGCGGCTGATTAGCCCTTATCATGGCCGCTTGACGCGTGCACCTGCGCCACTTTTCGAAAACCACTCAACTAAAAGGAGATGCTCATGCGACAACTATTTTCCTCAAAGCGCCGATGCGCAGGCCTGGCCCTGCTGGTGGCTGCCGCCCTCGGTGTGTCGGGTGGCGCATTGAGCCAGACCGGTCCGATCAAGGTGCTGGTTGGCTTCCCGCCCGGTGGCGGCACCGACGTCATTGCCCGCGTGCTGGCCGACAAGCTCAAGGACCAGTTGGGCGTGCCGGTGATCGTGGAGAACAAGGCCGGCGCTGGCGGCCAGTTGGCGGCCCAGGCACTCAAGGCCGCTGCGCCTGATGGCAACACTTTGTTTTTGACGCATGACCATTCGGTGACCATCTTGCCGTTGGTCATGAAGAACCCGGGCTTCGACCCGGCCAAAGATTTTGTAGCCGTGGCCGGCTTCGCCACCTTTGTCAATGCTTTGGCCGTGTCGGGCGGCACCCCGGCCAAGTCGGTGAACGACTACGTAGCCTGGGTGCGCAGCCAGGGCGCAGGCAAGGGCACCGTGGGCGTGCCGGCGCCGGCCTCAGTGCCCGAGTTTTTGGTGAAGGTGGTGGGCCAGAAGTATGCGCTGGACCTGCAGGCCGCTCCCTACCGCGGCAGCGCACCGATGATGGCCGACATGCTGGGCAACCAGATTGCCGCCGGGGTGGCGTCCATCCCTGACTTTATAGAGAACCACAAAGCCGGCAAGATCCGGGTGGTGGCCGTGATGGGGTCCGCGCGCCAGGCCGTGATGCCCGAGGTGCCGACCTTTGCCGAGCTGGGGCTGGCCGGCTTTGAAGACATTCCCTACTACGGCTACTTTGCCCCGGCCGGTACGCCCAAAGCTGTGATCGACCGCTTCTCCGAAGCCCTGGCCAAGGTGCTGACCCAGCCCGATGTGCGCAGCCAGCTCACCGCCATGGGCCTGGCCGTCGGCCACATGCCACCCGAGCAACTGGCCAGCCGCGAGCGCGCCTACGCCCAGGTTTGGACCCGTGTGATCAAAGCCAGCGGGTTTCAGGCGCAGTAACTTGCCTCTGGAGTTCTAGACTTCGGCGGCGGTGCCTCTATATGAAGTTGTTTAGTGAGTGCCCGACGGACGGTACCGTGCAAGGTCGCTGCGACCGGTGATCTCGTGAATCATTTGCGCTAAAGCCCGCATACCGGGCGCGCGATGGGTGCGATGGTAGGCCACTGTCAGTGTATGCCCGCTGACTTTGGGTACCACCTTGAGGATCATCAGTTTCTTCGTATCGAGTTCCTCACGCAAAATCGACACAGGCAGCAAGCTGATGCCAGCGCCTTCGCGGGCAAGCGTCGTCATAATGACCATGCTGTTGCATGTGTTGATGCGTTCCGGTTGCAGCCCTGCTGCCGAGAACCATCCAGCAATGCTGGTGTGAAGGCCCGAGGGGTTGGGGTTGGTGATGATCGGTAGTGAGACCAGATCGGCGGGGCGCAAGGGCCCTGTGCTGAGCTTGAGTTTGGGTGATGCGACCCACATGAGGGCAAGCTCAACCAATGGCTCCACGATGATCAGCGAATTGGGCTCCGGAGCTGTCAGAACGGCGATGTCCAGGTCGCCGGCCTGCAGCGATTCATTAAGCCGTGCGCTGAAATCTGCCCGTATCTCAGCCCGAGCATCTGGAAAACGGGTGTCAATCAAGCGCATCAGTTCGGGCAGGCAGGTGACCGCAAAAGTGTCTGCCACCCCGATACGAACCGGGCCGCGCAGCGGCTCGTCCCGGTCTAGGTGGCCGTCCAATCCATCGCAAGCGTTCAGTATTCGCTCGGCGTGGCTGGCAATCTCGCGGCCCAGTGGCGTCGGCGTGGCCCTGTAACTGTCACGTTGGATCAACGGTCCTCCGACTCCGGCCTCCAGCTCTTTCAGGCGGACTGACACGGCTGGTTGCGTCAGATGCAGATGGTTTGCCGCCGCCCGAACGCTGCCCAAGCGTGCCACCCAGTGCAATGCTTCTAACTGGGCCAAAGTGAATCGCATGATAAATAAAAATTATGAAGTTTTCAAAAAAGTTTCAATATCATTATGAATGATCTCCTGCCAATATGCTGGCATGAACAAGTACATCCTTGCCTGCGACATCGGCGGAACTTTCACAGACATCGTGCTCCGGGGTAACGGTACGGTACGCACCCTGAAGGTGTCGTCCACACCAGACGACTACAGCCGCGCGATCTTGTCTGCAGTCGACGAAATCCGCGACAGTCTTGGCATTGACCCAGGCCAGATCGAAGCCGTGGTGCACGCGACGACAGTGGCGACAAACACCATTCTGGAGCACAAGGGTGCGAAAACTGCACTGATCACAACCGAAGGATTCCGTGATGTGCTGGAAATGCGGCGTCTTCGCATTCCGGTCATGTACGACCTGCAATACGACAAGCCAGCACCGCTGGTTCCGCGGCGCCATCGTTTCGAGGCGAGCGAGCGTCTGGGTGCCGATGGCAAGGTCAAGCTCGCGCTTGATGAAGGTCAGATCAGTGAGATAGCCCGTCGCCTGCAAGAGGGGGGTATCGAGTCCGTCGCGGTCTGCCTGCTTCATTCCTATGTCAACCCGGCCCACGAAAAACGGATCGGCGACATTCTGGCCAGTGAGCTTGGCGGCAAGGTTTACGTCAGCCTGTCGTCTGACATTCTGCCCGAGATCCGCGAGTACGAGCGAACCAGCACCGCTGTGGTCAACGCCTATATCGGCCCGGTCGTGCGCGATTATGTGCAATCGTTGTCGACCCGCCTCAAGCAAACAGGCGTCATGGGGCCCCTGCACATCATGCAGTCGAATGGCGGCACGATGTCGGCCGCCGCCGCGGCGGCCAAACCAGCATTTCTCGTGGAATCCGGGCCTGCCGCAGGCGTGATCGCCTGCGCCAGCATGGCCCGCTCCGCCGAACTGGACAACGTGATTTCATTCGACATGGGCGGCACAACGGCCAAGGCAGCCATGGTGGAAAACGGTGAGCCCGCGCGGACCACCGAATACGAGGTCGGCGCCGGTATCAATGTCAGCTCCAAGTTGGTCAAGGGCGGGGGTTACGCGATCAAGCTGCCGTTCATTGATATATCGGAGATCGATGCCGGTGGCGGCAGTATTGTGACGGTTGATTCATCGGGTGCCATCAAGGTTGGTCCGAAGAGCGCCGGCGCGATGCCTGGTCCGGCCTGCTACGGTTTGGGGGGGGAAGATGCGACGTTTACCGACGCCGCCGTCGTCCTGGGGTACCTGAACCCGGAGTACCTTGTCGGCGGGAAATTGCGGATTGATGCACAACGCTCGCGTGATGCCATTGAACGCCAGGTGGCTCGGCCCCTGTCGCTGAATATTCAACAGGCGGCGCAGGGCGTGTACACGATCGCCATCGCCACCATGACCCGGGCGGTGAAGGCGGTGTCAACCTACCGTGGGCGTGACCCGCGGGATTTCAGCTTGGTGGCCTTTGGCGGCAACGGACCCGTGGTTGCGGTGGCCATTGCGCGGGAGTTGGGCATGAAGCGGGTGCTTATCCCACCAGCGCCTGGCGTCTTCAGCGCGGCCGGCTTGCTTTTTTCCAATGTCGAGTACACGCAGCAGCGATCGATATTTCGAAAGACAACGGCGCTCGATGCGGGTACGTTGGAGGGCATCTATGGTCATTTGGCGACGGAGGTTCTCGGGTCGATGCGACAGGAGGGCGTGCCTGACGATCGCATCGCGCTGAGGCGACTGGCAGACCTTCGCTACACCGGGCAGGCGTTCGAGTTGACGATTCCGGTTGAAGCAGTCGACATGGCTGCATTGGAGGCAGCGTTCCACGCTGAACACGCGCGCACCTATGGCCACAGTTCTCCCGGCGATCCCGTTGACCTCATCAACATCAGGGTGCTGGCTTCGACTCAGCCACCCGGTAAGGAAGGCCTCGCGCAGCAGCTTCAGGAGGCCCAGACATCCGGCCCCGCTCTTGTGAACCGCAAGGTCTATTTCAATGGCGGACTGATTGACACGCCGGTGGTCTCACGCGGGGCGCTCGCTGGCGGGATGGCAGGCCCTTTCATCGTTGAGGAATTTGATTCGACCTGCATCGTCCCGCCTGGTGCGCACGCGATGCTGGATGCCCAAGGCAATATTGTGATTGACGCAGGTACGCCATGACACAGCGCATTGACCCCATTACCCTTGAAGTGCTCAAGAACGCCTTGTCGTCGGTCGCTGACGAGATGGCACTGGTGCTCATGCGCAGTGCCTATTCGCCCATCGTGCGCGATTCAATGGACTATTCGACAGCCCTGTGCGACCGTTCTGGCAAAGTGATCGCGCAAGGCTTGACTTTGGCTGTTCAGCTTGGCGCTTTTCCAGATGCGATGCAGTACCTTGCCCTGCAGTATGGTGGAAAAATGGCGCCGGGTGACGTCTTCATCATGAACGACCCCTACGGCGGTGGCGGTCAGCATTTGCCGGACATCTACGTCATCAAGCCTTTGTTTTGGGAGGGCGACATTGAGGGCTACGCTTGCACGATGGCCCACCACTCTGATGTGGGTGGTATCACGCCCGGCAGCGTGGCCATCCATGCCACTGATGTCTTCCAGGAGGGCTTGCGGCTGCCATTCTTAAAGCTGTACGAGGCCGGACAGCCCAATGAGACGCTGTTCCGCATCATCGAGAAAAATACACGTCAACCCATCCAGGTACTCGGTGACCTTCGCGCGCAATTGGCGGCTTGTAGCGTTGCCGAAAGGGGCTTCACGGCCCTACTGCAGCGCTATGGTGGCACCGAAGTACGGCCGTACCTTGATGCAGTCATGACCCAGGCGGAGCGCATGATGCGGGAATTTATCCGCAACATTCCAGATGGTGAGTACCGTTTTACAGACTGGATTGACGGTCTGGGGGAAGTGCCTGAGCGGCTCAGAATTGAGGTGTGCCTGACAGTCGCCGCGGACGAAATCGTGGTTGATTTCACCGGCACCTCGGCCCAGGTGGAGGGCGCCATCAATTGCCCCATCGCCATGGCGCGATCAGCGGCCTATTGCGCGGTCCGTTGCGTCACCAGCCCAGACATTCCCAATTGCGAAGGGTATATGCGTCCGATCCACTTTGTGGCACCCGAAGGGACTATTCTCAACCCTGTGCTGCCAGCCGCTTGCGGCGCTCGTGGTGTCATGGGCTACCGCGTGTTCGACGCCATCATGGGCGCGCTTGCGCAAGTGGTGCCCACACGCGTCGTTGCGGCGGGCGAAGGCGGGCCTACCCTGTTCTCGGTGGGTGGCTACCACGAGGGAAAACCCTTTGTCCTGACCGAGGTGCTGGTAGGAACTTGGGGGGCTCGCGCGGGCAAAGACGGTGTGGAAGGCATTTCCAACCCTGCGGCCAACCTCTCTAACCAACCCGTGGAGTTGATCGAGGCCGAATTGCCACTTGAAATCGTCAGGTATGGGATGGTTCAGGATTCGGGTGGCGCCGGTCAATTCAGAGGCGGCCTTGCCTACGTGCGCGAATTCAAACTGCTGGCGGCCGATGCGATCTTCACCACCCGCGCAGATCGTCGGGACAACCTGCCTTATGGCTTCAATGAAGGGCTACCCGGTGGCGGCTCACTCAATACGCTGACGTCACAAGGTAAGGCACGGGTATTGCCAACGATGCCGATGGAAGCGCTGAAGTGGCGCGCTGGCGATGTTTTTCTGCACGTCAGTGCTGGCGGCGGCGGGTTCGGAAAGCCATTGTCCCGCATGCCCGAACACGTGCTGGAAGATGTGCTCGACGATAAAGTCAGTCAGGCGGCAGCCGAGTCGCTGTACGGTGTCGTCATCCGCAACGGGCTGATCGATCGGGCAGCGACCGATCGACTACGGGGGTCAATGGCGCATGATTGACCTGCTGATCCGCAACGGTTCGTTACTGGACGGCACAGGTGCTGAGCCTCGGGCTGCCGATGTTGCCATTCGTGACGGTCGAATTGTCGACCTCGGCAGGCTTGATGGCGTGACTGCAGCACGCGAAATCGATGCGACCGGGCTGGTCGTCTCACCCGGCTTCATCGACATCCACAGCCATTCCGACTACACCTTGCTGGTCGACCCTCGCGCGGTGAGCGCGATCTATCAGGGCGTCACACTGGAGGTGATCGGTAACTGTGGATTTGGTTGCGCACCCATTGTCAATCCCGATACGGCAGCCGCAAACATCTACGGATTCAACAATCAGATCAAGCTGGATTGGAGCCGCATGAGTGGCTATCTGGACCACTTGGCTGACGCCAAGCCTGCAGTGAATGTGCTGTCGCTGGTGCCCAACGGCCAGTTGAGGCGGGCTGTGCTGGGCGTTGCAGATCGGCCCGCGAATCCGACTGAACTGAACGCGATGAAGTCCTTGCTGGAGGAGGGTCTGGACGATGGAGCCTGGGGCTACTCGACAGGATTGGAATATCCGGCCGAGCGAGGCGCGCCCGACTCCGAGCTGATTGCTTTATGCAGCGTCCTTGCCCGCAAGGGCGGTTTGTACGCGACCCACACCCGACGCCGCGATGACGAGGCGATATCTGCGATTGCTGAGGCGATTGCCGTTGGTGAAGCTGCTGGTGTTCGCACCCAGATTTCTCACATACTGCCACGCAAGACGTCTGAAGATGAGGCGGCTCGCGCTTTGGAGCTTGTCGATAGCGCCCAACAACGGGGCGTGGATATTGCCTTCGACATGCACACCCGACTGTTTGGCACGACCTTCCTGAACACCATCATTCCGCTGTGGGCGCTGGACGATCCGGCAACCCACTTGCGTTCGCCGGCGAGCCGCAGGCGAATGCGCGATTACCCGAGCATCGTGGCAAGTGGCGGATGGGACCGCATTGTGCTGCTTGACCATCCGCTGTTCCCGCAATACTCGCGGCGCAGCCTGGGTGAAGTTGCGCGCGAGGAGGGACGTGACCCATTCGACTTAGCGTTCGACATTCTGGCCTCTGAGGTGACGCAGCCTGCCCTGGAGCAGCGTCGCTCGATGGTGTTGATCCGTGCTTACACGCCAGATCAGCAGGCTGAAATATTTGCTCACCCACTCTGCATGCCTGGCTCGGACGCCACGACTTTGGCGCCTGATGGACCATTGGCCGACTCGGTCTTTCATGGAGCCTACAGCTGGGCGTCATGGTATTTTCAGTTCATGGTTCACGAGCGTAGGCTGCTCAGCCCTGCGCAGGCGGTTCAGCGGATGACGCAGCTGCCAGCCAAGACCTTGGGCCTGCAGGACCGCGGCTGCGTCGCTGTGGGTTATTGGGCCGATCTGGCGATCTTTGATGCGGACCAGTTTCAGGCGCAGGCCACCACCTTCGATGCCAACCAGCTGGCGGTCGGTATGCGGCATGTGGTGGTCAACGGTGTCGAAACCCTTAGCAACGGCAAGCTGACTGGGCGTCACGGCGGGCAGGTGCTCCGCCGTGCGTCATGAAAGGAGGAGCCAGCGCGCATAGGCCTGTGCGTTTTGATATTTTGGTTTTTTGGGACTTGGTCTTTCAATATATTTTGGATAGGAGACAACCATGTATTTGCAAATCAAACTACGGCGCTGGGTCATCGGTGCCGCACTAACGGTTTTATCGGCTGCGGCTTCATCGCAGATCGTCTTGAAGCTGGGAACTGTTGACGCCGCGGCATCTCACTCGGGGGTTGGCTCAGAAGCCTTTGCCGCTGAGGTCGCCAAACTTTCCAATGGACAGATGAAGGTAGAGGTGTTCCATGCCGGAAAATTGGGCAGCATCCCCGAACAGATCAAGAACGTGTTGCAGGGCGCACAGGATCTGCACCTTCTTTATCCAGAGTTTCTTACCAGTTTCATCGACGAAACCAAGGTCCTGTCCGCGCCCTACGTCTTTCGCGACCTTGCGCATACCCAGGCGTTCATGAAGAGCGATGTCTTTAAACCTGGGCTTGACAAACTGCGTTCGATGGGCGGCGTGGTTCTGGACAATACTTGGAGCTGGCAAATCAAGGACCCGCGTGGGTTGATCTCCGTGCGGCCTGTCAAGACTCCGGATGACCTCAAAGGCATGAAGGTCAGGCTCTGGGAATCCAAGACGGCCATCGAAACCTGGCGTGGCTTGGGTGCCAACACGCTCGTCGTTGCGCGGCCAGAAATGTACCTGGCTTTCAAGCAAGGCATGATTGAGGCCGGTCCGGAAACCATCGGCATTGCCTACGATCAGAAAAATGCTGAAGTTGCCAAGTACTGGACCCGTACCGAAGAGTATTACCAGATCATCAATGTCATGATGAATGAGAAAAAATACCTAAGCCTGACCCAGCAGCAACGCGATATCTTGCATCAGGCTGCACGGAATGCGTCGGTGGCCTTCCAGGCAGAATCGGCCCGCGGCTTTACCGAAAAGAAAGACAAGGCTGTGAAAGAGTTCGGTGTCACGGTGCTGGAACCGGATCTTGCGCCCTGGCACAGAAAAGCGGAGCAGATCTTGATCAGTCTGGAGCAAGATGGCGTGATTCCCAAGGGCCTGACGGCAAAAGCCAAGGCTATAAAGTAAATCCATGCAAGCTGCAGCCCAGCTTTACCTGAGGGTGTCCGGTGCCGTGATCCAGTGGATCGCGGTCGCAGTTTTGGTTGCCATGGTCGGCATCAACGCAGCGGAGATCATCTACCGGACCGCTTTTACCAGCGGTCTAAACTGGGTGCAGGAACTGTCACTGGTCTTGGCCATGGTGCTGTATTTCCTAACCTACGCGTTGATCGCGAAGAACCGGGAGTACATCCGCGTCGAGTTGCTGTCGAGCCGCTTGGCGCCCGAGGCGCGCCGGGTACTGGCTGTCATGGTGAGGCTGGTCGTTTTGTTGTTCCATGCCGGCGTCGCCTGGTATGCCCTACGGACGACCCAGTTTGCCGCCATGTTCGAATTACCAATTCTCGGTTGGGGGGAATGGGTCTACTACCTGCCGCTGACAATCGGCAGCGCCGACATTGTGCTGACTGAAACCATATTTCTCACCTGGCAGTTGCGCGGTGTTGAGGTCGGGGAAGAACGTGCTGAGGTACTGACCTAATGGCTACTTTTTGGATGATCTTCACTTTCTTGAGTCTCGCCATTATTGGAGTGCCCGTTTGTGCTGCCATGGGCATCGGTGCCTTTCTGGGACTCTTTCTGGCGAACGCTCCGTTGGATGTGTTTCCACGCTACATGCTCCATGACGTGCGTAGCGTGCCACTTTTGGCGATCCCGTTTTTCATCATGGCCGGCAATTTGATGAATCGATTCGGCCTGACTAAGCGCATTTTTGATTTCATCCAAGC
>SHXM01000052.1 GCA_009693325.1 Rhodoferax sp.
GATCAGCCAGGGCGCCTGCGGTACCAGAGGCACCAGCGCGGCAGCGGCCAGGGTGACGCCGGCGCACACCAGCATCACGCTGCGCCGGCCACGCGCCTGATCGTCAAAGCGGTCGGCCAGCAGCCCGGCGGGCAGCATGGTGAGCGCGCTGCCCAGCCCGATGCAAGACACCAGCAACGCTGCCGTGGCGGCGCTCAGCCCCAGCGCCAGTCCGTACAGCGGCAGGATGGAGGCCATGCCGCTCTCAAAAAAACCGCCCACAAACCCCGCCAGCATGATGATGGGGTGTGCCATCAGGGCGTGCCACACGCCGCCCAGCCCAACCCGGGCGCTGTGCGCATCAGCTGCGCGCGGAAGCGGCGGGATCAGCAGGCTCCATGCCAGGCCCGTCAGCAAAAAGCCGATCACCCACCACAACGCGTGGGGGTTGTCGGTGCCCAGCCAGGCCAGAATGGCCGGCCCAATGACGAAGGTGAAGCCGACCAGGGTCTCAAAAATACCCACATAGCGGCCACGCTGCTCCGGCGGCGAGAACTCGGCAATCAGCGCCTCGGCCAGCACCCAGCGCAAGCCGGCGGCTGCGCCCGAGATCAGCTTGAGCGCAAACCAGACCGGCAGCGCATCGGTCAGGGCAAAGCCCACGGCGGCCAGTGCGGGCAGGGCAGCGGCCAGCCACAGGGTGGCGCGCCGGCCCAGCCGCTGCGTCACGGCGGAGGCAAATGGCGTCATCAGGAACATGCCCAGGTAGCCGGTGGCGGCAAACAGGCCAGCCACCGATGTCGCAACACCGGCCGTTTTGAGCTGAAACAGCAGCATGGGCAGCAGCATGAAGTAGCCGATCAGCTCGACAAAGGTCGAGCCAAAAATGCTCACCAGCCCACGCGTGGCACCCGGCGGGCGACTCATGGCGCGCGTGCCGCCAGCACGGCGGCGGCCACCTCGGCAAAACCGGCGCCACGCTCTGCCACGGTCACATAGCGCGGCAGGTGGGCAAGCTGCGCCGCCACGCCCAAGATATTGGCCACGCCCACGCTGTGGGCAAAGTGCTGGAACATCACCTGGTCATTGGCCGAGTCGCCCACATAAGCCCAGCGGGCCAGCTCGGTGTCCAGCTCTCGCTGGTACAACTGCTGCACGATCCAGCGTGCCCCCGACAGCTTGTTGTGGCTGCCGTACCAGCCGTTGATGTGGATGCTGCTGACAGTGGCGGACATGCCCTCGGCCTGCATGATTTGCACCACCTGTGCGATCTGCTCGGGCGGCAGCCGGGTGAACTCGCTGTGGTCAATGGCGATGTCTGTTTCGCGCCCGGATGAGTCTTGTGCCAACGTGGCGCCGGGTACTTCGCGCAGCAGCCGCTGAGCCACGGTCTGTATGCGCTGGAAGTTACTGGCCCGAGTGCTGGCATCCTGTTGATATAGTTTTAATAGCGAACTATTCAATGCTGGCGTGGTTTGGAGGCCTATTTTGTTGTGGACAAAAGCCACGGCACCGTTTTCCGCCACCATGGCATCCACGGGCCAAAGCTTGGCAAACGGCGCGCACCAGCCGATGGGTCGGCCGGTGATGGCGACCACCGAAAGCCCACCAGCTTTGAGCCCTTGCAGCGCGGCCAGCGCGTCAGGCGTGAGGGCACCGTCGGTGGTCAGGGTGTCGTCAATGTCGGTGAACACACCCACCAACTCGCGGCGCTCGTTGGCGGGCCAGTGCTGCAGGGGGGTCACGGCTGCCCGTTCAAGCCGGGCAATTCAGCCCGCACTGCCCAGCGCCAGCCCGGCGTGCTCACGCAGCGGGTGGAAGTGGATTTTGGGGAAGCGTTCCTGCGCCAGCCGCACGTCGTAAGGCGAGGTGCACAGGTAGGCCAGGGTGTTGGCGGCGTCCAGCGCCATGCGCATGGGGTAGGCATCGCAAAAGGCCTTCAGCTCGGCCGGCGTGTCGGCGGTGATCCAGCGCGCGCCGGTGTACTGGCTGCCCTCCAGCCGGATGTCGGCGTCGTACTCGCCCTTCAGGCGGTGCTGCACCACCTCAAACTGCAGCTGCCCCACGGCACCCAGCAGCATGTTGCCACCCACCTCGGGCCGAAACACCTGAATGGCGCCTTCTTCACCCAGCTGGGCCAGGCCCTGCTGCAACTGCTTGGTGCGCAGCGGGTTCTTCAGCACCACGGTCATGAAGAGCTCGGGCGCAAAAAAGGGCAGGCCGGTGAACTGCAGGTTGACCGAACCGTCGGTGATGGTGTCACCCAGTTGCACCCCGCCGTGGGTGGTAAAGCCCACGATGTCGCCGGCATAGGCCTCTTCCACCGCCTCGCGGCGCTGGCTCATAAACGTCACCACGCTGGTTGGGCGCAGCTCTTTGGCGGTGCGCATCACCTTGAACTTCATGCCAGGCGTGTACTTGCCCGAGGCCATGCGCACAAACGCAATGCGGTCGCGGTGGTTGGCGTCCATATTGGCCTGCACCTTGAACACCACGCCAGAAAAAGCGCTGTCTTCCGGCTGCACGGTCTTGATCACCGGCTGCCGGTTCACCATCAGCGAGCTGATGCGCGCCTGCGGCGCCGGTGCCAGGTCCACCAGCGCCTCCAACACCTCCATCACACCAAAATTGTTCACGCCCGAGCCAAAGAACACTGGCGTCTGCTTGCCAGCTAAAAAAGCCGCATGGTCCCAGGCCGGCGAGGCGCCGGTGGCTAGCTCCATGCTGTCCATGGCGGTTGCCCACTCGTGGCCAAAGCGTTGCAGCAGGTCGGCTTGCTCGGTCAGCGGCAGGGTGACAAAGTCTTGTGGTCGGCGCTCGCTGCCGCTCTCAAACACCGTCATGGCCCTGGTGCGCAGGTTGATGATGCCGCCAAACACCTTGCCCTGGCCCACCGGCCAGGTCATGGGCACGCAGGGCATGCCCAGCTCACGCTCGATCTCGTCGAGTATGTCCAGCGGCTCGCGCACCTCGCGGTCCATCTTGTTGACAAAGGTGATGATGGGCGTGTTGCGCTGACGGCAGACCTCGATCAGGCGGCGCGTCTGCGCCTCCACGCCGTTGGCGGCGTCGATCACCATCAGCGCCGAGTCTACGGCGGTCAGCACCCGGTAGGTGTCTTCCGAAAAATCTTTGTGGCCCGGCGTGTCCAGCAAATTGATCACATGGTCGCGGTACAGCATCTGCATCACCGAACTGGCCACGGAAATACCGCGCTGCTTTTCGATCTCCATCCAGTCGCTGGTGGCGTGGCGGGTCGCTTTACGCGCCTTCACCGAGCCGGCAATCTGGATCGCGCCAGAAAACAGCAGCAGCTTCTCGGTCAGCGTGGTTTTTCCGGCGTCCGGGTGGGAGATGATGGCAAAGGTGCGGCGGCGATGGGTTTCAGAGGCAAAAGACAAGGGCAATCCAGAATGGTGAGCGCAGAATTTTAGACGCCTGCCGGGGTACAGGGCTCGGTCAAACATTCCGTTAAAGTAACAGAGATTTTTAACGGCCTATAGGCGGCCAAAAAAATCACTTCGTCAGCCAGGTTATGGGTACAAAGTCTCTTCATCCTTGTGTTCTAAATCAGTTAACCAGGAGAAAAATATGCTGTTATTTAATCGATTGGTCGTCACAACCGGCGATATGGAAGCCTTGATGCCTTTGGTGCAGGATTTGGCGGCAATTGTCCAGAAAGAAGCCGGCACGACGGTGCACGTCTGGGCGGGCGGAAATGGCTTTGTGACGGGATCCTTGGGCTTTTCTATCGCTTACGAAACCCTGGCGGCGCGTTCTGCCTTAACAGCCAAGCTTGGCGCAAGCAAGGCATGGTGGGCCGCTAACCGTCAATTTCGTGAGCATATTGTGAGTGTGGAGCCCGATACCATCTACAAATACATTCGGGGAGGCACGATGGGCCCGAATATTCCCTTGGGCACCACCGTGCAGCAAAATCAGTTCCAACTCGCTCAAGGCGCCGACTGGATGGCCACACTGAAGTGGGCGGTTGAGTATGTCGAGCTGTGTAAGAAAATTACTGGTGTGGACAGCAATATTCTTCACAGTATTTATGGCGTATTGGGCGGTGTTGGCATGCTCACTGGTTTTCAAAATGCTACTGCTGTTGACGAATACCGGAGCAAATTGGCTGCCAATCCTGATTTCTTACCGAAATTTCTTGAAGGAGGCCAATATGCCTTGGCGGGAACAGTGCTGCAGCGTCATCTTGTCAAGATTGCCTGAGCAAAGCTTGATTGCAAGTAAAACTTCAACCGGATTTTTCCAAAGGAAAGCACATCATGAAAGAAGTCGAAATTTTCCAAGCACTCAATTTGGCGCTGATTAGCAACGCCATTTACACGTTGGCAATTTATTTTCTACTCTGGGTCAGCCTGCGGGCGGCCCGATTGGCGCGGGAGGGGGAAGAAAGAGGCGGAGTCCTGCCCAAAATATTGGTCAGTCTGTTCGGTCTGGGAGTAATTTACAACGGGCTGGTACTGAGCGCGTTTTTGCGGCTGAATTTGTCCAGTGCGGCTAAAAACCTCGAAGGCATCAAAGCTGCTGGTGAGAAACTGTCTCCTGCGGCCGAGGCCTTTTTATCGGTGCCCATGGTCAGCGGCGCGGGCGAAGTCAAATTTAGCCTCATGCCGGGACCCATCATGGCCGTCTGGTGGGCTGTCGTGGTGATCATGCTGCTTGGCATCCTTTGGATGCCGCAGAGAAAGAAAAGCTAGGTTCGCGTCCATCCCTTGCTGCACCAAGGCTTGTTTGTACGACGGGCCAAGCCTGCAGTGATTCTTTCAGCGGATCTGCCTGCAACCAAGCAAGTCATCATGAGCCAGTCTATGAAATAAGGGCCATCGAGCAGTCAGGCCAGGAATTTCGCGCCACCCCAAGCAGGTTTGCCAACCAGACCTGATCGCGCGAAGTCTTGCCTGACTGCGGGATGCCCTTGGCTGGGCAGTTGGCGGCCCTGTGCGATGCGCGTGGTGCCAATAAACCCGTGAGTCAGAGCCATAATGTTCACCCCTAAACCATCAATGAGCAGCTCAGGCGTAATCCTAGGCAATGCTCATCGGGAGAACAACCTTGTCCGAATCAACTGTCCTATACCTTGAGCAGGGCGCAGTGGCCTTGTTGACCTTGAACCGCCCATTGGCGCTCAACAGTTTCACCCGGCAGATGCACCATGATTTGTGGCAGGCGCTGGACCAAGCCGAGGCGAACCCGCTGATTCGGGCCCTGGTCATCACTGGCGCGGGACGTGGCTTTTGTGCCGGTGCCGATTTGGCGGAATTTGACTTTGCACCCGGGCCAGACCTGGTTGCCCGGGCCGATCCCGGGCCGGTGATCGATCAGGCTTTCAACCCCACTGTGCGCCGCCTGCAAAGCCTGCGCATGCCCACACTGGCAGCTGTCAATGGTGTGGCGGCTGGTGCAGGTGCCTCTTTGGCCATGACTTGCGACATCGCCATCGCAGCGCCTACAGCCAGCTTTATCCAGGCATTCAGCAAAATTGGCTTGATTCCGGATGCCGGCGGCAGCTGGTTCTTAACCCAGCGTCTCGGGCTGGCGCGAGCCATGGCGCTGGCCATGACTGGCGACAAGCTCAGTGCGACCCAGGCGCGTGAGTGGGGCATGATTTGGGAGGTGGCCGACGACTGCCTGGCAGCAGCGCAGACGATGGCAGCCCGTTTGGCCGAAATGCCAACGCGCGCTTTGGTGGCCACGCGGCAGATCTTGCGTGACAGCAGTACACGCACGCTCAATCAGCAATTAGACGCAGAGCGCGACACGCAATCGGCGATGGGACGCACTGAGGATTACATTGAGGGCGTGAGCGCGTTTCGGGAAAAACGCCCGGCTCGGTTTAAGGGCTGCTAAGCCATCGCCGCAGCAGGGCGCTGTCGCGCGGAAGCAGGCGCCAGCTGTTGATGCCACGCGGCAGGGTGAGCACCAACTCCAGCAGCCGCTTGTCGCGCGACACCAAGGCCCTCACCTTGTTTGCGGCACCGACATAAAGCGCAAGTTCATCGAGCTTGCCCAGGCGCCAGCGGCTTGCCCCCTTGCCAGAACCAATAGTCAGGCCCAGCCACTCGTCTTCGGCGGCAAAGCCGGCCTGCTCGGCCGCGCCGCCGCGCAGAACGGTCTTGATGACAATGTTACTGCCCTCGCTGACCCGCAGCCCCAGCCTTTGCGCCAGTGCCGCTGGCTCTTCAAGGACAGTGACGCCGGCGCCTTCGAGCAGGGGTTTGAGCGGCAGCTCGCGGGTCCCATGCACCCAGCGTGCGAGTTCCTTTGACCAAGACCGACCCGACAGTGACTGCAAAACTGCCGCCAGGTCAGCCTCTGTCATGGGACCGCCCGAGCAGCGCAGCCACAGGGCCTGCATCACCGCATCGAGTGTGCTGCGGCCTTCCTGGCGCAGGGTTAAATCCAGGCACAGCGCCACCAGTGCACCCTTGCTGTAATAGCTCACGGTGATGTTGGGCGTGTTCTCGTCTTGCCGGTAGTATTTGACCCAGGCGTCAAAGCTCGATTGCGCCACGGATTGCAGTTTTCGTCCCGGTGTTTGTAGCACCTGATTGACGGTTTTGCCAAGCAGCTGGAGGTAGGTGAGGTCATCAATCAGGCCGCTGCGGCGAAGCAGAAGGTCGTCGTAGTAGCTGGTAAAGCCTTCAAAAAACCAAAGCAGCTCGGTGTAGTTCTCGCGGCTGTAGTCGTAGCGGGCAAATTCGGCCGGGCGCAGTTGTTTGACGTTCCAGGTGTGGAAATACTCGTGGCTGATAAGGCCCAGCAGCGTGGTGTAACCATCGCCGCGCGTTGCTGCTGCGGCCCCTTTGACGGCCCCGTTTTTTTGACGCGGGAGGTCTTTGCGGGTGCAAATCAGGGCAGTGGAATTGCGGTGCTCCAGGCCGCCGTAGCCTTCGTCAACCGCATTGAGCATGAACAGATAGGAGCGGTGCGGCACAGACCGCCTGGCCTGCTCGGCGGTTTGGCCCGGGTGCCAAAATTTGACGGCTGCCTCGCAAATTTCCTGGGTGTCGGCCAGCAGGCGGGCACCGTCGAAACTCGGTGGTGCGCCGGCCACCACAAAGCGGTGCGGCAGACCGCCCGCCTGGAAGGAGCCGCTCCAGAACCCGCCCAGCTCAAACGGGCTGTCGACCAATTCGTCGTAGTCAGCGGCCTGGTAGCGGCCAAAGCCGTTGCGGTCGGTTTTAACAACTGGCAGGCCAGTGGCAGCCTGCCAGGACGTCGGCCGCTCAGGCGCGATAAGGTCCAGCCCGTGGGGCAGGTGTTCCTGGCCATGGACTTGTAAAAATAGACTGGTGCCATTGAAGAAGCCGCGCTGTCCATCCAGCCAGGCTGAGCGCACCGAGGTGTCAAAGGCATACACCTGGTAGTGCAGTATCAGGGCCTGCGCCGGATCGCAGTCAGCCTGCCAGTGGGACTTGTCGAGTTGCTTCAGGGGGATGGCCCGCCCGCCCTGCTCGCCGGTGAGTTGCTGCAGGTGCTTGGCAAATTCGCGAACCAAATAGCTGCCGGGTATCCAAACCGGCAGGCTGAGGGTTTGCAGCGCCTGCGGCTTGGCAATGGTCAGGTGCAGATCAAACAGGTGGGCATGGCGATGGGTCAGCCGAACTTCGTAGCCAATGGCTGTCATGGGGTGGCAACCTTGCCTTCGCTCAGATGCTTTTCAACTTCGGCCACGCTAATAGCGCCGGGCACCCGCGAGCCATCGACAAAGACCAGCGTGGGCGTACCACTGATCTTGAACTTGCGCCCGATGTCAATGTTGCGCGCGATAGCGCTGGCATCGCAGCTCGCTGCCGCAGGAGCTTGGTCGCGCACCATCCAGTCTTGCCAGGCTTTGACGCGGTCTTTGGCACACCAGATATTCTTGGATTTTTCGTTGGAGTCGGCGCTCAGGATCGGGTAGAGAAACATGTGGATAGTCACATGATTGAGTTTTTGCAGATCCCGCTCAAAGCGTTTGCAATAGCCGCAATTAGGGTCTTCAAACACGGCCAAGCGGCGCTTGCCATTGCCGCGCACGATGGTGAAAGCATCCTTGAAAGGCAGGGCTTCGAAATTGATGGCGGTGAGCTTGTCGACCCGCTCTTCGGTCAAGTTGCGGCGCTGCTTGGTATCGATGAGGCTGCCCTGAACCAGAAAATTGGCCTCGGCGTCGGTGTAATAAATCTCAGTGCCATTCACGCGAACCTCGTACAGGCCGGCCATGGGGCTTTTGCTGACCTCGTCAATCGCCTGCAGCTGCGGTATGCGCTCGGCGAGGTTTTTTCGTATCGTTGCCTCCTGCGCCGCCGCGCTCAAGCCCAGGCCCAGCAGGCTGAGGCAAAACATTGTTCGTATCAGTTGAATCATGGCTAATCCAGTGCTTGGTGGATGGCAATCTCGGTTAAAAAAGACCCATGGCGCGGCGGGCCACCCAGGCCTTGAGCGGGCCGCTACGATCGAAGCCATTCATGCCCCAGTTTCGCAGGGCCTGCCAGGCGGGACCTTCACGAAAAAACAACTGCTGCAGCCCATCCATCGCCGCGCCCATGGGCTCCACTTCGGCTTTACGCGCCCGCTCATAACGGCGCAGCAGTTTATGGTCGTCGAGTTGGCGCCAGTATTCGCGCTGTCGCAAGACCTCGGCCAGCGTGGCGACGTCGGCCAGCCCGAGGTTGAGTCCCTGGCCGGCGAGTGGGTGCACGCTGTGCGCCGCATCACCCGCCAACGCCCAGGCACGGCCATCTTGGCGCCCAACCCAGGCCTGGGCGCAGGCGCTTTGCAGTGGCCAGGCCGTGCGTCCGCTGCTCAGCGCCAAGGCCCCGAGGCAGCCTTCGCTCAGGCTGAGTAATTCGGCGCAAAAGCCAGCCGGGTCTGCGGCCAGCAGGGCAGGCGCCCGCTGAGCGTTCACCGACCACACCATGGCGACTTCATGTCCAAGCGGGCCACCCAGCGGCAAAAACGCCAACACCTCACCACCGACAAACCATTGGCGTGCGATTTGGCTGTGTGGCATGCCGCAGCTCAGGCGCGCAGCGATCGCCTGCTGGGCATAGGTCTGGCTGCTGAAGTCAATTCCCAGCTCGCTGCGGGTGCTGCTGTTGCGCCCCTCGCAGATCACCTCGAGCGCTGCGCTGCGGGGGGCTTCGAGCAGGGAGATCTGTGGCTGAAAGCGGATCGCCTGTGCCAGTTGCGCTTCAAGCACCGGCACATCCACTATCCAGGTCAGGCCCGCCACTTGCAGCTGCTCGGCGCCAAAATTAACTTCGCCGCCAGCATCACCCTTGACCTGCATGGCGCGTACTTCAGTGGCGTGCAGTGCGTCGGGCCAGCAGCGCAGCGACTCCAGCAGCTGGCGCGAGCGAGCGTTCAGGGCGTAGGCCCGAAGGTCAACCTCGCCCGTGCCAGCGGCACGGACGCTTGGTGCCGGGCCAGCCACCAGGCCTACGCGCAGGCGATCGCGCGCCAGCAACAGGGCCAGGGTCTGCCCAACGATGCCAGCGCCGCGGATGCAAATGTCTAGTGCTTGGGTCATGCCGTCAATTGTAGAAGGCAGGGCAAAATCAGGCCCTTGCCAATAAGAAAGAGGCCATCCCTTGAATGCTGTTGAACTTGCCCAGAGCGATCTGCTGGCGCGTATTGAGCACCTGCTGGTCTACCCAGTCAAATCCTGCGCTGGCGTGAGCCTGCCTCAGGCACTGCTGACAGACACCGGCCTGGATCTTGACCGGGCTTGGATGGTGGTCGATGGCGCGGGTGAGTTTGTCACCCAGCGCGAGATGCCACGCCTGGCACTGGTGCAGACCCAACTCAAAACCCACGAGCTGATTTTGCGGGCGCCCGGCATGTTGGCACTGCATATCCAGATTGATGCGGTGGAGGGCCCGTTGAGCGTGCGGGTCTGGGACGACCTGGTGCCGGCCTACGACATGGGGAGCACGGCTGCGCAGTGGTTTACTGACTTTTTGGCCCAGGGCGCCGCTGGTGCAAACCCGGCGTCGGTGGGCCCCTGCCGCTTGGCCCGGTTTGACCCTCAGCACCGGCGCCTGTCTAGCTTGAAGTGGACTGGCGGCCTGGAGGCGCCCAACCAGTTCAGCGACGGCTTCCCGCTGCTGGTGCTTAGCCAGGCCTCACTTGAGGGCCTCAACCAGCGCCTGCTGGCCGCCGGCGAGCAGGCGGTGGCGATGGCGCGTTTTCGGCCCAATATCGTGCTCTCGGGCCTGCAGGCCCATGACGAAGACCGGCTGGCCTGGCTGCGCCTGAGCACCCCTGAGGGGCAGGTGCGCCTGAAAATGGTCAAGCCCTGCCCGCGCTGCCCAATTCCCAACATCGATCCGCTCACCGCCCTGAGCCACCCGGCCGTGGGCGACGCGCTGCAGGCCTACCGGCAGGACGCCCGGGTCGGCGGCGCCATCAGCTTTGGCATGAATGCCATCGTCTGCGAAGGGGATGGCATGCTGCTGCGTCTGGGCCAAACCCTGCAGTGTGAGCTGGACTTTGGCTAGGGACCGCGAGCCGGCGCTGTTGGCGGGATCACCGTTAGAAAAGCGTCAAGAGGGTTGGGTCTTGGCAAGCCGCCCGTGCGGGTGTCGCTGAGGCCGCGCGGCCCAATCTCCTAGCGCAATCCGATAGCGCAATCCCGGCTTTGCATCCGGCCGGCTGGAAGCTGGTGCCATCGCGTCTGGCATAAATCCTGCCCTTACACTTGACCAGGCAGTCGACTTACCCACCATGCAATTTCCACGCGTCAGCGGTGTTCTGCTGCACCTCACCTCTTTGCCGGGCCCGCACGGCAGCGGCGATCTTGGGCCGTCGGCCTACCACTTTGTCGACTGGCTGGTGGCCGGCGGACAAAGCCTGTGGCAAATGCTGCCGCTGGGCGGCATCGGTCTGGGCAATTCACCTTACATGAGTAGTTCGGCCTTTGCTGGCAACCCGCTGCTGATCGACCTGGCCGACCTGCACCGGCAGGGCTGGCTCGATAGCGCGGCGCTGGTGCCAATCTCCGATCTGAGCGAGCAGGCCGTCAATTTTGAGGCCATGATGGCTTTTCGCATGCGCGCCCTGGCTCTGGCGGCGGCTGGTTTTGATGCCGGTGCCGGTGAGACTGATCGCGAGGATTTTGCGGTTTTTTGCCAAGAGCAGTCGGCCTGGCTGAACGACTACGCCCTGTTCATGGCGCTGCAGGCGCAGCACCCGGACCAGGCCTGGAACCAGTGGCCTCAGCCATTGGTCGAGCGCGAACCGTTGGCCCTGGCGCAGGCCAGGTTGGCGCTGGCGGGCGACTGCCTGTTTTGGCAGTTTTGTCAGTGGGTGTTTTTTCGCCAGTGGCGGGCGTTCAAGGCCTATGCCAACGCACAGGGCGTGCGCATCGTGGGCGATATCCCGATTTTCATCGCCCACCAGAGTGCCGAGGTCTGGGCCCGCCCGGACCTGTTCGAACTTGACGCCGCCGGCAGCCCCACCGTGATCGCTGGGGTGCCGCCCGACGGCTTCAGCGCCACCGGCCAGCGCTGGGGTAACCCGCTGTACCGATGGCCGGCCCACGGGGCCGAGCACTACCGCTGGTGGATCGCCCGCATCCGCAACACCTGCGCGTTGGTTGACCTGGTGCGGCTGGACCACTTTCGCGGTTTCGAGAGTTATTGGGAGATTCCGGCCAGCGCGCCGACCGCCGAGCAGGGGCGCTGGGTGGCGGCCCCGGGCGATGCCCTGCTGCAGGCGGCGGCCCAGGCGCTGGGTGCCCTGCCCATCATTGCCGAAGACCTGGGCGTGATCACCCCGGAGGTGGATGCGCTGCGCCAGCGCCATGGCCTGCCCGGCATGCGGGTGCTGCAGTTTGCCTTTAGCCCTGGGCAGGATGCCAGCTCGCGCTACCTGCCGCACCACCACACCGCTGACAGCGTGGTTTACACCGGCACCCACGACAACGACACCACTGAGGGCTGGTGGCACACCCTGTCGGACCCGACGCGCCAGCATGTGCGGGACTACCTGGGCTGCGACGGGCAGGGCATGGCCTGGGCGCTGATCCGCGCCGCCTGTGCCAGCGTGGCTGACATGGCGATCTACCCGATGCAAGATGTGCTGGGCTTGAACGGCGCCCATCGCATGAACCAGCCCGGCGTGGGCGAAGGCAATTGGGTCTGGCGCTTTCAGTGGTCCCAGGTCGGCCCCGAGCCGGCGCAGCGTCTGCACCACCTGGCGCGCTTGTACGACCGTCTGCCCCGGCCACCAGCGGAGTCTCATGCTGCACCCTGATGATATTGACGCGCTGATGGGCGCCAGGCATCCCGACCCCTGCGGCGTGCTGGGCATGCAGCAGCGCGAGGGCGCCTTGTGGGTGCATGCGCTGCTGCCGGGTGCCCTGCGCGTGGATGTGCTCGACCGCGCCAGTGGGCGCTGTGTGGCGGGCCTGCAGCGGCTGGCTGGCAGCGAGGTGTTCGGCGCCCGGCTGGCCCGGCGGCGCCAGCCCTTTGATTACCTGTTGCGCGTGCAGTGGCCGGTGGCGCCGGGAGAGTTGCTTCCGGCACCGCAGCGGGTGGAAGACCCCTACCGCTTCGGTTTGGTGCTGGGCGAGCTTGACGCCTGGCTGCTGGCCGAGGGCACACACCGCCGCCCGCACCAGTGCCTCGGTGCCCACCCGCGTGAACTGCAGGGCGTGGCTGGCGTCAGCTTCGCTGTGTGGGCCCCGAATGCGCAGCGCGTGTCGGTGGTGGGGCCGTTCAATGGCTGGGACGGCCGCCGCCACCCGATGCGCCTGCGTCGCGAGTGCGGCATCTGGGAGCTGTTTGTGCCCGGCCTCGGCCTGGGCGAGCTCTACAAGTTTGAAGTCCGTACGCCGCAAGGCGAACTGCTGCTCAAGGCCGACCCCTTTGCCTTTCGCTGCGAGCTGCGGCCCGGCACCGCCAGCATTGTGCAGGGCCTGCTGCCGGTGCGTCCCATGCTGCCGGAGCGGGCAAAAGCGAACGGCTTCGACCAGCCCATCAGCATCTACGAGGTGCACTTGGGGTCCTGGCGCAAGGCCGAGGGCTGGCACTGGCTCAGCTACCGCGAACTCGCCGACACCCTGGTGCCCTATGCGCGCGACCTCGGCTTCACCCACCTGGAGCTGATGCCGGTCAGCGAGCACCCGTTTGACGGCTCCTGGGGCTACCAGCCGCTGGGCCTGTATGCCCCTACCGCGCGCTTCGGCACGCCAGAGGACTTCCGGCACTTTGTCGATGCCGCCCATGCCGCCGGCCTGGGCGTCATCCTGGACTGGGTGCCGGCGCATTTTCCGTCCGATGCCCATGGTCTGGCCCGCTTTGACGGCACCGCGCTGTACGAGTACGCCGACCCGCGCGAGGGCTTCCACCAGGACTGGAACACGCTGATCTACAACTTTGGCCGCGTCGAGGTGCGCAATTTTCTGGTGGGCAATGCGCTGTACTGGCTGGAGCACTTCGGCATCGACGGCCTGCGCGTCGACGCGGTGGCTTCCATGCTGTACCGCGATTACAGCCGGGCAGAGGGCCAATGGCTGCCCAACCGGCACGGCGGCCGCGAGAACCTGGAGGCGATCGCCTTTTTGCGGCTGATGAACCACACGGTCGGCGTGGAGCGGCCCGGGGCCATCACCCTGGCCGAAGAGTCCACCGCCTTCCCCGGCGTGAGCCGCCCGCCCAGCGCCGACCTGCAGGGCGGCGGGCTGGGCTTTCATTACAAGTGGAACATGGGCTGGATGCACGACACCTTGGCCTACATGGCGCTGGACCCGGTGCACCGCCAGCACCACCACGGCGAGATCACCTTCAGCCTGGTCTACGCCTTTGACGAAAACTTCGTGCTGCCGCTCTCGCACGACGAGGTGGTGCATGGCAAGGGCGCCATGCTGGCCAAGATGCCCGGCGACCGCTGGCAGCAGTTTGCCAATCTGCGCGCCTGCTACGGCCTGATGTTTTGCCACCCTGGCAAAAAGCTGCTGTTCATGGGCTGCGAATTTGCGCAGCCCAACGAATGGAACCATGACCTGAGCCTGGACTGGGGCCTGCTGGAGCAGTCCGGTCACCAAGGGGTGCAGCGCCTGGTGCGCGACCTCAACCTGGTCTACCGGGCCCACCCCGCGCTGCACCAGCTTGACACCGAGGCCGCCGGCTTCGCCTGGCTCAGCCACGACGACGCGGCGCAGTCGGTGCTGGCCTTCGAGCGGCGCGCGCGGGATGGCAGCGCATTGCTGGTGCTGTGCAACCTCACACCGGTGCCACGCCTGCGCTACCGGGTTGGTGTGCCGCAGGCCGTGGTGTGGTGTGAACTGCTCAACACTGATCAGGCGGTGTATGGCGGCAGCGGCCTGCCCAGCGCGCCCGGCGCTACCGAGGCGATACCCTGGCAGCAGCGGGCGCAGTCCCTGTGCCTGGACTTGCCGCCACTGGCATGCGTCGTGCTACAGCCGGTGGCATGACCGTCACCGCAACCCTGTCTGGTGCACCGGCCCTGCTACCGGGCCAGGGCGCGGTCTTGGGCGCCGAACTGGGGCGCGACCGCATCGAGTTTGCGTTGGCGGCGTCCCATGCCGAAGCCGTGGAACTGTGTCTGTTTGATGCGGCGGGTGAGCGCGAGACCGCGCGCCTGCGCCTGCCTGAGTCGCAAGGCGGTGTCTGGCGGGGCGCGCTGCCGCTGGGGCCGGGCGTCGGGGCTGGCCTGGTGTACGGCTGGCGCGTGCACGGCCCCTGGGCGCCGCATGAGGGGCACCGCTTCAATCCCGCCAAGGTTCTGCTGGACCCGGCGGCGCGCGCCGTGCTGGGCCGCTACACCGGCGACGACCTGCACCTGGGCCATGACCCGCGCAGCCCGGCTGGGGATCTGCCCGACCCGCGCGACAACGCCGCCACCGCGCTCAAGGCCCGGGTCGTGGCCGATCTGCCTGCGCCCAGTGCAGCCCGGCCGCAGCCCGACCCGGCCCGGCGCGTGATCTACGAGCTGCACCTGAAGGGCTTTACGGCCTTGCACCCGGCGCTGCCGGCCAGCCAGCGCGGCCGCTATGCCGGCTTGGCGCACCCGGCGGTGCTGGCCCACCTGCAGCGTTTGGGCGTGACCACGGTCTGCCTGATGCCGGTGGCGCACCGCGCCGATGAGGCCCGGCTGCAGGCGCAGGGCCTGAGCAACTACTGGGGCTACAGCCCGGTGGCCTGGAATGCGCCCGAGGCGCGCTACGCCAGCCCGGACCCGGCCAGCGACCCGCGTGCCGAGTTTCGCGCCTTGGTCGACGCGTTACACGATGCCGGGCTGGAGGTGGTGCTGGACGTGGTCTACAACCACACGGCCGAGCTCGATGAGTGGGGTCCGACGTTGTCGCTGCGCGGCATTGACAACGCGCTGTACTACCACCTGCTGCCCGGGCAGCAGCACCGCTATGCCAACTGGACTGGTTGCGGCAACAGTGTCAACTTCGACCAGCCGCTGGTTCGGCGCCTGGTGCTGGAGAGCCTGCGCCGCTGGGTGCTTGAATTTGGCGTTGACGGTTTTCGTTTTGACCTGGCGCCGGTGCTGGCGCGTGGCGGCGACGCGGTGCAGGGCGCTTTTCAGTCCGATGCGCCTCTGCTGCAGGCCGTAGCGGCTGACCCGGTGCTCAAGCAAACCCTGATGATTGCCGAGCCCTGGGACATCGGCCCTGGGGGCTACCAGCTGGGGGGCTTTCCGCCGGACTGGCTGGAGTGGAACGACCGCTACCGCGACACCCAGCGCAGCTTTTGGCTGCAGCGGCGCAGCAGCCGGGGCGATATGGCACGCCGGCTGGCCGGCTCCAGCGACGTGTTTGCACCGGGCCGGCGTGGCGCCCACAGCAGCGTCAACTTCATCACTGCGCATGATGGCTTTACCCTGCGCGACCTGGTCAGCTACGCCGAGCGCCACAACCAGGCCAATGGGGAGGACAACCGCGACGGACACGCCAACAACCTCAGCATCAACAACGGCATGGAAGGCGAGACCGACCAGCCCGGCGTGATGACACAGCGTGCGCGTCAGCAGCGCGTCCTGCTGGCCACGCTGGCGCTGTCCCTAGGCACACCCATGCTGCTGGCGGGCGACGAAATCGGCCACAGCCAGGGCGGCAACAACAACGCCTACTGCCAGGACAACCCCACCACCTGGCTGAATTGGGCGCAGGCCGACCATGGCCTGTGCGCTTTTGTCCAGCATGCGCTGGCATGTCGCCAGCGCCTGGCCCTGCTGCAGGCCAGCCATTGGTGGCAGAACGCTGCTTCAGCTCAGGGCCCAGCGGCGCTTTGGTTGGCGGCTGACGGCCAGCCCATGAGCGCTGCGGCCTGGGACGCGCCGCAAAGTCAGGCTTTGATGCTGCAATTGCAGGGCGCTGGCCAGGGCGCCTTGCTGCTGTTCAACCCGCAGGCTGAACCGGTCCGCTTCACACTGCCGCAGGGTGCCTGGCGTTTGCAGCTCGATTCTGCTGATCGCCTCGGCCAAGCCGGGCCGGCGGCAGCGCTGCTGCAGCTTGCACCGGACGAAACAGTGGCCGCTGGCGCCCTCTGGCTGGCTGTGGCAGAGTCCAGTCATGCACCGGCCCGCCGCAGTGCCATGCACATCTAGATAAGAAGAAGAGCCCAGTGACCCATACTTGAGGAGACCAACATGCAAGATGACAGCAAACCCCCGGCC
>SHXM01000053.1 GCA_009693325.1 Rhodoferax sp.
AGGCAAGGAGATGGTGATGCCGGGCGACAACGTGTCTATCACCGTCAAGCTGATCAACCCGATCGCCATGGAAGAAGGCCTGCGCTTCGCCATCCGCGAAGGTGGCAAGACCGTTGGCGCCGGTGTGGTGGCCAAAATCATCGCCTAACAAGGACACACAGCATGGCCACCAAACAAAAAATCCGTATCCGCCTGAAGGCGTTTGACTACAAGCTCATAGACCAATCGGCCGCAGAGATCGTGGACACCGCCAAACGTACCGGCGCCATTGTCAAGGGCCCGGTGCCCCTGCCGACCCGCATCCGGCGTTTTGACATCCTGCGTTCGCCCCATGTCAACAAAACCAGTCGCGATCAGATGGAGATTCGTACCCACCAGCGTCTGATGGACATTGTCGACCCGACCGATAAAACGGTCGACGCGCTCATGAAGCTTGACCTGCCGGCCGGAGTGGATGTGGAGATCAAGTTGCAGTGATGAACGGCCCTCGGGCAACTGCGCGGCTGAGCTCCTGTTGCATGGCCGCTAAGAAAATGGCAAACAAAATCATATTCCGGCTTTAAACCGGGCTATACTCCTCGACCCGAATGGATTGGGTCGTACGACGACCGGCGGGTTTTATTAACAGTCTCTCACGCAACAACGGTGGCGCCAATTGCAGTGCCAACGGTGAGAGTTACGGAGAAAAAAATGAGTCTTAGCAATCGCTTAGGGTTGCTGGGCCGCAAGGTGGGCATGATGCGCCTATTCACCGACGACGGGGACACAGTCCCCGTCACGGTGCTGGATGTATCAAACAACCGCGTGACCCAGGTCAAAACTCAGGAGAATGATGGCTATGTCGCCTTGCAGGTGACGTTCGGTGAACGAAAGGCCTCGCGAGTCAGCAAGCCGGCCGCCGGACATCTGGCCAAAGCCGGTGTAGAAGCTGGCGAAATCATCCAAGAATTTCGTGTGTCTTCCGATACCGCGGCCCAGTACAGCGCCGGCGCCTCTGTGCCGGTCAGCCAAGTGTTTACGGTTGGGCAAAAGGTTGATGTGCAGGGCACCAGCATCGGCAAGGGCTTCGCTGGCACCATCAAACGCCACCTCATGAGTTCGCAGCGCGCCTCGCACGGCAACAGCCGCTCGCACAATGTGCCGGGCTCCATCGGCATGGCGCAGGACCCTGGACGAGTTTTTCCAGGCAAACGAATGACCGGCCATTTGGGCGTTGACACCGTCACTACGCAAAATCTGGATGTCTTTCGCATTGACGAAGCGCGCCAGCTCCTGATGATCAGGGGTGCGGTGCCCGGCTCGGCAGGCGGATTCGTCACGGTACGCCCGGCGGTTAAAGCGCGGGCAGTGGACGAGAAGGGAGCGACCTGATGCAACTCGAACTCTTGAATGACCAGGGTCAAGCCACCTCGACCTACGACGTCCCCGAGACGGTGTTTGGCCGCGCTTACAACGAGGATCTGGTGCATCAGGTGGTGGTGGCTTTTCAGGCCAACGCCCGCCAGGGTACCCGGGCTCAAAAAGACCGCGAACAGGTTAAGCATTCCACCAAAAAACCGTTCAAGCAAAAAGGAACTGGCCGGGCTCGCGCAGGCATGACTTCCTCGCCGATATGGCGTGGCGGTGGTCGCATATTTCCAAATATGCCAGACGAAAATTTTGCGCAGAAAATCAACAAAAAGATGTACCGTGCCGGCATGTCTTCGATCCTCTCGCAACTCGCGCGCGAAGGCCGCCTAGCTGTGGTTGACTCGCTCAAGGTTGAGTCGCCCAAAACCAAGTTGCTGGCGGCCAAATTCAAGGCCATGAACCTGGAGTCGGTGATGGTGATTGCCGACGAAGTCGATGAGAACCTCTACCTGGCCTCCCGCAACCTGGTGAATGTGCTGGTGGTGGAGCCCCGCTATGCCGACCCGGTCTCCTTGGTGCATTACCGCAAAGTTTTGGTGACCAAGGCGGCCATGGACCAACTCAAGGAGATGTTCGCATGAGCCACGGCCCCAATCTGAGCAAATTTGACGAAGGACGCCTGATGCAGGTACTCGTCGCGCCCATCGTGTCTGAAAAAGCCACCATGGTGGGCGAAAAGAGCAATGCGGTGACCTTCAAGGTCCTGCAAGATGCGACCAAGTATGAAATCAAGGCTGCTGTGGAATTGATGTTCAAAGTCGAAGTCAAAGGCGTCTCTGTTTTGAACACCAAAGGCAAGACCAAGCGTTTTGGCAAGTCGATGGGTCGTCGCGACAACGTTCGCAAGGCCTACATCACCCTCAAGCCGGGTCAAGAACTCAACCTCGGCGGGGAGGCTGCTTAATCATGGCTGTTATCAAAATGAAACCCACTTCCCCAGGCCGTCGTGGCGTGGTGAAGATTTCGCGAGATCACCTGTACAAGGGTGATCCCTATGCGCCCCTGCTGGAGCCGCAGTTCCAGAAAGCTGGTCGCAACAACAATGGACATATCACCACTCGGCACAAAGGTGGCGGGCACAAGCACCACTACCGGGTGGTTGATTTCCGCCGCAACAAGGACGGCATTGCCGCCAAAGTGGAGCGCATCGAATACGATCCCAACCGCTCGGCCCATATCGCCCTGGTTTGCTATGCCGATGGCGAGCGCAGCTACATCATTGCCCCGCGTGGCCTCGAGGTGGGTGCCAGCATCATGAGCGGCGCTGAGGCGCCAATCCGCGTCGGCAATACCCTGCCGATCCGCAACATTCCGGTGGGCTCTGTGGTGCATTGCATCGAACTGCAAATTGGAAAGGGCGCGCAAATTGTTCGCTCGGCCGGTACCTCGGCCACGCTGCTGGCGCGCGAAGGCACTTATGCCCAGGTGCGGATGCGCTCGGGCGAGGTGCGCAAGGTGCATATTGAATGCCGCGCCACCCTTGGGCAGGTTGCCAACGAAGAGCACAGCCTGCGCCGCCTTGGCAAAGCCGGCGTGAAACGCTGGATGGGCATTCGCCCGACCGTGCGCGGTGTCGTTATGAACCCGGTCGATCATCCGCATGGCGGCGGCGAAGGCAAGACTGGCGAAGGCCGTCACCCCGTTGACCCATGGGGCAACCTGACCAAGGGTTACCGTACCCGAAACAACAAGCGCACGCAGGTCATGATCGTGTCGCGTCGCAAGAAGTAAGGGGAAGGCAAATGACTCGCTCACTCAAAAAAGGTCCGTTTGTCGACCACCATTTGGTCGACAAGGCTGACAAAGCCATTGCCACCAAAGACAAAAAGCCGATCAAGACCTGGTCGCGCCGCTCAATGGTCCTGCCTGAATTCATCGGCTTGACCATCGCCGTGCACAACGGCAAGCAGCACATCCCGGTCTACATCACCGATCAAATGGTTGGCCACAAACTTGGCGAGTTCGCACTGACGCGAACTTTCAAGGGCCACCCTGCGGACAAAAAAGTCCAAAAGAAATAAGGAGGTGACCATGGAAACACGTGCAAGCCTTCGCGGCGTTCGTTTGTCGGTGGACAAGGGGCGCCTGGTCGCGGACCTGATCCGTGGCAAAAAAGTTGATCAGGCCCTCAACATCTTGCAGTTCACGCAAAAAAAAGCTGCTGTGATCATCAAGAAAGTTCTGGAGTCTGCCATTGCCAATGCCGAGCACAATGACGGCGCCGACATCGACGAACTGAAGGTGAAAACCATCTTTGTCGAACAGGGTGCGTCGCTGCGGCGTTTTACCGCCCGCGCTAAAGGGCGTGGCAATCAAATCAGAAAACCCACGTGCCATGTGTACGTGACGGTTGGAAACTGAAAGAGGCCAGGAAGATATGGGACAAAAAATCCACCCAACCGGCTTTCGCCTGTCGATCAGCCGCAACTGGGCATCGCGCTGGTATGCCAATGACCGTGACTTCGCCGGTATGCTGGCTGAGGACATCAAGGTGCGCGAGTACCTCAAGGGCAAGCTCAAAAACGCCTCCGTATCGCGGGTGCTGATCGAGCGCCCTGCCAAAAACGCCCGCATCACCATTTTCTCGGCGCGTCCGGGCGTGGTGATCGGTAAAAAAGGCGAGGAAATCGAAAACCTCAAACGCGAACTCGGGCGTCAGCTCGGTGTGCCGGTGGCGGTCAACATTGAAGAAGTGCGCAAGCCCGAGATCGATGCCAAGCTGATTGCAGGCAGCATCACCCAACAACTTGAAAAACGCATCATGTTTCGCCGCGCCATGAAGCGCGCCATGCAAAACGCCATGCGTCTGGGCGCTCTGGGTATCAAGATCATGTCCTCGGGCCGGCTCAACGGCATTGAGATTGCGCGCTGCGAGTGGTACCGGGAAGGCCGTGTGCCGCTGCATACACTGCGGGCAGACATCGACTACGGCACCTCGGAGGCCAAGACCACCTACGGCATCATTGGTGTGAAGGTCTGGGTTTACAAGGGTGATACCCTGGGCCGCAACGACCTCCCCGCTGCCCCTGACACCCGTTCTGACGACGACCGCCGCCCGCGTGGCCCCCGCCGTGATGCCCGCCCGGCGACCGACCGCCCAGCGCCCGCCCGGGTTGCGCGGCGGCCGCTGTCTGGCAATGTAGCCCCGGCGGATGGCAGTGACAAGCCGCCAGAGGCCATCGGGGCCGATGCCACCAAACCCGCCGCCAAACGCGTGCGCAAGGTGGCCGCACCAGCCGCTGCAGCGGCCGCCGGAAAAGGAGAATAACCATGTTGCAACCCGCGCGGCGCAAGTACCGCAAAGAACAAAAAGGCCGCAACACTGGCATCGCCACCCGGGGCAGCTCTGTCGCCTTTGGTGATTTCGGCCTGAAATGCACCGACCGTGGCCGTTTGACTGCCCGCCAGATCGAGGCCGCTCGGCGTGCCATTTCGCGCCATGTCAAACGGGGTGGGCGCATTTGGATCCGTGTCTTCCCGGACAAGCCAATTTCTCAAAAGCCAGCGGAAGTGCGCATGGGCAATGGCAAGGGCAATCCCGAGTATTACGTGGCCGAGATCCAGCCCGGAAAAATCGTCTTTGAAATTGTCGGCGTAACCGAAGAGTTGGCGCGCGAAGCCTTCCGCCTGGCGGCCGCCAAGTTGCCCCTGCGGACCACGTTCGTAGCCCGCATGATTGGCCAGTAACCGCGAACACCGACCATGAACACTTCTGAACTACGTCAAAAAGACATCGCTCGCCTTCAAAGCGAGGTCAAGGCCCTGCAAAAAGCCCATTTCGGTCTGCGCATGCAAAAAGCCACGCAGCAACTCAACAACACCGCCACGTTGCGCTCCACGCGCCGCGAGATTGCCCGCGCCAAGACGATTCTTGTCGAAAAGCAAAGCGCTGGACAATCCGCCAAATAAGGGAGCGATACATGACGGAAGCAACAAAATCCCTCAAGCGCACCTTGGTTGGCAAGGTGGTCAGCGACAAGCGTGCCAAAACCGTGACCGTGCTCATAGAGCGGCGCGTCAAGCACGAGCTTTATGGCAAGATCGTCGGCAAGTCAAGCAAGTACCACGCGCATGACGAAAATGGCGAGTACAAGCGGGGCGACCTGATCGAGATCACCGAAAGTCGTCCGCTGTCCAAAACCAAGAACTGGGTGGCAACCCGCTTGGTGCAGAAGGCAGTTCTGGTCTAAACCTTAGATTTAACCCCCTGTTGGAGAAGCATATGATCAAAGTAGGCGACACACTGCCGGCCACCACACTGATGGAATTTGTCGATGTGGAGAGCGAGGGTTGCAGTCTGGGCCCCAACCCGGTTGATGTGACCAAGGCCAGCGCTGGCAAGACCATAGCCTTGTTTGCGCTGCCGGGCGCATTTACCCCCACCTGCTCGGCTAAGCACGTGCCCGGCTACCTAGAGACATTCGGCGCGCTCAAAGCCAGCGGCGTGGATGAAATCTGGTGCATCAGCGTCAATGATGCCTTTGTCATGGGCGCATGGGCGCGAGAGCAAAAGTCGGTCGGAAAAGTGCGCATGCTCGCCGATGGCGATGCAAGCTTCACCAAGGCTACGGGCTTGACGCTTGACCTGACCGGAAAGGGCTTGGGCCTGCGCAGCAACCGCTATTCCATGCTGGTCAAGGACGGCCGGGTTGCGACGCTCAACATTGAGGCGCCGGGCAAGTTTGAAGTCAGCGACGCAGCTACGCTGCTCGGGCAAGCCAAGGCCTGAGTCGCCCCGAGGAGCAAGCGCTCAGCTTTTCAAGCCCCTGGCAGCAGCCGCCCGATGAGTCGGTTGAGTTCGGCGAAATCGGGCTCGCCCACATAGCGCTTGACGATGAGCCCCCGCTGGTCCACAAGAAAGCTGGTTGGTGTGATAGCGACATCACCCCACTGCCGTGCGACCTGCCCGGTATTGTCAATCGCTACCTGAAAAGGCAGGCCGCGAGTTTGTGTGAAGTGCACCACCGCACTCGGCGGATCGTAGTGCATGGCGACCGCAATGGTGTCAAAACCCCTGGCATGAAAGGCCTTGTAGGTGGCGGTTATTTTGGGCATTTCCGCCACACAACTGCCGCAGCTGGTGGCCCAGAAATTAACCAAGGTGACTCGCCCTTTGAAATCCGCGCTGCTGCGACTTGAGCCGTCCAGCAACACAAACACACTGTTTGGCGCGCTTGTTTTTAGCATCCCATCGCCTGACCAGAGCACAGCTGTGGTCAGCACAACACCGGCCAAGGCGAACGCCAGCAAGTAAGCTCGAGCTCTGAGTGGACGGAGGGCTGGGGCAGACACAGCTGTGGAGTTTAAGGCTTCTGCTTGCTGCAAGGATAATTGAGCCATGCGTCACCCTATGAGCCTCACCCTGTTGTTGAGCATCGTCGCACTGTCGGGCTGCAGCCCGACTTTCAATTGGCGCGAGCTTAATCTTGCGCCGGCTAGCCTGGCTGCACTGTTTCCCTGCAAGCCCGATCCCATGGTGCGCCAGGTGAACCTGGCCGGTCATGCCCTGAGCATGACGATGCTGGGTTGTCAGACCGGCGGTGCGAGTTTTGCCCTGGCCTATGCCGACCTGCAAGAGCGCGCGCCAGCAGCCGAGGTACTCTTGCGTTGGCGTACCCTCACGCTGGGTAATATGGCAGCTGAGCCACAGCAGGAGAGTTCTTTTTTGCTTGTCGGCGTGGGGCCCGGGGTTCGGGTCAGCGCAAGGGGAAAACGGCCCGATGGCAGCGCTGTGGCAGCGCAAGCACTTTGGTTTTCAGCCGGGACCTGGGTGTTTCAGGCCAGCGTGCTGGCTGACAAGGCAGACACCGCGCTTGCAGACACCTTTTT
Source organism: Rhodoferax sp. (assembly GCA_009693325.1). GTDB lineage: Bacteria > Pseudomonadota > Gammaproteobacteria > Burkholderiales > Burkholderiaceae_C > Rhodoferax. The sequence goes on from SHXM01000053.1 coordinate 7,240, forward strand.
TGCTGGTTTGAAGCCACCTTGAGTTCGGCGCACAGGCTGAACCGCCGCGCCGCGATTCCGGCGTTTTTGGCTTTTGCCGTGACCTATTTCCTCTCGGCCCTGATACGCGCCATCACCGCGACCTTGGCGCCAAATTTGACGCAGGAATTCGGCCTGAGCTCGGGCGATCTCGGCCTGTTGGCCGGCGCTTATTTTTTCGGCTTTGCCATCACCCAGTTGCCCTTGGGCAGCTGGCTTGACCGACTGGGCCCTAAAAAAGTCATCCTCAGATTTTTGGCCGTGGCGGTGCTGGCTTGCCTGGCTTTTTCCTGGGCCGAAGGTTTCGGCGCGCTGCTGGGGGCCCGCTTTTTGTGTGGTGTGGGCTTGAGCGCCTGCCTGATGGCGCCGCTGACCGGTTACCGGCGCTGGTTTGACCCTGCAAGCCAGTTGCGCGCTAACTCCTGGATGCTGATGACGGGCTCGCTCGGCATGATGGCCTCTACCCTGCCGGTGCAGTGGCTGCTGCCGGTGCTGGGCTGGAGGCCTTTGTTTTGGGGTTTGGCTGCGGCCCTGTTGATTGCCATGTTGCTGATGGCCGCCTGGGTGCCCGTTTGGCAGACGCCTGCTGAGAGCCAGAGTCAGCCTGACCCCCTGCCGCCAAGCTATGCCATGGTTTGGCGCGATCCTTTTTTCCGCAGCCTGCTGCCACTGGCCTTTTTCAGCTACGGCGGTCTACTGGCGGTGCAAAACCTGTGGGCTGCCCCCTGGATGACCGAGGTGGCCGGCTATAGCGCACTGCAGGCCGCAACCGCTTTATTTTGGATCAATGTGGCGATGCTGTGCACCTTTGGGGTCTGGGGCATGGCCAACCCCTGGCTCGCCCGGCATGGTTTGCGTGCCGAGCGTCTGGTGGAGTTGGGGCTGCCGGCGAGTTTTTTGGTATTGGCTGTGCTGATTGGTTTTGGCAACACCCTGTCGGACTGGACTGGCGCCTGCTGGGCCCTTTACTGTGTCTGCTGCACCGTGGTATCCCTGACCCAGCCGGCGGTGGGAATGGCGTTTGCGCCTGCTTTGGCCGGGCGCGCTTTGTCAGCCTTCAACCTGGTTATTTTTTCTGGCGTTTTTTTGGTGCAATGGGGCATTGGCCTGGGTGTTGACAGGCTAGTCGCTCTGGGGCTGAGCAAGCCCGAAGCCTTTCGTGCCACGATGGCGCTGTTTCTGCTCTGCTGCGTTGGTGCCTACATCTATTTTGTTTTGGCCAAACGCGATAATCCAGCCCAGGTCAATTCATGAAAAACGGCATCCTCATCATTGCCCATGCCCCCTTGGCGAGTGCCTTGCGGCAGTGCGTGCTGCATGTTTTCCCCGATGCCGCGCCGGCCTTGGCCGCCTTTGATGTGCAGGCCAACGTGCCGATTGAGGAAACCCTGGCAGGCGCGGCGCAAGCGCTTGGGCTGCTTGGGGCCGACCAGACGCTGGTGCTCACCGACATGTTTGGAGCCACCCCGTGCAATGCTGCGCAACGGCTGGTTGGCGCAGCCGACGCACCGAACACCAAACTGCTGGCGGGTGTGAACCTACCCATGCTGTTGCGCGCAGTGACCTACCGCCACGAGCCGCTCGAGGCGCTTGTGGCGCGAGCGCTGGCTGGCGGCACCCAAGGCGTGATGCAGGTGGCGGTAAGTGCCCCTCAAAACCAGACCAAAAAAAACATGATCAAAACCACAGCGACCATCAGCAATAAGCTCGGGCTGCATGCCCGCGCCTCGGCCAAGCTGACCAAACTGGCCGGCAGCTACCCCTGTGAGGTCTGGCTGACCCGCGGCGAGCGGCGGGTAAATGCCAAGAGCATCATGGGGGTGATGATGCTGGCCGCAGGGATTGGCAGCACCATCGAGATCGAAACCTCGGGCCAGGGTGAGCAGGACGCACTCAATGCGCTGGTGGCCTTGATCGACGACAAATTCGGGGAGGGTGAGTGACTTTCTCCATCCATGGTCTGGCGGTGGCCCGGGGCATCGCCATTGGGCGGGCGGTGCTGGTCGCCTCAAGCCGGGTGGATGTCGCGCACTACTTTGTGGCACCCGCGCAGGTCGACGCCGAGATTGATCGGGTTCGCATCGGCCGCAATGCCGTGGTTGAGGAAATCCAGCGGCTGCAGCTCACCATTGCCCAGATGGGACCCAAGGAGGCGCCCCAAGAGCTCACGGCCCTGCTGGATGTGCATCTGCTGCTGCTCAATGATGACGAACTCGTCGCTGGCGTCAAACGCTGGATTACCGAGCGTTTTTACAACGCCGAATGGGCGCTGACCTCGCAACTCGACATCATCTCGCGCCAATTTGACGAAATGCAGGACGCCTACCTGCGCGAACGCAAGGCCGATCTCGAACAGATCACCGAGAAAGTGCTGCGCGCCATGAAGGGCGCACGCACGGCTGTGGCGCCGCCACCGGCGCGCAGCAACCGACAACGCTCTCAACAAGACCTGCTGCTCGGCGACACCGTGGATGTGCCGCTGATTCTGGTGGCCCATGACCTCTCGCCGTCCGATCTGCTGCAGTTCAAGCAGGGGGTGTTTGCTGGCTTCATCACCGATGTCGGTGGTAAAACTTCGCATACTGCCATCGTGGCACGCAGTCTGGATATTCCGGCGGTGGTCGGCGCCCGCTTGTCAAGCCAGTTGGTGCGCCAGGACGACTGGCTCATCATTGATGGCGACGCCGGCGTGGTGGTGGTGGACCCGTCACCCATCATCTTGGCTGAATACGGCTTCAAGCAGCGCCAGGGCGAGCTCGAACGCGGCCGGCTGTTGCGCCTGCTGCATACCCCGGCGGTGACCCTGGACGGCCAGAAAATCGAGCTGCTGGCCAATATCGAAATGCCCGAAGACGCGCCCGGCGCCGTCAAGGCCGGTGCGGTGGGTGTCGGTCTGTTCCGCAGCGAATTTTTGTTCATGGGCCGCCAGGGCAGTTTGCCCGACGAGGACGAGCAGTACCAGGCCTATCGTCGTGCCATAGAAGGCATGCAGGGCCTGCCGGTCACCATCCGTACCGTGGATGTGGGCGCCGACAAGCCTCTGGACAGCTCGCTCAAGGACGAGGCCCATTTGAACCCGGCGCTGGGTCTGCGCGCCATCCGCTGGAGCCTGGCTGATCCGGCCATGTTTCTGACCCAGTTGCGCGCCATCCTGCGCGCGGCCGCCCATGGCCGGGCCAATGTGTTGATCCCGATGCTGGTGCATGCCAGCGAGATCCGCCAGACTTTGGCGCTGATCGACTATGCCCGGGCTGAACTCGACAACCGGGGCGTGGCTTATGGTCCGGTGCAGGTGGGCGCCATGATCGAGATTCCCGCTGCTGCGCTGACGCTCAAGGTGTTTCTGAAGTATTTTGATTTTCTTTCCATTGGCACCAATGACCTGATCCAGTACACCCTGGCCATCGACCGCGCTGATGAGTCGGTGGCCCACCTGTATGACCCGATGCACCCGGCGGTGCTGCGCCTGGTTGCCGGCACCATTGCTGAAGGCCTGGCGCAGGGCAAGCCGGTGAGCCTGTGCGGTGAAATGGCCGGGGACACCAGCCTGACTCGCTTGCTACTGGGCCTGGGTCTGCGCAGTTTTTCAATGCATCCGGCCCAAATCCTGTCGGTCAAGCAGGAAATATTGCGTGCCGATAGCGCTAAGTTGCAGCCCTGGGCCCAGCAGGTGCTGGCCGACGACGAGCCCGGTTACCGTCTGGGCCTAAACCAGAACCCAGACTAGAAACGCGGCAGATCCGGGTGCTTGATCTGCCCGGCGCGCACCAGCATGCGGCCGTATTCGGCGCAGCGCTGCAGGGTGGGTATGACCTTGCCAGGGTTGAGCAGTCCCTTGGAGTCAAAGGCTCGCTTGACGCCGAACATTTGCTCGTTCTCTGCAGCTGAAAACTGCACACACATCGAGTTGAGTTTTTCTACCCCCACGCCGTGCTCACCGGTGACTGTTCCCCCCATGGCCACGCTGGTTTCAAGGATGTCGGCGCCAAACAACTCGCAGCGGCGCAACTCATCGGGGTCGTTGGCATCAAACATGATCAGTGGATGCAGGTTGCCGTCGCCGGCGTGGAACACATTGGCGCAACGCAGCTGGTATTTTTGCTCCATCTGTGCGATCGCGAGCAAGATATCGGCCAAACGTTTGCGCGGTATGGTGGAATCCATGCACATGTAATCTGAGCTGATGCGACCTAGCGCCGGAAAAGCATTTTTGCGGCCACTCCAGAACTTCAGGCGCTCAGCCTCGTCGCGGCTGATAGCAACAGCGGTGGCCCCGCACTGTTTGAGCACGGCGATCATGCGGTCAATTTCTTCAGCCACCTCTTCCGGAGTACCGTCGCTCTCACACAGCAAAATGGCGTCGGCTGTGAGGTCGTAGCCGGCGTGCACATAGTCTTCAACAGCGGCGGTCATCGGTTTGTCCATCATCTCCAGGCCCGCCGGGATGATGCCCGCAGCGATCACCGCCGCCACCGCATCACCGGCGCGGCGGATGTCGTCAAAGCTGGCCATGATGCAGCGCGCGAGCTGCGGCTTGGGCACCAGCTTGACTGTGACCTCGATCGTGATGGCCAGCATGCCCTCGGAGCCCAACACAATGCTCAGGGTGTCAAGCCCCGGGCTGTCGAGTGCGTCCGAGCCAAACTCGATGGGCTCACCCTCAATGGTGAAGCCGCGCACCTTGAGCACGTTGTGCAGCGTGAGGCCATATTTCAGGCAGTGCACGCCGCCCGAGTTTTCTGCCACATTGCCGCCAATGGTGCAGGCAATCTGGCTTGACGGGTCGGGCGCGTAATACAGTTGGTGGGCTGCTGCCGCCTCGCTGATGGCGAGGTTGCGCACACCGCACTCCACCCGGGCAGTGCGGCTGTGCGGGTCGAGCGACACAATGCGGTTGAACTTGGCCAGCGACAGGGTCACGCCCAAACGGTGCGGCATGGCACCGCCCGACAAGCCAGTGCCAGCACCCCGCGCCACCACCGGCACGTCCAATGCATGGCAGGTACGCAGCAAGGCCTGTACCTGTTGCTCGGTTTGCGGCAAAGCCACCACCAAAGGCCGCTCGCGGTAGGCGGTCAGGCCATCACACTCATAGGGCGAGGTGTCTTCCTGGTGCCAAAGCAACTGATGCGCGCTCAAATGGGCCTGCAGCGCTTGCACCACTTGGGCCTGGCGCTCTGCTCTGCTAAACAGTGCTTGCTGGTCTGGTTTGAGAGCTGAATTCATGGATTTCCTTGGCGCTGCGATCGGGTCTGGTCGCCACTGTAGTGCAAAGATTGGGACCGAAGTGTGAGAAATTTTTCAGTGGCCCGTGAAAACCATGCTCCGGTAAATTGAAAGCCCAGCTCCGGGTCTTGCGCCTCGCGTGTCTTGCGTTCGCACAAGGCCAGTCCGGATCAGCGCTTCAAGCCACGCTTTTTTTCAGCCACTCTGCAAATGCCGCGCATTCCCAGCGGTCCATGATGCCGGTGCGCCAGCACAGATAGTGGGCGTGGGGGCTGGGCAGTTGGTCTTTGTAGACCGGGCTGCTGCCCAGGCGTACCAGGGCCCCGCGCTCCAACCAGGGCGCGCCCAGGCGCAGGCGCACCAGCGCCACGCCCAGGCCTGCGGCGGCAGCGTCGCACATCAGGCCGATGTCGTTGAACTGCGAGCCCTCGGCCGGCTCCGGCCAGTCCAGGTGTTGCGCGGCAAACCAGGTGCGCCAGGGCTCCAGCGGGCTGCGCAACAGGCTGGCGCGCTCCAGGTCCTGGGCGACTGCAAAGGGGCCGTGTTCGCGCACATACGCGGGTGAGGCGAGCGGCGTGACCTCGTCCTTAAACAGCAGCTGGTGCTCCACGTCGGCGTAGCGCCCGGTGCCAAATCGGACCATCAGGTCGGCATCCTCCGCCACCACATCGAGCAGCGGGATGGAGATTTGCAGCGTCAGGTCGATCTCGGGATAAGCTTTGGCGAACTCGGCCAGGCGCGGGATCAGAATAGAACGGGCAAAGGTGGGTGTAACCGCCAGGCGCAGTTTGCGCTTGCCCGGCACTGCAGCGGAGCTGGGAAATTTTTGCAGTGTGGCGAGCCCCTCGCGCACATGGGCGAGGTACTCGCAGCCCTCGGAGGTTAGGGAAAAATCAGCCCGGCCAAAAAGCCGGGTTCCGATGATTTGCTCGAGTTGCTTGACCCGGTGGCTGACTGCGCTGGGTGTGACAAACAATTCTTCGCTGGCCTGCGTCACGCTGCGCAAGCGGGCCAAGGCTTCAAAGGTTAACAGGCACTGAATCGGTGGAATGCGCGTCGCTGTCATGCGCCATTTTGCCATTTCGCTCCGAAGCACCTGCTGGCTAGAATCGGCCGCCGTTCTCAACTCTGGTGGCCTTCATGTCAGATCGTCTCGCTGTGCTGCCGCAATACCTGCTGCCCAAGCAGGCCCTGACCCTGCTGGCGGGCCAAATCGCCGGCGCCCGTGCCGGTGCCTGGAGCACTGCCTTGATCCGCTGGTTTGTGCAGCGCTACCAGGTCAACATGGCCGAGGCAGCCAATCCGGATCCGGCCAGCTACGCCTGTTTTAATGATTTCTTCACCCGCGCCCTCAAGCCGGATGCCAGGCCGCTGGCCCGGGCTGAATTGCTCAGCCCGGTAGACGGTGCCATCAGCCAGCTCGGTGCGGTGAGCGCTGGCCGCATTTTTCAAGCCAAGGGGCACGACTACAGCTGCACGGCGCTGCTGGGTGGCGACAACCGGCTTGCCGCTCTGTTTGACGATGGCCTGTTTGCCACGCTCTACCTCAGCCCGCGCGACTACCACCGTATCCACATGCCCTGCGACGGCCGCCTGACCCGCATGTTGCATGTGCCGGGAGAATTGTTTTCGGTCAATCCGAGCACCGCGCGCGGCGTACCTGGCTTGTTTGCCCGCAACGAGCGCCTGGTTTGTGTGTTTGAGACCGCCCTGGGCCCCTTGGCCCTGGTGTTGGTGGGGGCCACCATTGTTGGCAGCATGGCCACGGTCTGGCACGGCCTGGTCAACCCGCCGCGCCCGGGCCGTTTGCGCGAGTGGCGCTACGAGCACTCGCCGGTATCACTGCGCCAGGGCCAGGAAATGGGGCGCTTTCTGCTGGGCTCCACCGTGGTGCTGCTGGTCCCCAGGGGGCTGCTGTGCTTTAACCCGGCCTGGGCGCCGGGCCGGCCGATCCGGCTCGGTGAGGCCATGGCCGACACCGCTCGATAAGCGCAGTGTCCGCAACAGGAGCCCGGCCATGACCGGTGATGCCACCGCCACCGCCACCGCCAATTGGAGCCTGATCAACCGTGACACCCGCGGCTATCAATTGAACGAGCAACTAGCCCCACCATAAATTGCCAGAGCTAAACAGCAGGTAACTGACTGTACTTGCGTCCGCGGGCAACCCTGGCCTACCAACACAGCGGCTTCTCGGTCGACGCTCGTGTGCGCATCCAAACCCACGACCGCGCATCCGCTTGGTGCAGTATCCGGGTAAGGTACTCAACTATCGCTTGACGTTATCGCCCTTCCGTTAAATAATGGCTCATTAGCGAATCAATGTTTCTCCAATGAAACACACTATCCCATCGTCACACCGAAAAGCCTCGTATGACCAGCGCCGCAGATGCAAACAGCCCATGGCATGAGGTCGCCACGCTGGCCCAGCTCGATCCCGATTTCCCGATCGGCGTCGAGGTGCAGGGGCACAGGATCGGGCTGTTTTTGTTGGATGGCGCGGTACATGCCCTCGAGGATGTGTGCCCGCATGCCTATGCGCTGCTTTCACAAGGCTTCCAAGAGGGCGGGCTGATCGAGTGCCCGCTGCATGCGGCCCGCTTTGAGATCTCCAGCGGCAAGTGCTTGAACGAGATCGGCCAGCGCGACCTGCATTGCTTCCCGGTGCGGGTGCAGCAGGGCCGAGTCCAGTTGCAGTTGCAGCGGCCAGCCAAGGACGTAGCGTGAGCAAGCCGGCAATTGAGTTCAGCGGCGTGTCCAAGCGCTTTGCAGCTCGCGGCCGCTCCAGCGAGGTACTGGCGGTCACCGAAGTCAGTTTTGCCGTGCAGCCGGGCGAGGTGGTGTCCATCATCGGCCCCTCGGGCTGCGGCAAGAGCACCCTGCTCAACATGGGCTCGGGGCTGGCCAAGCCCAGTGCCGGCGCGGTGCGGGTGGATGGCGAGCTGGTGGCCGGGCCCAACGCGCATGTGGCTTTCATGCTGCAAAAAGACCTGTTGATGCCCTGGCGCACCATTTCGCAAAACATTGAGTTCGGCCTGGAACTGCGTGGGGTGGTCGCAGCCGAACGGACCCGCGTATCCGCACAACTGCTGCAACAGTGCCACCTGGACGGCTTTGGCAAGCACTACCCGCACCAGCTCTCGGGTGGTATGCGCCAGCGCGCGGCTCTGGCCCGCACCCTGGCGGTGGACCCGCTGGTGCTGCTGATGGACGAGCCCTTCTCAGCACTCGACGCCCAGACCAAGATGATCCTGCAGCAGGACCTGGCGCAAACTGTGGCGCAGCAGGGCAAGACGGTGCTGTTCATTACCCATGACCTGGCCGAAGCGGTGGCGCTGTCGGACCGCATCCTGGTGATGAGTGAGCGGCCTGGCACCATCGTCGAGCAGATCACGGTGAACCTGCCAGAGCGGCACAACCCGATGAAACGTCGCAAGCAGGATGAGCTTGGCCGCCTGGTGGCCCAGCTGATGGACCTGCTCAAGCTCGACGCCAGCACCAACGTGCACTGAGTGCCGCGCTTACCCTGCTCCTTTTTTTCTGTCCACACGTCTTTAACCCCGGAGAACGCCATGTCACCTTTCACTCTGTCTGCCACCCGCCGCGCCTGTTTGGCTGTCCTTAGCATGGGTGCATTGCTGGCTCCCCTGGCAGCAAATGCCCAGCTCCAAAAAATCACCTACTTGCTGCCGGCCCCCGGTACGCTGCCGGCCTTTGGTCCGTGGATGCTGGCGCAGGCCAAGGGCTACTACGCTGCCGAAGGCCTGGAGGTGGAATTTGTCACCGGTCGTGGCGGCGTGGATGTGGCCAAGCAGGTCGGCGCAGGCAATGCGGTGATCGGCGGTGCCATTGGCGACACGCCCATCATCGCGCGCGCTCAGGGCATTCCGGTCAAGGCCGTGGCGGTGCTGGGTTCTGGTTCGCTGATGCAACTGGTCAGCCACAAGGACGAACGCATTGACAGTCCGCGTGAGCTGCGCGGCAAAACGGTGACTGTGCTGGCCTATACCGACAC
>SHXM01000054.1 GCA_009693325.1 Rhodoferax sp.
CAGGTGCACGTCCACCACCAGCGCAAAATCGGCGATGTCCATTTTGGCAAAGGTCTTGTCGCGCAGAATGCCGGCGTTGTTGATCAGGATGTCAACCCGTCCCCAGGCCGCCACGGCCTGCGCCACCATGGCCTCTACCGCAGCAAAATCAGTCACCGAGGCGCTGTTGGCCAGGGCCTCGCCACCGGCAGCCCGAATTTCGGCCACCACCGCTTCGGCTGCTGTGGCCGAGCCGCCCGAGCCGTCCCTGGCACCGCCCAAATCGTTGACCATGACTTTGGCGCCGCGCGCGGCCAGCGCCAGTGCGTGCTGGCGGCCCAGGCCACCCCCGGCGCCGGTCACGATGGCGACCTGGCCCTTGAAATCAATTCCCATACTGACTGTTCCTGAACTGTTGGTGACAAGAGAAGGGCCTGGACTCTGCTAGCCTCAGGCCCGCCCGGCCCAGACTGTAGCGGACTGCACATCCAGCGCCCCTTAAAGACCCGAATGGAACTCAACACGCAGACCATCAACACGCCGCCGCGGCCAGCGGCCACGGTGCTCATGCTGCGCGACGCCCCCCAGGGCCTGGAGGTGTTGCTGATCAAGCGTCATGCCCAATCTGACGTGCTGGGGGGCGCCTATGTCTTTCCAGGCGGCAAGGTCGATGCGGCCGATGCCCAGGCGCTGGTCCTGAGCCTGCTCGACCAGCCAGCCCAAACCCTGCAGGAACGCCTCTGCGAGTCCGGCATATCGGCGGCGCAGGCAGCGGCGATTTTTATCGCAGCGGCGCGCGAAGTGTTTGAGGAATCGGGTGTCTTGTTTGCGCAAAATGTCTCGGCCCAGCAAACGGCGCAGGCGCAGGCACTGCTACGGGCAGGGCATGGCTTTGGGGCCCTGCTGTCAAGCGCTGGCTTACGGCTGTCGGTCAGCGCGCTGCTGCCCTGGTCCCGCTGGATCACGCCCAAAACCCCCAGCGTAATGAACAAACGCTTTGACACGCGGTTTTTTGTTACGGCGATGCCAGTGCAACAGACTGCACAGCATGACGAGCATGAGGCCACCGACAGCGTCTGGCTAAGCCCCAGAACCGCCCTGGAGCGCTACTGGGCGGACCAGATCGCGCTGGCGCCGCCGCAGATCATGAGCCTGGTACACCTGTTGGACTTTGACAGCGTGCGCAGCGTGCTGCAGGCGGCTTGCGCGCAGCCGCCGCCGCTGGTCGCGCCCGAATCGTTCGAGCAGGATGGCACGCGGGTGGTCTGCTACCCCGGTGACCCGCGCCACTCGGTGGCGGTTCGCGCCATGCCTGGGCCAACCCGACTCATTTACCGCAATCGGCGCTTCGAGCCTGAGCAGGGTTTTGCCGGCTTTTTCGATCGGACAGCATGAGCGCCAGCACGGTGGCGGATCTGGCATCCAGGCCGGCGAGTTTGGCGTGATCTGCTCCTTTGGCGCTGGCTATTCCATCGGCAGCGTGTTGCTGCGCCGCAGCTGATCAGGCCAACGCGCGCGACAGGCGAATCTCTTCGAGCTTGACCGACCCCAGCGGCACGGTTTTGGCGGTTTTGAGCTCGCGCTTGAAACCGGCCAACTCAAAAAAACGCGCCGCCCGCTGGTTGAGCAGCGGCAGCCAAATGCTGACTTTGTTGCAACCTTCTTCCAGCAAACCATCCCGGGCTGCGTCCCACAGGGCCAAACCAAGGCCCCGCCCCCAATGCTCGGGCAGCACGGCCATGGCCCAGATCTCGCCTGTCGTGGGCGGCGTTCCCACGTCCCGTGAGCGGTCAAAGCCGACAAATCCCAGGGGGTTCCGGCGTCACAAGCCAGATAAACTTGAGGCTCCAGGTATTCAATCGCCTCGCGCCAGTTGATGGTGCGGGCGACGGCCACCAGCGCCTCTTGTTGCTCCTTGGACAAACCGTCATCAGCCAGCCTGTTGAGGGCTTGGAGATGCAGTTCGGCGATGGTTTTGGCATCACGCAGGCCGGCAGGGCGTACTTCAAAATGGCTTTGGCTGGACATGGGCAAGGCGGGCGGGTTTGACGCTGGGCGGTTGAGGTATGGGGGCGAATTGTCGCCGTAAATTGCTGTGGATTAGCCTGTGGTTTGCGGTCGGTCCACCGCATGGGGGCTGGCGATGCTGGTCTACGCTTGAAGCCATAATCCGGCTGTTTCCAAATTACTCCAACCTCACAGGAAATGATCATGCCGATACGCCGCCATATCCTCAGTTTTCTGCTTATCGTCGGCCTCACGGGCCAGGCCTGGGCTCAGGGCCCCGAAAAAGATAAAACCTACCGCATCACCATCATGCACACCAACGACCACCATGGACGGTTCTGGAAAAACAGCGATGGTGAATACGGCCTGTCAGCGCAAAAAACAGTGATCGATGCCATCCGGCGCGAAGTTGCCGCCAGCGGTGGCCACACCCTGCTGCTGTCTGGCGGCGACATCAACATGGGCGTTCCAGAGAGCGACTTGCAAGACGCGGTACCCGATTTTCTGGGTATGAACCTGCTGGGCTTTCAGGCCATGGCGGTCGGCAACCATGAATTCGACAAGCCCCTCTTGGTGCTCAGAATGCAACGCGATCTGGCCAAGTTCCCCATGCTGGCCGCCAACATCTACGAGAACGGCCAGCGCATGTTTGACCCCTACAAGGTGTTCACGATTGACGGCTTGCGCATCGGTGTCATGGGCTTGACCACCGAAGACACCTACAAAATGGTGATGCCCGAGAACGTCAAGAACATTGAATTCCGCAGCACACAGGCCGAGGCTGCCAAAGTGGTGCCAGAGTTGCGCGCCAAGGCTGATGTGGTGATTGCAGCAACCCACATGGGGCACTATGCCAACGGCCTGAGTGGCAGCCAAGCGCCGGGTGATGTCGAGTTGGCCAGGGCGGTCAAGGGCATTGATCTGGTGGTCGGCGGCCACACCCAGAACCCGGCTTGCATGAAGGCCGAGAACGTGATTGACACCGCCTATGTCCCCGGCACCGAGTGCACGCCAGACCGCCAGAACGGCACCTGGATTGTGCAGGCCCATGAATGGGGAAAATACGTGGGTCGGGCCGATTTCGAATACCGCAATGGCGACTTCAGCCTGGTCAAGTACGCCCTGATACCCATCAACCTGAAGCGGCCGGTCAAGGGCGCCGATGGCAAGACCACGCTGCTAACCTACACCCCTGAGATCCCTGAGGACACTGCGATGCTGGCCCTGCTGCGCCCCTACCAGAACTTTGGCCAAGAGAAGCTCAATGTGGAAGTTGGCTCGGTTGACAGCCGCCTGGAGGGTGACCGTACCGTGGTGCGTGCCAAACCAGCCTCCCTGGCAGTTTTGATTGGCCTGGCGAACATGGAAAAAACCAAGGCTGATTTCGCCATCGTCAATGGCGGGGGCTTGCGCGAATCGATCGCTGCCGGAAAAATCACCTACAAAGACCTCCTCAAGGTACAGCCCTGGGGCAACACACTGAGCACGGTCGACCTGAGCGCCGACGAGGTCATGAGCTACCTCAATGCCGCTGCAAAAATGTCAGTCGGCTCTGGCGCTTTTGCCCAGTTTGCCGGCATCAGCCTGGACATTGCGGGCGGACAAGTGCTCAATGTTCGAATCAACAATGCGGCTCTTGAAGCCGGCAAAACCTACCGCATGGTGATCAACAATTTCCAGGCCACTGGCGGTGACGGCTACCCCAAGGTGAGCGAACACAAAAGCTATGTCAACACCGGCTTTGTCGATGCCGACGTGCTGAAGTCCTATGTCAGCGCCCGCAGCCCCCTCAAGGCCGCCGATTACGATCCCGGTAGCGCAGTGACCCGGCGCTGATGCCAGGCCCAACGGATCAGCCCATACCCTTCGTCAACCAGGAGTAATAGCATGCCCAAAGGACAGCAGAGCAACAAGATGGTCAAAAAACCCAAGAAGGACACAGCGCCGCCCAAACCAGTGTCGCCAGACGCGGTGCGCCCGACCGTCACCACCGTGGTGCCGGTGCGCGGCAAGCTCAAGAATGCGCCGTCCCGGGGCTAGCCGAGCCAAGCCGGCGATCAAGCCGTCAGCGCCAGCCGCACGGGGAGTGCGGGAGTTACGAGAGCACCAGGCCGAACTCGAGATCCAGAACCAGGCGCTGCGCTGCAGCCAGGCTGCCGCCGAGGGTGCCACAGAGCGTTTTCTGACGCTCTTCTCCAATGTGCCACTGGCGCTGATGCTGGTCGATGAGAACAGCCTCGTGCTGGAGAGCAACGCCATGGCGCTGCGCCTGCTGCGCCCGCTCGAGCAGGATCCGCCACTGAATTTTTTGCTGCCCTTTGTCAGCCCGGCGCACACCGATCGGGTCAGCGCCGCGTTTCAAACCGCGCTGGCGATGACCGCCTGCGAGACCACCGAGGTGGTTTTTTCTTGTGGCTCCGCTGGCTCCATGACTGGCGACCTGCACATCGCCAGAATTGAAAATTCGCAGGATGAACTGGCCCATTTCATCTGCGCCATTGTCGACCAGGGGCCGCTGTTAAACGAGCGTCTGGCGCTGCAGCAGCGCAACCTGGAACTGCAGTCAAGCCAGCAGCGGCTCGCCGCCATCATTGATGCCTCGCTCGATGCCATCATCGGTGTTGACCACATGCGCCGCATCACGGTCTTCAACCCCACTGCAGAGGCCCTGTTCACATGCCCGGCGGCCGACGCCCTGGGCTGCGAGCTGAGCCGATTTTTGCCCGAGCTGATTGCCCTTTTGCCAAGCGAGCCGGTCAGTACCAAACGCCAGCTCGGCGAGCTCACTGGCCGCACGGCCAGCGGCAGCCCGGTAGCCATCGAGCTCAGCCTGTCGTTTGAGCACCGGGCAGACGGCGGCACCACCACCATTTTTGCCCGCGACCTGAGTGCGCGCAAAAACATGGAAGCGCAGCGCAACACCTTGGAGGCGCAGTTGCGTGAGTCGCACAAAATGCAGGCGGTGGGGACCATGGCCGGGGGTATCGCACATGATTTCAACAACATCATAGGCGCCATCTTGGGCAATACGGCGCTGGCTCAGCAGGACGTCGGACCGGCGTCGCCAGCGCAGGTCAGCCTGAGCGAAATCGACAAAGCGGGGCGGCGCGCGCGCGACCTGGTGCGCCAGATATTGGCCTTCAGCCGCAACGAGTCGCCGGCCCGTGTGCCGCTGCAACTCGCCGAGGTGGTGCGCGAGACGGTGCGCCTGCTCAAAGTGACGCTGCCGCCCAATGTCGAAATGCAGGTCAGCCTGGCGCCCAACACACCGGCAGTGCTGGCCGATGCCACCCAGGTTGAACAGGCCCTGCTCAACCTGTGCACCAACGCGATTCAGGCCCTTGGCCAGCAGCGGGGGTGGGTCAGCATTGAACTCAGCCACCAAGACCCAGTTGCTTCAGCCGCGCCGAGCGGCGCCCAGGGCCTGTCAGTGCCGCATGCCAGGCTTGCGGTGCACGACACCGGCCCTGGCATGGACCCACACACCTTGGAGCGGGTGTTTGAGCCTTTTTTCACCACCAAACCAGTCGGCCAGGGTACCGGCCTGGGTCTGGCGGTCGTGCACGGCATCATGCGCACACACGAGGGCTCAGTGGAAGTCCGCAGCCAAAGCGGTGTGGGCAGCAGCTTCACCCTGTGCTTTCCCCTCGCTGCGGGCGGCGCCATACCCGCCGTGGCAGCCCGGCCGGTCACGCTCGCCGTAGCCGGCCGGGGGCAACGGGTGATGTATGTCGACGACGACCAGGCACTGGTGTTTTTGGTCAACCGGGCGCTGTCGCGCAAAGGCTATGTGGTGAGCGGCTTCACCGACCCCCTGGCAGCCTTGGAAGCCCTGCGCGAGCGACCCCTGGCCTTCGATTTGCTGGTGAGCGACTACAACATGCCCGGTTTTTGCGGACTCGAACTGTTGCGTGAGGCCCGACAGATTCGGCCCAGCTTGCCAGTCGCCCTGGCCTCGGGCTTTGTGACTTCAGACATTGAACAAAGCGCATTGGCCGAGGGGGCTCGCGCACTGATTCACAAACCCAACGATGTCGAAGAACTGTGTGAGACCGTGCAGCGCCTGCTGCAAGGCGGCGGCTCGTGAATTTGGCTGAATCGGCCGTGCATTACCAGGACAAGTGCCTGCTGGTCATCGACAAGCCGGCCGGCCTGCTCTCGGTGCCCGGGCGCGGGGATGACAAGCAAGACTGCCTGATTGCCCGGGTGCAGACACGCTACCCAGACGCCCTGATCGTGCACCGGCTCGACATGGCCACTTCAGGCCTGATGATTTTGGCGCGCGGCGCGTCCGCCCAACGCAGCCTGAGCCTGGCATTTGCCCAGCGGCGTATCAGTAAACGCTATGTTGCACGGGTGGCCGGCCACCTGGGCGAACCAGCCCAGGGCTGGGGCGTGATCGATCTGCCGATTGGCGCCGACTGGGCCCAACGACCACGACAAAAAATCGACCTGCTGGCAGGCAAGCCCAGCCTGACCCGGTGGCGCAGGCTCGCGCCCAGCGCCGATGGCGGTTCAACCCGGCTGGAACTTGCACCCGAAACCGGCCGCTCGCATCAACTGCGGGTGCACCTGCTGGCGCTGGGGCATCCGATACTTGGAGACCGGCTGTACGCCAGCCCCAAGGTTCAGGCCATGGCAGCGCGCCTGCTGCTGCACGCCAGCGGCTTGGCATTCACGCACCCTTTGAGCCAGCAGGCCCTGGAATTTACCAGCCCAGCCGACTTCTGAGGGCCGGCACCCGAGCACTCTTTTGAAAGAACCCATGACGCAACATCTCTACATCCTGACCGGCGCCTCGCGTGGCATGGGCTTGGCCATGGCCGAGCAACTGCTCCAGCCCGAGCACCGACTGCTGTGCCTGTCGCGCCAAGTCAATCCGGCGCTCACAGTCAAGGCGGCGGACGCGGCCTGCACGCTGGAACAGTGGCCACGCGACCTCAACCTGGGCGCCCAGGCGGCGGCCGACTTGGGCGAATGGCTGAGCCAGCTAGGCCGCACCGGGCTGGCCAGCGCCACCCTGATCAACAACGCTGGCGTCATTGCGCGCATCGGGCCCTTGAGCGCATCTGACCCGGCCGACCTGGCTCAGGCAATGCGGGTCGGGCTGGAGGCACCGCTGCTGCTGGCCGCCGCTTTTTTGCGCGCCACCGAATCCTGGCGCTTGCCACGCAAGCTACTCAACATTTCATCCGGCCTGGGCCGACGCGCCATGGCCTCGCAAGCCGCCTACTGCGCGGCCAAGGCCGGCATGGACCACTTCACCCGTTGCATCGCCCTGGACGAGGCCTCCAAACCCCATGGCGCGCGGGTCTGCTCGCTAGCGCCCGGCGTGATAGACACCGATATGCAAGTGCAATTGCGCACGGCCCATGCTGCCGACTTTCCGGACCAAGCCAACTTCGTGCAACTCAAGGCCCAGGGCCTGCTGAGCAGCCCGGCCGATGCCGCGGCCCGGGTGCTGGCCTGGCTGGCGCGCAGCGACTTTGGCGCCACGCCGGTCGCCGATGTGCGGGACTGAAGCTTGTGCCAAGCGGCGCTGAGCGGGGGTGGGTGCTTTGCGCTGGTTTGCGAGCGCGGCGCAACTGGCGTTTGAACCGCCGAACGCCCCGGGCTTTACCGCCCTGCGGCAAAACGAGTTGCTGTCGCCGGCGCTACTGGTGGCAGGATGCGCATGGGCTAGTATCCTCGACCTATTTATTGCAGGAAGCCGCCCATGACCTTCGAACACCTGAGCAACCACCAAATCCGTTTGGCCAGCCGCCCAGCGGGACTACCCACCGCTGCCAACTGGCAAGCCAGCACTGAGCCTGTGACCGCGCCGGCGGCCGGTGGCGTGCTGCTCAAGACGCTAGCGCTGTCGCTCGACCCGGCCATGCGCGGCTGGATGAACGAGGGCAAGAGCTACATCCCGCCAGTGGCCCTGGGCGAGGTGATGCGCGCCGGCGGTGTGGGCCGCGTGATCGCGTCTGAGCACCCCGGCTTTGCAGTGGGTGACATGGTGAGTGCCGGCTTTGGCGTGCAGCAGTACCTGAGCCTGGCGCCAACCGACTTCAAGCGCTCCGGCCTGGTCAAAATCGACCTCGGCCTGGGCACCCTGAGCCAGTGGCTCAATGTGCTGGGCATGCCGGGCATGACCGGCTATTTCGGCCTGATGGAAGTGGGCCAGCCCCAAGCCGGCGAAACGCTGGTGGTGTCGGGCGCGGCCGGGGCGGTAGGCCAAACGGTGGGCCAATTGGCCAAGATCCGGGGCTGCCGCGTAGTGGGCATTGCTGGCGGCCAGGCCAAGTGCGACTGGGTGGTGAAAGAACTCGGCTTTGATGCCTGCATCGACTACAAGGCCGGCCCCAACGCAGTGCGCGAGGGCCTCAAGGCCCACTGCCCCAGTGGCGTGGACATTTATTTTGACAACGTCGGCGGCGACATCCTCGACACGGTGCTGACCCGCATCAACCGGCGCGCCCGCATTGTTATCTGCGGCGCCATCAGCCAGTACAACAACACCACGCCAGTGCAAGGCCCCAAAAATTACCTCAGCCTGCTGGTGAACCGTGCACGCATGGAAGGCATCGTGGTGTTCGACTACGCTGAGCGCTACCACCTGGCGGTGACCGAGATGGCTGGCTACTTGAAGGATGGCCGCATGACCAGCCGCGAAGATGTGGTGAGCGGGCTGGAGAACTTCCCGACCACGCTGACCCGGCTGTTCACCGGCGAGAACTTTGGCAAGCTGGTGTTGCAGGTGGCGGCTGACTGAGGCTCAATCGTCCAGGGTCGCGTACACCAGGTTGCGAAACAGCAGCCGGTAGTGCTCGCGCTGGTTGGGCGCTTGCAGCATCAGGATGGCGAACAGGTCTTCGGCCGGGTCAACAAAAAACGTGGTGCCGGCCCTACCGCCCCAGTGGTAACTGCCAGTTGAGCCTGGCATGCTGGCCATGCCCAGCGCCCGGCGCACCGCCACACCCAAGCCAAAACCATGACCGGGCGACAACAGGGCACGCGAGGCTGGGCCAAAAACCGGAATGTCTCCCAAATGATCGGCTGTCATGAAATCAACCATGCGCGACCCCAGCAAGCGCACACCGCCCAGTTCGCCCCGGTTGAGCATGAACTGTAAAAACCGGGCGTAGTCCATGGCAGTAGAGGTCAGCCCGCCGCCACCCGACTCCAGCGCCACCGGCTGGCGCACGTCAATCACGCGCATTTGCACGCCACCATCGGGGTCGCGCGCAAAGGGCTCGGCAATGCGCGCATGCTTTTCCGGCGGCACAAAAAAACCGGTCTCGGTCATGCCCAGCGGCTCAAACAGCCGGCTTCGCAAAAACTCACCCAGCGTCTGGCCGCTGAGTACCTCAAGCACGCGGCCCAGCACATCAGTGGCACGGCTGTACTCCCAGTGCGTTCCCGGCTCGAACATCAACGGCAGGGCGGCCAGCTCGTGCGCCAAGGCCGCATTGCTGCGCTCCCGGGAACCAATGCGGGCCTGGGCATACTGCCGTTGCACTGGGGCGCTGCCCATGAACTCATAGCTCAGTCCGGCGGTGTGGCGCAGCAGATCTTGCACGGTGGCGGGTTGGCGCGCCCGCTGCAGTTGCACGGCGCCGTCCACCAGGCCGGCCACCTGCTGCTTGTCGTATTCCGGCAGGTAGCGCGCCACCGGGTCGCTCAGCAGAAGTTCGCCCTGCTCCATCAGCATCAGTGCGGCTACCGAGACAATTGGCTTGGTCATGGAATAGATGCGAAAAATCGCATCTGGTGTCATCGGGGTGCTTGCGGCCGGATCCAGTTCGCCCACTGCCTCACACAGTGCCAGCCGACCATGGCGCGCGATCACGGCCACCGCACCGGGCAGGCGCTCTGTGCGCTGCGGACACATCCCCACATCTGCTGGCGCCACGCGAGGCAACGCAGCCACCGACGCCTCCCCCGTAGCCACTGAGCGGGTCAAGCTTGCGGGCCGCTGGCGCCGTAACGCCGGCGGGCCAGTGCGGCGCCGGCTGCCAGGGCTTCGAGCTTGCGCAGCGCGATGTCGCGGCGCATGGGTGCCAGGCCGCAATTGGTGCAGGGAACCAGGCGCTCGCGTGGCACAAACTGCAGGGCCCGGCCGATGGTGTCGGCCACCTGCTCGGGCGTCTCCACCTCGTCGCTCGCCACATCAATCACGCCCACCATCACATCCTTGCCGGCCAACAAGGCCATCAGATCAGGCGGCACGTGGGAGTGGTAGCACTCCAGGCTGACCTGCTGGATGCTGCTGCGCGCCAAGGCCGGGAAGATCGCCTCGTACTGGCGCCACTCCTGGCCCAGGGTCTGTTTCCAGTCCAGGTTGGCCTGGATGCCATAGCCATAGCAAATGTGCACGGCGGTGGTGCAGGTCAGGCCACGGGCTGCACGCTCCAGGGCCCGCACACCCCAGTCGGCAGCGTCTTGCATGTAAACATTGAAGGCGGGCTCATCAAACTGGATGATGTCCACCCCGTCGGCCTGCAAGGCCAGTGCCTCCTGGTTGAGCAACTCGGCAAAGGCAAAGGCCATGTCCACCTTGCTGCCGTAATGGCGGTCGGCTACGGTGTCCACAATGGTCATGGGGCCAGGCAGCGTGAACTTGAGTTTTTTGCGGGTGTGGGCGCGCGCCAGCTGCGCCTCAAACGCGTGCACGCGGCCCTTGAGCTTCAGCGGCGCCACCACCTGCGGCACCTGCGCGTCATAGCGGCCGTTGCGGATGCCCATGGTCACCTTGTGCTCAAAGTCGATGCCCTCGATCCGCTCCAAAAAGCCGTGCACAAAGTGCTGGCGCGACTGCTCGCCGTCGCCCACGATGTCCAGCCCGGCGTCTTCTTGCGCCTTGATCCAGAGCAGCGTGGCATCGGCCTTGGCCTGCTGCAACTCAGCCCCCTGAGCACGCCACTGCGGCCAGAGTTTTTGGGTTTCAGACAGCCAGGCCGGTTTGGGCAGGCTGCCAGCGATGGCGGTGGGGAACATGCGGGTCTCCTAGGCTTAGGTATGAGCTCGCCAATTTGGCGAACTGAAAGCCGAATTATCAATCTGCCGCCCCAGCTACTTGCCGGGCTCATCACCAGCAGCAACATGCTGCTGTGCAGGTTCAGGGCCGATGACGAGATGGTGTGGCAATTGCTCACCAACCATGCGGTGGGCAAGGTAGACAACCAGGCTACCACCAAGTTGCACGCCAGCATCCTGATGTCCAGTCGTTACTCTGAAGCCCTGTAAGGATCACCATCATGGCCAGTAAAAGTGTTTTGCATGACGCACAGCAGGTCGGCCGCGCCGTGAAGCTGATCAACCTTGGTGCGCGCCTGCAGGTGCTGGAGAGCGAAACCGACTTGTCTTACGAGCGTCTGCTGCGCCTGTACAAAGAGGTGGCCGGGCGCTCGCCCTCCAAAGGCCAGCTGCCGTTTTCGACCGACTGGTTCTTGACCTGGCAGCCCAATATTCATGCCTCGCTGTTTTTGAATATTTACGAGTACCTGAGCAAGGCCAGCGCACTCGATGACATTGACGCCATCATGAAAGCCTACAAACTCTACAGCGAGCAAATTTCGGTGTGTGGCGTAGAGCCCTTGTTGTCAATCACCCGGGCCTGGCGGCTGATCAGGTTTGTCGACAACAACATGCTGGGCACCACCAAATGCAGCAAATGCGGCGGGCATTTCGTGACCGAGCCCTACGAAAACGCCCGCCACTTTGAATGTGGTTTGTGCGCACCACCGGCACGGGCTGGCAAGAGCGCACTGGCTGGCGGCATCTTGCTGCACTAGCTGGCCGGCTGGTGCGCTGTATGACAAACGGGCCCAGGGGCAAATTCACTGGCTGCAGCGTTCGGCTGGCGGTCGCCGGCGTTGGCGGCTTCGGCCGCTTACAGGCTATAGTGCCGGCCTGTTTTGGCACTCCTTGGTTCAATAGTTGAGCAACATACCGTCATGGTCGTTATTCTTGGTTATGCGGTTTCCTTGGGGTGCATCTTTGGGGTGTACGTTTTTCATGGCGGCAACATCAAGGTGGTGCTCGAAGCCTTGCCGTTCGAGTTGATCACTATTTTTGGCGGGGCACTGGGGGCCTTCGCTGTGGCCAACCAACCCAAGGTGCTCAAGGCCACTCTCAAGCTCATACCGCAGGCGCTCAAGAGCTCCAAGTACACCAAGGCGCGGTTTTTGTCACTGCTCGCCCTGTTGTACGACATATTGCAAAAAGCTCGCAAAGATGGCCTGATGTCCATCGAGCAGGATGTGGAAAACCCGCGCGACTCGGGTCTGTTCAACAAATACCCAGATCTGGCGCAAGACCACCATGTGGTGGAGTTCATTACCGACTATTTGCGCATGATGGTCTCTGGAAATCTCAACGCCCACGAGATTGAAAACCTGATGGACAGCGAAATTGACACCCACCATGACGAAGCACATGAGCCGGTGGCGGCCATTGGGCGGCTGGCTGGCGCCCTGCCGGCTTTTGGCATTGTGGCGGCGGTGCTGGGGGTGATCAACACCATGGGCTCGGTGGGGCAACCCCCCTCGGTGCTGGGCGGCATGATCGCATCGGCCTTGGTGGGTACCTTTTTGGACATTTTGCTGGCCTATGCCGTGGTCGAACCCCTGGGCGGACTGCTGGATCAAAAAGCCCAGGACGGCGGCAAAGAGTTGCAGTGCATCAAGATCACGCTGCTGGCGAGCATGCAGGGCTACAACCCGGCCACGGCGATTGAGTTCGGCCGCAAAGTCTTGTTCTCAACCGAGCGGCCGAGCTTTATTGAGCTCGAAAATCATGTGCGCCGCAAAAAATAAGAACACACTGGGCTGAACCATGGCGACCGACCCGAACAAGCTGCAGCCGATCATTGTCAAGAAGGTCAAAAAAGGCGGCCACGGCGTGCACGGGGGCGCCTGGAAGATTGCCTATGCCGACTTTGTCACTGCCATGATGGCTTTTTTTTGCTGATGTGGCTGTTGGGATCAACCACCGAAGGAGATAAAAAAGGGCTGGCAGACTATTTTTCACAGCCACTGAAGGTGTCGATGATGGGCGGCAGCAGCACCGGCGAGACCAGCAGCGTGATCAAGGGCGGCGGCAAAGACCCGAGAAGTCAGGTCGGGCAGGTGGCGGCCGCTGCCCGCGTTGACAGTGCCAACCCGATTGAGAAGAAAGCGGCACTCGATGCTGTCAAGGCCGAGATTGCCAAACAGGAGGCCAAGAAGCTCGACAGCCTGAGTGAAAAAATCAGTGCGCTGATTGCCAGCAACCCCAAGTTGTCCGAGTTCAGCTCGCAAATCAGGATAGATGTGACCCCCGACGGACTGCAGATTCAAATCGTGGACGACCAGCGGCGGCCCATGTTTGACAGCGGCAGCGCGGTGGTCAAGCCCTATATGCGCGAGATCTTGCGCGAGATCAACGGCGCACTATTGGGCGTGGACAACAAGATTGGCCTGGACGGGCACACCGACCGCAAGCCCTTTGGCAGCGGCGAGCGGGGCTACAGCAACTGGGAGCTGTCAGCCGACCGGGCCAATGCCTCGCGCCGGGAACTGTTGGCCGCCGGCCTGCCCGATGAGCGCCTGGGCCGGGTGATGGGGCTGGCCTCCAGCAACCTGCTTGAGGAAGACGCACCTTTTGGTGCGATCAACCGCAGAATCAGCATTTTGGTGATGTCGCGCGAGGCCGAGGCCAGGCTGAAGGGCGCAGCGCTGCCACCCAGCAGCGGCAAGGCCGGGCCAGCCAAGCCGTGGTAGGCAGGGAGCTGCGTTTTTTGCTGGTCGACCAGCGCTCGACCATGAGGCGCATCCTGCGCGACCTGCTGATCGAGATCGGCCACACCCGGGCCGAGGAAGCGCAAAGCGCCGAGCAGGCCTGGCAAAAACTTCAAGACCAGCACTTTGACTTTGTCATCAGCGACATCACAATGGCGCATCTGGATGCCTTTGGCTTGCTCAACAGGATGCAAATGGCCAAGGAGTTCGGGCATATCCCGGTGTTGGTGGTGAGCGCACAGGCCCGTCGGGCCGACATTATTCTGGCCACCCAAAGGGGCGCGGCAGGCTTCATCGTGAAACCATTTACCCGGGCCACGCTTGAGCGCAAGATCGCACTGGCCTTGTCCCACACCGCGCGCGCACGCGCTCAAAAGCACGCCGCATCCCCTACGCCCTGAGACAAAACGGACACAGGAATAATCCGAGGTTGCGCCCGAAGGCAGCTCAGTGGCTCGACTCGTCGAGCAGCGGCTCAGCCTCGAGATGGCGAGCGTCTGACCAGCCCACCAGTGACAGGCCCTGCGGGGTCCAGAGCAGGCGGTTGATGCTGGCGTTGCCCAGTTGCCAGCTGCGCGGCGCGTCGATCGGCTGGACGGTGGCGAGCCGGTAGAGCGCATCGAGCACGCCACCATGGGCCACCAGCACGATTTGCTGGCCGACATGGGCGCCGGCAAGTTCATTCACGGTGCGACGGGCGCGTTCACGCAGTTCGGCCAGTGATTCACCGCCGGGTGGCGCCCAGTCTGGGTTGCGCTGGCGCCAGTGCAGGGCGTGCTGGGGCCAACGGGACTCGATCTCTGCATGGGTCTGGCCCTGGAACTCGCCAAAGTGGCGCTCCCGCAGGCCCAGGTGCGCCGTCAGAGCGGTCGCGCTGGCCCGGGCAATCGCCTGCGCCGTGTCCCAGGCCCGGGCAAGGTCACTGGCGTACACCGCCTGCAGTGGCTCGCCACGCAGCGCCTGTGCCACCTGGGCCGCCTGCCAGCGGCCGCGGGCATTGAGTTCAATGTCGAGCTGGCCCTGGATGCGGGTGACCACATTCCAGGCGGTCTCGCCGTGGCGAACGGCAATGATGCGGGTGGCCTGCAGCGCGGGCATGGCTTGGGGCTCAGGCACTGACGAGTTGCAGACCGGGCAAGCTGGGCCGGGCGAAACTTTCGTCGTCAAAGCCCTTGTCGCCGTCCTCACTGGGCACTCCGGTGGTTTTGATGTCCTTGAAATTGTGGCGGCTGTGGTCCATCAGGTGTGAAGGCACGACGTTGTGCAAGGCGGTAAACATGCTCTCGATTCGACCCGGGTACTGCTTTTCCCAGTCGCGCAGCATGTTGCCAATTTGTTTGCGTTGCAGGTTCTCCTGGCTGCCGCACAGGGTGCAGGGGATGATGGGGAACTGGCGGTGCGCCGCCCAGCGGATGAGGTCTTTCTCAGCCACATTGGCCAGCGGCCGGATCACGATGTGGCCGCCGTCGTCGCTGACCAGCTTGGGCGGCATGCCCTTGAGCTTGCCACCAAAAAACATGTTCAGGAAGAAGGTCTGCAGCATGTCGTCGCGGTGGTGCCCCAGTGCAATCTTGGTCACCTTGAGCTCGTCGGCCACCCGGTACAAAATGCCGCGACGCAGCCGGCTGCACAGGCTGCACATGGTTTTGCCCTCGGGGATCACTTTTTTGACGATGCTGTAGGTGTCTTGCGTCTCGATGTGAAACGGCACGCCCAGCTGCTTCAGGTAGGCCGGCAGGATGTGGTCCGGAAAGCCGGGCTGCTTTTGGTCGAGGTTGACGGCGATGAGCTCAAAGTCAATCGGCGCACGGGCCTTGAGCTTGAGCAGGATGTCGAGCATGCCGTAGCTGTCTTTGCCGCCCGAGACGCAGACCATCACCCGGTCGCCGGCCTCGATCATGGTGAAGTCGACTATCGCCTGCCCCACCTGGCGGCACAGGCGTTTTTCGAGCTTGTGGGTTTCGCGCTCAATTTTGAGGACTCGGCCCGGCTCAGGCGCCAGGGCAGGGGATTCGTTGTCTATCCAGACGGCGTTCATGGGCTGCTTTCTTGGGTCACCACTGGCCGGTTTCGACCCGGATGGCAACTTCACAATCGTCAAAAATCTCAAGCTTGGCAATTTTCACCCGCACGCCCTGCACGTCGGGCAATTGCATCAGCCGGTTGGCCAGCTTGCCGATCAGGGTTTCAAGCAGGTTCACATGCTCGGCCGTGCATTCATCGATGATGATCTTGCGCACCTTGCGGTAATCGAGCACATGGTTGATCTCGTCGTTGCGCGGCAGCAGCGGCTGGGTGCCAAGGCGCAGTTCGGCGTCGACCTGGATCGGCTGCGGCGCGGTTTTCTCGAACTCCAGAATGCCCAGGCTGGCCTCGAAGCGCAGGCCGGTGAGCGTGAGGGTTTGGTAACCCGTGGTGGCGCTCATGCGGGTGGCCCCTTGATGCGAAACACTTCGACCCCTACCCCTTCGCAATCCGGGTAGACGTCGGGCTTGCAGGTGGACAGGCGCACCGCCTGCACCTGCGGGTGGGCCAACAGGGTGGCGGCCAATTCGTCGCACAGGGTTTCCTGCAGCTCGACATGGCCGCGCTGCACCCGCTGGGCGATCAAGTGGC
>SHXM01000055.1 GCA_009693325.1 Rhodoferax sp.
AGGCAGCCCGGAGCGCTTGCGCGAGCGCCTGCGCGCCGAGGGCTATGTGTACCTCAAGGGCGCGCTTGATGCGCAGCGGGTTCGGGCCGCGCGCAGCGAGGTGTTTGCCCGCTTGGCCAGCGTGGGCGAGTTGCTGGAGCCGTCCGAGGCAGGTATTTTTTCTGGCCTGAGCCGGCGTGTCGAGATGCAGGCCGACCTTGGCGGGTTTTGGCAATCGGTCAGCGAGGGGCCCAGGCTGCGGGCACTGACCCACGGACCCGAAATGAAGGCGCTGATGGGCAGCTTGCTGGGGCAAGCGGCACGAGCACATGACTACATGTTTTTGCGCGCAGGCGTGCGGGGCCGCGCCACCGGGCTGCATTTTGACTACCCGTTTTTCACCCGTGCCCACGACCAGGTTTACACCACCTGGACGCCCCTGGGCGATGTGCCAATCGAACAGGGGCCGCTGGCGCTGGTGGAGGGCTCGCAGCAGTTCAAGGATCTGATTGAGCCCATGATGGGCTTTGATGTGGCGCGTGACACCGACCGCAAGGCCACGCTCAGCCAGGACGCGGTTTCACTGGCGCGCGAGCGTGGTACCCGCCTGCTGACGCGCAACTTTGAGGCCGGCGACATTGTGATTTTTGGCATGTACACGCTGCACGGCTCATTGGAAAACTATTGCCCCCTGAACCGGGTTCGCCTGTCTTGCGATGTGCGCTGGCAGCCCGAGGCGCTGCCGCTTGACTCCCGTTATTTTGGCAACCCGCCAACTGGCACCACCGGCGCAGGTTATGCAGAACTGGTCGGCGCCAAGCCACTGACCCAGCCCTGGCATGTGCGCTGAGCCGCCCAAGCCAATCAAGCTACCCGTTCCCCCCTCTCAACCGCAGATTTTTAACGCTGTAAAACCCAAGGAGATGACCATGACCCTATCCCGCCGCTCTGTTCTGAGCTACGCCGCCGGCTCTGCTGGCCTGATCGCTGCGCCATCGATCACCCGGGCGCAGGCCGCGCCCATCAATATGATTTTTTCTCACCATCTGCCCACGTCGCACATCGGCCACAAGGCGGCCGAGAGTTTTGCCAGCCGTGTCAAAGCGGCCAGCAACGGGCAGGTGACGATAGACATCAAGCCAGCCTCGCAACTCTTTAACCTGCGCACCTCGGCCGAGGCCTTGCAACTCGGCACGCTGGACATGTGCTGGAGCGATCTGGGCACCCTGGCCAACTGGACACCGGCCTTGGGCTTTGTGTCGCTGCCCTTTCTGTTCAGTGATTTCGACCATGTCAGCCGGGTGCTTTACGGCCCCACCGGGCGCCAGGTGGTGGACATGGCCAAAGAGGCCATGGGGGTGGAGATCCTCAGCCTGGGGGCCTCGGGTTTTAGGGTTTTCCTGTCGCGCAAGCAAATCGACAAGGCCGACGATGTGCGCGGTATTCGCCTGCGCGTGCCGGAAATTCCAACCTGGGTGGAAATGGCCAAGGCCATGGGCGCCAACCCCACCCCGATCCCGGCCGGCGAGATGTACACCGCCTTGCAAACCGGCGTGATTGATGCCATCGAGGTACCGGCCGACTACATTGTGTCGGCCAAAATTTACGAGGTGGCCGGCTTTGCTTGCAAAACCCACCACATCTTTACCGAGGTCTCGATGATGGCGAGCGCCAAGCGCATGGCTGCCCTGCCACCGAATATTCAAAAAATCATTCGCGACAACGCAGTGCAGGCGGTGGCCAAGGACATGTGGGCCGAGAACATCAAAGAGCAGCAGGCGGCCTGGACCGACCTGGCCAAGCGGGTCAAGGCCAACGATGCACCCGACATCGCCAGTTTTCGCTCCAAGATGGGCCCGGTGTTGACCAATTTCGTCACCAAGACCGGCCCCAAGGGGCGCGCGCTGGTCGAGGCGGTGCAGGCCGCGGCCAAGGCTTGATCGGCCTGCCGCCGTGCCAGATGCAATCCAGCCGGGCGCACTTGTGAACAGGGGCGCCGCGGCGCCCCCGCAGCAAGCGCTGCTCGCGGCCCTGCAAAGCCTGCTCAAGGCAATGTCGGTGGCGATGCTCGCGGCCTACTTTGTGCTTATTTTGATGCAGGTGTTCTACCGTTTCGTGCTCAATGACTCTCTGTTTTGGGCCGAAGAGCTGGTCCGCGGCCTGTTGGTGTGGGGCGTGATGATTGGCTCGGTGCTAGTGGCCCGGGCGCGCGGGCATATTCGGGTGGAAATGCTCGAAACGGTGGTGCCTGCAGCCTGGCGGCGCGCGGTGCTGCAACTCAATGACCTGCTGTCGGTGCTGTTTTGCCTGTTGCTGCTGTTTGCCAGCATTCAGCTGATGGACCGGGTCTGGCACCAGCTCTCGCCGCTGCTGCAGGTGCCCAAGTGGACGGTCTACATTGCGCTGGCGGTGGGCCCGGCGCTCGAGGCGCTGATCATGGTGTTGAGCTGGAACCAGGCCCCTGAGGCAACACAGCCTAGAGCCGAACTGCTATGAACATCGCTTGGATGCTGGTGCTGTTTTTTGTGCTCATGGGCCTGGGCATGCCGATTGGCTTTTGCCTGGGGCTGGCGGCAATTGCCAAGGTCTTGCTCGACGGCCAGGTGCCGGTGCTGATTTTGGCGCAGCAGTTCTACGAGGCACTGGACAATTTTTCCCTGCTGGCCGTACCGCTGTTTGTGCTGGCCGGCGAGCTGATGGGGGTGGCAGGCATCACCGAGCGGCTGGTCAATCTGTCGCGCGCTTTGATCGGGCATTTCAGGGGCGGCTTGGCGCAGGCCAATATCCTGACCAATATGTTCATGGGGGCAATCTCGGGCTCGGCGCTGGCCGACCTGACCGCCATCGGCTCGATGATGATCCCCGCCATGAAGCGCGAGGGCTATCGGCCGGCCTTTGCGGTGGCAGTGACCGCCTGTGCCTCGATGATGGCGCCCATCATTCCGCCCAGCATCATTGCCGTTATCTACGGCTCTGTCACCGGGGTGTCGATTGGCGCCCTGTTCATGGGCGGGGTGATCCCGGGCATCCTGGCCGGCCTGGCCATGCTGATGCTGGTTTGGTACATGGCCCCGGGCGTGGGGGCTCGGCCCTCGCCCAAGGCATCCTGGGGCGAGCGCGGGCGGGTCACACTACAGGCCATGCCGGCCATTTTGATGCCATTGATCATCATCGGCGGCATTTTGTCCGGCGTATTCACCCCCACCGAAGCCGGAGCCGTGGCAGCCCTGTATGCGCTGCTGTTTGGCTTGCTCAGGCGCCAACACTCGGCCCGGTCTTTGTACGAAAACTTTGCCGCCGCCGCCTTCACAACGGCCAGCGCCCTGATCACCCTGGCCGGTGCCGGCCTGTTCAGCTGGGTGCTCAGCCGCGCCGGCGTCGGGCAGGCGGCCTTGCAGCTGATGCTCTCCATCACCTCTGACCCGAACCTGGCCATGCTGGTGTTGATTTTGTTTTTCTTTTTGATGGGCGCTTTTTTGGAGCCGGTGCCAGCCCTGATCATTGTGGTGCCCATCATGGCCCCGCTGATCGGCCACCTGGGCTACAACCCGGTGCACTTTGGCATTGTGGTGATCATGCTGCTGGTGCTGGGCTCGGTCACGCCGCCCGTGGGCATACTGGCCATGGTGGCCTGCAAAATTGCCGGCATCACCTATGGGCAGTCGCTTGGCATGCTGCTGCCCTTTACCCTGGTGTGGCTGGCCGTGATCCTGCTGGTGGCCTTTGTGCCCGATTTGGTGCTGTGGCTGCCTCGAATGATTCAAAACCCGGGATGACCCTCCATGAAGCAATTTCTTATCGGTATCACCCCGGATGTGCGCATGTCAAATGGCCAGCCGATTTTTGGCACCGAGGTCTTGAAGCTGCTAGAGCAGCCCGGCATCGCCTGGGAATACATGCAAGATGGCAGCCAGATCACGCTTGCACACGCCCAGCGCTATGACGCGATTTGCGCCATGACCACCCGGCTCGGGCCAGAGAGCCTGCCGCCGGGGCCGCACCGGCTCAAGCTGATTGCCCGTTTTGGCGTGGGCTACGACTCGATTGACGTGCCCACCTGCAGCCGGGCCGGTCTGCTGCTGACCATCGCCCCGGATGGCGTGCGCCGGCCCGTGGCCACCTCGGCCCTGACCTTTGTGCTGATGCTTGCGCAAAAGGTCTGGTTCAAAGACAAGCTCACCCGCAGCGGGCGCTGGTTGGAGAAATCTGACCATATTGGCACCGGCCTGACACACCGTGTGCTCGGCGCCCTGGGGGCAGGCAATATCGGCGCTGAAATGTTTCGGCTGGCGCAGCCGCTGCAAATGCGCGCCATCGCCCACGATCCGCAGGCCGACCCGGCGCTGATGCGCTCGCTTGGGGTGGAGCTGGTCAGCCTTGACGAGTTGTTCAAACAAGCCGATTTTTTGGCCATCCACTGCCCGCTCAATGCGCAGACCAAGGGGCTGGTGAATGCCCGCCTGCTGGCGCTGATGAAGCCCTCGGCTTACCTGATCAACACCGCACGCGGTCCGATCGTCGATGAAGCCGCCCTTTACGAGGCCCTGGTGCAGCGGCGCATTGCCGGCGCCGGGCTTGATGTGTTCGAGGTCGAGCCGACACCGGCTGACAACCCGCTGCTGCAGCTCGACAATGTGATCGTCACGCCGCATGGCATTTGCTTTACCGACGAGTGCATGCAGGGCCTGGCACAAAGCGCCTTCAGGGCCGCGCTGGATATGGCCGCCGGCCGCATGCCGCCCTATGTGGTCAACCCGCCGGCCAACGCCCGAGCCGCTTAAAACCGAGCCGTCAATGCAACTGCCGTTTCAAAGCCCGCTGGATGGGGTGCTGCTGGTCACCGGGGCCGCACGGGGCATTGGTGCGGCCTGCGCCAGGCTGGGCGCGCAGGCCGGCTACAGGGTGGTGGTGAACTATGCCCGCAGCCAGGCCGCAGCGCAGGCGCTGGTTGACCAGATTGCGGCTGCAGGCGGGCGGGCCATGGCAGTGCAGGCCGATGTGTCAGACCCGGCCCAGGTCAGCCATCTGTTTGAGACCACAGACCGCAGCTTTGGGCCAGTCAGCGCGCTGATCAACAACGCCGGTATAGGCGGCACCATTGCGCCGTTGCTGGCCCATACGCCCGAGACCATGGCCCAGATCTTTGCCACCAACACCATGGCAACCCTCTACTGCGCGCAGGCCGCGGCCAAGCGCATGTGCCACCACCTGGGCGGGCCGGGCGGGGTGATTGTGAATATTTCTTCGGCTGCAGCCAGGCTGGGCGGTATGCCGGGCATGGTGGTCTACGCTGCCAGCAAAGGGGCGGTGGACAGCCTGACCATCGGCCTGGCCAAGGAGCTCGGTGGCGACGGGGTGCGGGTGCTTGGCCTGCGCCCGGGGGTGATTGACACCGACATCCTCACCCCCATGGGCGGGGCTGCGCTGATGGCCAAGCTGGCCCCCACCATCCCGCTGGGGCGGGTAGGCCGTGCCGAAGAAATCGCGCAGGCTGCCATCTGGCTGCTTAGCCCGGCAGCGTCTTACCTGCATGGCACCACGCTCGATGTGTCGGGCGGGCGCTAAAGCCTTCCGCCAACAACACCCCAGCTGCCGCTATGCCGACCATGCCAACCATTCGCCATGTGCGCGCCTTGACTGTGCGCGGCGGGGGTGCCGACTACCATGACCAGGGCAGCGACCACTGGATTGATGACCATGTTGCGAGCCCCATGGCGGTCTACCCGCAATACCGCCAAAGCCGCCAGGCTTTCGGGCTCAATGTGCTTGGCACGCTGGTGGTGGAGATCGAGGCGAGTGACGGCACGGTTGGCATCGGGGTGACCACGGCCGGCGAGATCGGCGCCTTTATTGTTGAGAAACACCTGGCCAGGTTTTTGGAGGGCCGCCTGGTCACCGAGATCGAGAAAATGTGGGACCAGATGTACCGCGCCACGCTGTTCTACGGACGCAAGGGCGTGGTCATCAACACCATCTCGGGGGTTGACCTGGCTTTGTGGGACCTGCTGGCCAAGGTGCGCCGGGAGCCGGTGCATGCCCTGCTTGGCGGGCCGGTGCGCGATGAGTTGCAGTTTTATGCCACCGGGGCGCGCCCCGACCTGGCCCAGCAAATGGGCTTTATTGGCGGCAAGATGCCCCTGCATCACGGCCCTGCCGAGGGCGACGAAGGCCTGGCTAAAAATCTGGCCCAACTCGAGGACATGCGCCGTCGCGTGGGCCCCGATTTCTGGCTCATGCTCGATTGCTGGATGAGCCTGGATCTGCCTTACGCGACCCGCCTGGCGCAGGCGGCCCGGGCGCACGGGCTCAAGTGGATCGAAGAGGCCCTGCCCCCGGACGATTACTGGGGCTATGCCGAATTGCGCCGCTCGGTGCCGCCCGGCATGCTGGTGACCACCGGCGAGCACGAGGCTACACGCTGGGGTTTTCGCCTGCTGCTGGAGATGGGCTGCTGCGACATCCTGCAGCCCGATGTGGGCTGGTGCGGCGGCCTGACCGAACTGATCAAAATATCGGCCCTGGCCGACGCCCATAACGCCATGGTGGTGCCGCACGGCTCGTCGGTTTACAGCTACCACTTCGTGATCACCCGGCACAACAGCCCGTTTGCCGAGTTTTTGATGATGGCACCCCAGGCAGACCGGGTGGTGCCCATGTTCACACCGCTGCTGCTCGACGAGCCGGTGCCCGTGAACGGCCGCATGCGGGCCAGCGCCCTGGACCAAGCCGGCTTTGGTGTGCGCCTGAATCCCGACATCGCACTGCACCGGCCTTACCCCCGCTGAGGGCGGCGCCCGATCCTTTGATTAACCCATTGAAAGAACCAACACCATGATTGAACGCCCGAGTCTCAAACCCAGTCTGATGTCCGCCGAGGTGGTACCGGGTGCCATGGTGTTTGAGTTTTTCACACCCGGCATGTCGAGCATTTTGGTCAACGCCGGGGCGCGCTTCGTGATCTATGACATGGAGCACACCGGCCTGGGTTTTGAAACCCTGAAGTGGCTGTTTGCCAGCTGCCGCGGGCTGCCACTAGAGCCCATGGTGCGGGTACCGCGTGGCGATTACACCTGGCTGGCGCGTTCGCTGGATCTGGGCGCACGCGGCGTGATGATCCCGATGGTGGAGAGCCAGGCGCAGGCGCAAGACATTGTTCAATCCTGTCGCTACCCAGGGCAGGGACGGCGCGGCGCGGCCTTCGGCTTTGCCCAATGTGACTACCAGGGCGGCGATGTCAGCCGCAAAATGGAGGCCTATATCGCCCGCACCCTGGTGATTGCCCAGATTGAGACCGAACGCGGTCTGGCGCAGGTTGAAGAAATTGCCGCGGTTGACGGCATTGACGTGCTGTGGGTGGGGCACTTTGACCTGTCGAACTTTATGGGCATCCCGGGCCAATTTGATCACCCCGACTTTGACCGGGCCATGACCCACGTGGCCACGGTGGCGCGCCGGCACGGCAAGATTGCCGGCTTCATGGCCACCGACCCGGCATGGATGGCGCGGGCCCGCAAAATGGGCTACACCATGCTGGCCGCCGGCACCGATACCGGGCTGCTGCAGGCGTCTTACTCAGAGCTGATCAAAACCATGTAGCGCTGCCTGGCCTGCGCCGGGTGCGCTCAGGCCGGCTGGGCCGCAAGCGCCTGCGCCCACTCGGAGCGCAGCCAGGTGGCGCATGCCACGTTTTGCTCAAAAATAGAGTAGCCGTGGCCCGCGCCGTAGTCTATGGCCGGGATGTGCTCGCAAGAGATCTGGGCGATCGGGCTGGCTGCATGGCTGGCATGGTGGGCCAGCAGATCTCGCACCACGCGCTTCCAGGGCTCGATGCGTTGCTCGTCCCAATCGTCGCTCACATAATCGCCGGCCTTGGGGCGCACAAAGGGGTACTGGATGCCGCGCCCAAAGCTGCCATCGGGGTGCTTGGCGCGGGTGTTGATGGGGTTGGCCGGTACCGCACAGCGGGCATGCGCATGGTGAACAAAATTGGCATCAATCCAGCGTTTTGCCACATTGCCGCTTTGGAAGGGGTCAAGAATCAGGCGGCCGGCCGCCACATCGGCCGCCATGTTTTGCACCTGCTGCTCT
This sequence comes from Rhodoferax sp., assembly GCA_009693325.1. Classification (GTDB taxonomy): domain Bacteria; phylum Pseudomonadota; class Gammaproteobacteria; order Burkholderiales; family Burkholderiaceae_C; genus Rhodoferax. The sequence continues at coordinate 8,068 of SHXM01000055.1, forward strand.
TTGGGGTTGTCCATTTTGAAGATCACATGGCTGTGGTCAAGGGTCATGAAAAACGGCAGTCCCCGCTGCCGGACCAGTTCAGCCACCTGCTCAACCCGCCCGAGGTGCTCGGACCACATGTTCACGTGGACCTCAAAGCAGGGCACCACGCCGTGGCGCATGCCGATGTCGTGAGCCCAGAGGTAGAAATCGGCCACCTCTTGGTTGCTCGCCACATGGCCGTCGGCATGCTTGGTCAAGACCTGTACGTTGTGTACCAAGCTACCCAGCAGACGGGCCTTGTGAATGTTTTGCTCAAACAGCCCATTGTCCCGCCCCAGCGTGTAAAACCAGCCGCTGGCGAGCACCGGCATGTCAAACTTTTCCGAGGCTTTGAGCAGATCTCGAAACTCATCGTCCGGCGGCGTTCGGTCAATGTAGTCAAACACACCGGCATCCTTGACCATCTGCACCTTGGTGCTGATGTCGGGAATATCGGTGTCGTGGTGGGTAGCACCGCCGGCGGTGCAGCCAATTTTGAGGTCGCTGATCTGCTTCATGCTCAATCCAGTCCGTACAACTCGCATCATACGGTCTTGCACACCAGCCACACCATGTCGGCGAAGGCCTGGCGGCCCAAGGGGTCAGATGCCGAACATGTCGCCGTCGCGGCTGGGCGGCGCCACACCCAGGTGTCGGTAGGCGGCTAGCGTGGCGATGCGCCCGCGCGGGGTGCGTTGCAGGTAGCCCTGCTGGATCAGGTAGGGCTCGATCACGTCCTCAATGGTCTCGCGCTCCTCGCCGATGCTCGCCGCAATGTTGTCCAGCCCGACCGGGCCGCCGTCAAAGCGGTGGATCACGGCGTCGAGCAGCTTGCGGTCCATCAGGTCAAAGCCCTGGGGGTCGACATCGAGCATGGCCAGCGCTCGGTTGGCAATATCCAACGTGATCTCCCCCGAGCCTTTGACGTCAGCATAGTCGCGCACCCGGCGCAGCAGCCGGTTGGCAATGCGCGGCGTGCCGCGCGCGCGCCGCGCAATCTCAAAGCCGCCCGCATCATCGGTGGGCACATGGAGCAGGCCGGCGCTGCGGCGAACGATGCGCGCCAGCTCTTCGGCGGTGTAGAACTCCAGCCGCGCCACGATGCCAAAACGGTCGCGCAGCGGGTTGGTCAGCATGCCGGCGCGGGTGGTTGCACCCACCAGCGTGAAGGGCTGCAAATCAAGCTTGATCGAGCGCGCCGCCGGGCCCTCGCCAATCATGATGTCGATCTTGTAGTCTTCCAGCGCCGGGTAGAGAATCTCTTCCACCACGGGAGACAGGCGGTGGATTTCGTCGATGAACAGGACGTCGTTTTTTTCCAGGTTGGTCAACAGCGCAGCCAGGTCCTTGGGCTTTTCCAGCACCGGGCCGCTGGTTTGCCGCAGCTTGACGCCGAGCTCATGCGCAATGATGTGCGACAGCGTGGTCTTGCCCAGGCCGGGCGGGCCAAACAGCAGCACATGGTCCAGCGCCTCGTCGCGCTTGCGCGCCGCGCTGATGAAAATTTCGAGCTGCTCGCGCACCTTGGCCTGGCCCACGTACTCGTCGAGCAGCTTGGGGCGCAGCGCGCGCTCCACCGCCTCTTCGTTGGGCGAGGCCGGGTCTGGCCCCAGCATGCGCTTGGAGGGGGCGGAAAAATCGTCGGTCTGTACGCTCACGTGGGCTAGCTGCAGAGCTGGGGGAATGTTGGGAGCCTGACTATAGCGCCCACACCAAAGACAGGGCTCAAGTTTGGCGCTTAGCATGCCGATAGTGTCGGGAGTGAGAGGTGGATCAAGCTTCAGCCAATGCCGGGGCAGCCCTGCCCGCACCACCCAAGCTCCGCCCAATATGACACGCCCCACCCTACCGCACCTGCTCTGGCTGCTGGCCCTGCTCAGCGCAGCCGCTGGCTTGGCCCGGGCAGCTGAGCCAGCCCTGGTGCCGGCAATAAAAAAACCGGCGCCGCCTACCGCCCCGGCAGCGCCTGGCCTGCCCGCTTCGGCCACCACAGGCAGCAGCAAAAGCACGGCCCAACAACTGCTCGAGGGCTTGGAGCCAGGCGGTCCGCCTAAAAAACGCCTCACACTGGTCATCAATGGCAAGGAGAAAAAATACATCACCATGCAAGCCAGCGAGGCACTTGCAGAAAGCACTCCGGCCAAAGCGGCCGCGCCACGCGCAGCTGGGCCGAGCGAGCGCACTGGGGCCGGCAGGCCCCCGGCCAGCCGGCCATACACCCGGGCTAGAGCGGCTGCGCTGGCCGCGCCGCTGACCAAAGAGCCGCCCAAAGAGTCGGGGCCGGCGGCGGCCGAGGCCGCATGGAGCTACCAAGGCGAAACCGGCCCGCCGGCCTGGGCCAGCCTCAAGCCCGAGTTTGTGCTCTGCGGCACAGGCAAGCGGCAATCCCCCATTAACATCGACGACGCCGAAACCCTGCAGGGGCCGGCTGAGCCGCTGCAGTTCAACTACCTGCCCAGCGAGGGGTCGGTGGTGAACAATGGCTACACGATTCAAGTGGATGTGATCGGCGACAACCTGCTGAGCGTGCGCGGCTCGACCTACAAGCTGCTGCATTTGCAGTTTCATGCGCCGTCCGAGGAGCGGATCAATTTTCGAAGCTACGCCATGGTGGCCCACTTGGTGCACCGCAATGCCGAAGGACAGCTTGCGATCGTGGCTGTGTTGCTCGACCCCGGCACGGCCAACAACCTGATCCACAAAATCTGGACCCACATGCCGCTCGATACTGGCGATCGGGTGCGCCTGCCAACGGGCCTGATCGACCTCAACGAGCTGCTGCCCAAAGAGCAGCGCTATTACCAGTTTTTCGGATCCTTGACCACACCACCCTGCACCGAGGGGGTGTTGTGGCTGGTTTTCAAACAGCCAACCAGCATCAGCCGGGAACAGCTGCGCCTGTTCACCCAGCTGTTCCCCAACAACGCCCGCCCAGTACAAGCCACCAACGGGCGACCGGTTCGCAGCGCAAGATGACATGCCCCCCGAGGGGGCGAACCCCGCCTTGGGGCGGCCCGGCGGCGGGCTTATTTGGCTAGGGCGCGTAGGGCGAGTTTGATGCCTTCGCTTACGCCGACCTCCTGGGGCAGTGCCTTGAGGGCTGCGGCGGCCTCGCGGTCGTTGTAGCCCAGGGCCAGCAGGGCTTGCAGAATGTCGGCCTGGGCGTCGCTGCCGGCATGGTTGGGCAGACCGATGTCGGCGCCAAGCTTGCCTTTGAGCTCGAGCAGCAGGCGCTCCGCGGTTTTTTTGCCAATCCCGGGTACCTTGACCAGCCGCCCGGCTTCCTGCAAGGTGACCGCCTGCGCCAACTCGGCCACGCTGAGCCCGGAGAGCACGGACAGGGCCGTGCGCGGCCCCACGCCCGAGATTTTGATGAGCTGGCGAAAAGCTTCGCGCTCTGGCGCGGTGGCAAAACCATACAAAATCTGGGCGTCTTCGCGCACCACAAAATGGGTCAGCAAGCTGAGTTGATGGCCAATTTCTGGCAGGTTGTAGAAAGTGCTCATGGGCACTTGCACCTCATAGCCCACACCATGACAGTCCAACACAATCTGGGGCGGGTTTTTGTCGTCCAGCCGACCGGTGAGTTTGCCTATCATTTAATGCCTATCATTGGAGCCCTTTGAAGGAATTATCAGCTTGATTCTGCGCCATCTTTTTTCGCCCCTGAACAACGCCCGCCTGTCGCATCTGTGCGGCCCCATGGATCAGCACCTGCGCAGCATCGAAGCGGCGCTCAAGCTCAAAATTGCTCACCGCCACGAGCAATTCAAGGTAGACGGGCCCAAGCTGGCAGCCCAACGCGGCATGGAGATGCTGCAAGCCCTGTACGAAATGGCAGCCAGGCCGATTGAGCCCGCCACAGTGCAACTGATGCTCGCCGGCGACAGCGCACCGGGTCCGCAGTCCGGGCCGGCCCTGCAGACCCGCCGCGCAGACCTGCGCGCCCGCACCCCCAACCAAGCGCTCTACCTCGACAACATTGCCGCCCAGGACATCACGTTTGGCATTGGTCCGGCGGGCACCGGCAAAACTTATCTGGCCGTGGCAATGGCAGTCGATGCTTTGCAGCGCAACGCGGTGCAGCGCATTGTGCTCACCCGCCCGGCCGTAGAGGCAGGGGAGCGGCTGGGGTTTTTGCCCGGCGATTTGAGCCAAAAGGTCGACCCCTACCTGCGTCCACTGTATGACGCGCTCTATGAGTTGATGGGCGTCGAGCAGGTGCACAAAGCCTTTGAGCGCAGCGCCCTGGAGGTCGCGCCGCTGGCCTTCATGCGCGGGCGCACCCTGAACAATGCCTTTGTGATACTGGACGAGGCGCAAAACACCACGCCCGAGCAAATGAAAATGTTCCTGACCCGCATCGGCTTTGGCTCCAAGGCCGTGGTCACCGGTGACGTGAGCCAGATTGATCTGCCCAAAACCCAGCTCAGCGGCCTGATCGATGCCGAGCGGGTGCTCAGGCGGGTGCAGGGTATTGCCATTTGCCGCTTCACCAGCGCCGACGTGGTGCGCCACCCCTTGGTGGCCCGCATTGTGGATGCCTATGACGCGACAAACCGACCCGCCAGCAAAAAGAGCGCCTAGCGTGCTGATGCGCCACCAGCTCGCGCTGTCATTGCAGTTCGGCACCCTAGCCCAGGCGCCGCTGCACCGGGCTGCGCTGCTGCGGCACCAGGTGGCACGCTGGCTGCGCCAGGCACTGCAAAGCGACGCCGAGATCACGGTGCGCATTGTTGGCAACGAAGAAGCCCAGGCCCTGAACCGGGATTACCGGCGCAAAGACTACGCCACCAATGTGCTCACCTTCGATTACAGCCAAGCGCCACTGGTATTGGCCGACCTGGTGCTGTGCGCGCCAGTGATCGCCCGAGAGGCCGCCGAGCAGGGCAAAACACTGCGGGCCCACTATGCCCACCTGCTGGTGCACGGCGCGCTGCATGCCCAGGGCTGGGAGCATGACAGCAGCCAGCGCGCGGCCCGGGACATGGAGGCCCGGGAGATCGCCATCCTGGCTGGCCTGGGCTTTGCAAGTCCCTATTGAGCAAGTCCCTGTTGAGCCAGTCCCTATTGAGCGGGGCGCGGGCCAGGTGACCCGGCCTCAGCCGTCCGAATACTGTTGGGCGATGGCCCTGAAATCTTCCTGGCAGAGCAAAAAAGCGTCCAAGATGTCGGGGTCAAAATGCCCGCCGCGGCCGCGCGACATGATCGCCACCGCCTGCTCGTGGGTCATGGCCGCCTTATAGACCCTCTTGCTGATGAGTGCGTCATACACATCGGCTACAGCCATCAGGCGCGCCGACAAAGGGATGGCATCGCCGACCAGCGCCTGCGGGTAGCCCGAGCCGTCCCACTTCTCTTGGTGCCAGAGAGCAATTTCTTTGGCCAGCAGTAAAAAATCAAAGGCTACACCAAGCGCTTTTTCAGCCCGGACAATCGATTCAAACCCGATGGTTGTGTGGGTTTTCATGATCTCAAACTCAGCCGGGCTCAGGGGCCCGGGTTTGAGCAAAATATCGTCATGGATGCCCACCTTGCCAATATCGTGCAGGGGCGCAGACTTGAACAGCAGCTCTATGTAGTCGCTGCTCAGGGTCGAGGCAAAGCGCGGGTGCTCGCGCAGCGCCATGGCCAGGCACTTGACATAGCGTTGGGTGCGCAAAATATGGTTGCCGGTTTCGTTGTCCCGTGTTTCTGCCATGGATGCCAGGGCCAGCACAGTGACGTCTTGAACAGCAGAGACTTGACGCGTGCGCCGGCTGATCTCGGCGGCCAGGTAGTCGTTTTTGTCGCGTATGAAGTCAGCCGCGGCTTTGAGGCTGAGGTGTGTGCGCACCCGGGCCAGCACAATGGGCGGGCTGATTGGCTTGGTGATGTAGTCAGCCGCGCCGAGTTGCAGGCCCAGTACCTCATCGGCTACATCGCTTTTGGCGGTCATGAAGATCACCGGGATATCCCGTCTAGCGGGCGCAGCCTTGATGCGCCGCAACACCTCGTAGCCATCCAGGCCGGGCATCATGATGTCCAACAAAATCAAATCTGGCAGAGCCTCGCTGGCCAGCAGGGCGAGTGCGCGCTCGCCGCTATTGGCTACTTGCAGCCGGTAGTCGGCGCGCAACAGCTCAGTCATCAGGAGCAGGTTTTGCGGGGTGTCGTCCACCACCATCACGGTGGCGGTTTGGGGGCTGTGGCTCATAGTTTGCTCGTGTTGCTTGCATGCATGCATGCTTGCTTGTTGGTGAATGCCGGCTAGACGGGCGCTGCCGGCTGCGGGTGAGTGCTGTCGAGCAGGACTAACGCCCGATCGAAATCAAAGGCCGCCAGGGCCCGCTCGAATGGCTCAAACTGGGTGCCCATGGCCTGGCGCAGCGGGTTGGCCTGGCTGACAAACAGGTCCAAGGCGTCAAAGTCCCCACGGGCCAGCAGTTCGCGCAACGGCGTGGCAATGGCACCGGGGGCTGGCAGAGGGGCGGCTATGGCAGGCGCATCAGCTGCAGCTTGGTCCCGCGGGGCCGGGCCCAGCGCCAGCGCCAGCGCCAGTTGTTGCAACAGGTGCCGGGTGGCCAAATCGACTTGCTGCCCCTGCTCGAGCAGGTGTTGGGTGTCGGGCGGGCCGGGTGCCTGGGCTGCCAAAGCACGCTCCAGCGAATCGGCCAGGGCTTGCAGCCGCAGCGCTCCAAGGTTGGCCGCCACAGATTTCAGGGTGTGCGCCAAACGCTGTGCCAAAAGCCAATTGGACTGCTCCAGCGCGAGTTGCAATTGCTTGGCTTCTTGGTCCTGACCTTCGGCAAATTGGCGCAGCAGCCCCAGATAAAAGTCTGGCCTGCCAAGGCAGCGGCGCAGGCCCAGATCAGTGTCAAGGCCCTCAACCGGGCCGGCCAGCACCAACGACAGTTCCGACGGCTGACCGGGGCCAGGCGGGTCTGCGGGCCTCTTGCCGGGCCCGCTTCGATATGGCAGCCAGCGCAGCAGGGCACGCCACAGCGCCTTGATGTCAATCGGCTTGGTGACAAAGTCGTTCATGCCGGCGTCCAGGCAGCGCTGCCGGTCCTCCGACATGGCGTTGGCGGTCATGGCCAAAATAGGCAATTCGGCAAAACCTGGCAGAGCCCGAATCGCGCGGGTGGCGGCCAGCCCGTCAAGCACCGGCATCTGGATGTCCATCAACACCAGATCAAAGTGCAACCCGGCACGCAACAGCTCCAGGGCCTGTTGCCCATGCTCGGCAGTGACCACGCGCAGGCCCTGCTCCTGCAGCAATTCCAGGCCGAGCTCCCGGTTGATTGCATTGTCTTCAACCAGCAGCACGCGTCGCCCGCGCAGTGCCCGCAGGTCCAGCAGCGCCTCAGGCTCGCCGGCAACAGACTCGGCTGGCACAGACTGGAAGGCGCTGCGCCCCAAAACAGACATCATGTGCTCAAACAGTGCTGACCCGCTGACCGGCTTGCCCAGCATGCTGTCGATGCCGTCCAGGGTGGCGGCGGCAAACAGGTGTTCGCGCCCGAAGGCGGTGAGCAAACTCAGGTGGGGTTGGCGGCCAAGAGGCGTTTGCCGAATCTGGCGGGCCAGCGCCGCGCCGCTGATGTCGGGCAGCTGCCAATCCAGCAAGACCACATCGGGGGGCTGCTGGCACGCCTGCGCGGCCTGCAATGCCAACAGAGCATCAGCACCTGTGCCGGCTGATTCGACGGAAAAATTCATGCGCCCCAGCATGTCGCAAAGTTGCCGGCGGGCGCTGGCGTTGTCGTCAACCACCAGGATCCGAAAGCCCGCAGCATCCGCCGGCATCTGCGGCGCTGCGGGTGCGTCGGTCTGCAGGCCCAGGGGGACGGCGGACCAGAAGGTCGAGCCCACCGCGGCACTTGAGGCGAGGCCGTACTCTCCGCCCATCAAATCCACCAAGCGCGCCGCAATCGCCAGGCCCAGACCGGTGTCGCCGTATTTGCGGGTGGTTGAGCTGTCGGCCTGTGAAAAATCTTTGAACAAGGCGCCGCGCTGCGCCTCACTGATGCCAATGCCGGTGTCCCGCACAGCGAAGCGCAGGTGGGCCGAATGCTCCATCACTTGGCTTGCCACCACGGAGATCTCGACTTCCCCCTGCTGGGTAAATTTAACCGCGTTGCTGGCAAAGTTGAGCAGTACCTGGC
>SHXM01000056.1 GCA_009693325.1 Rhodoferax sp.
TCTTGAGCCCCAAAGACCCCTGCAATTCTTTTTGAACCTAGTCGGAGATCAACTGCTTGTTTTGCCTCAAGGAGTCGATTTCTGATTTCGTCAGCCGAGCGGAATCCAACGGGGTGCTGGGCTTTGTTTTCGGTGAAGGCGTCGACATGAGTGCGGCTGATTATTGACCTAGGGGGTGTTCAGTAATGTACTGACGCAGGGCAGCATTCACGCGGGTCTGCCAGCCTTTTCCAGTTGCATCAGGCTTGACGCTTGAGCAGTTGGGCGGCCAGTTCCGTCAGGCAATTGGCGTGGGGGCCAGGAGGGAGCAGCTGGGCTGCTGCAACGGCGCGGGCGGCTTCGGCGCTGGCAGCTTGGTTTGCCACGTCGATTGCGCCGGTTCGTCGAAGAATCGTGATGATTTCGCCCAGCCGCTCGCTGTCACCGGTCTCGATGGCATGTTTCACGATGGCGCGATCTTCCGTCGAGCCCCGCTGCATGGCCGCGATCAATGGCAGCGTGGCCTTGCCTTCGCGCAGGTCGTCGCCCAGGCTTTTCCCCATCACTGCGGCATCGCCGGTGTAATCGAGAACATCGTCAACCACTTGGAAAGCCGTGCCCAACGCTTGGCCGTAGTCGGCGCAGGCCTGCTCGCGGTCGGGCGTTGCATTTGCCAAAATTGCCCCCACCCGAGCGCTCGCCTCAAACAGCTTGGCAGTTTTGGAGCGGATCACTTGCAGGTAGCTGGCTTCGTCGAGCTCGGCGTTGTGCATGTTCATGAGCTGCATGACTTCGCCCTCTGCAATCACGTTGGTGGCATCAGCCAGCACCTGCATGACCCGCATGTCGCCCGCCTCGACCATCATCTGAAAAGCCCGTGAGTACAAAAAATCGCCTACCAGGACGCTGGCTGGGTTGCCAAAGGTTTCGTTGGCGGTGGCATTGCCGCGTCGCAGCGCAGAATCATCGACAACGTCGTCATGCAATAGCGTGGCTGTATGGATGAACTCCACCACGGCAGCCAGGCCGATGCGCTGCGCTCCGCTAAAACCCAGTGCGCCGCTGGTTAGCAGCAGCAAAGCGGGGCGCAAGCGCTTGCCGCCGGCCGCGATGATGTAGCGCGACACCTGCCCGACCAGGGGTACCTCAGAGCCCAGGCGCTGCACAATTTCTTGGTCAACGGCCGACATGTCCGACGCAATGACCGCCATGCTGGTGTTGGCGCTGGTGTTGGGGGATTTGGTGTGCAAGGCGAGGGCTCGGTTGGGAATTTGGATTATAGAAAATTGCGGGGTCTCAGAGATGGGTTCTCAGGGGTGGAAGCTGGGAGCCGAACCACTTGGGCGCTTGCAGCAAGCCAGGACCCAAAGACGCCGGTGAATTCTGTATTTTGGCTCCTGTTAGCCCATGTTATAGTGTCGGGCTCCGTGAAAATCCGTTCGCAGAGTAAAAGACAAGAGGTCAATATGTACGCGGTCATAAAAACCGGTGGCAAACAATACAAAGTTGCGACCGGCGAAAAAATTAAAGTAGAACAGATTGCTGCGGACGTAGGCCAAGAAATCGTATTCGACCAAATTCTGGCAGTCGGTAACGGCGCAGAGCTTAAGGTGGGTACGCCCTTGGTGTCCGGCGCATCAGTGAGTGTCACTGTTTTGGCACACGGTAAGCACGACAAGGTCAGCATCTTCAAAATGCGCCGTCGCAAGCACTACCAAAAACGGCAGGGGCATCGGCAGCAGTTCACCGAACTGTTGGTCGGTGCCATTGCGGCTTAAAGGGAGCAGGTCATGGCACAGAAAAAAGGCGGCGGCTCGACGCGAAACGGCCGGGATTCCAAGCCCAAGATGCTGGGTGTGAAGGCTTTTGGTGGCGAGGCGGTGAGCGCCGGCGCAATCATCGTACGCCAGCGCGGAACCAAGTTCCACCCCGGTGTGAATGTCGGCATTGGCAAAGATCACACCTTGTTTGCACTGGTAGACGGGCATGTGTCGTTTGCTGTCAAGGGCGCACTCAATAATCAGACGGTGAGCGTTACTACAGCCTGAGCCCTGTTTCGTTTTCCTGACAGACCCTGCGCGCTGCGCGGGGTTTTTCGTTTATAAAGCCCCTAACATGAAGTTCGTCGACGAAGCCTTTATTGACGTCTCTGCAGGAGACGGGGGCGCCGGCTGTGTTTCTTTCCGGCATGAAAAATACAAAGAGTTCGGTGGCCCGAATGGTGGCGACGGCGGCCGTGGCGGCCATGTTTTCGCGATGGCTGACTCAAACCTCAATACGCTGGTTGATTTCCGGTTCTCGCGCCGCCATGAAGCCAAGCGAGGCGAGCATGGCATGGGCTCGGACATGTTTGGCGCGGCTGGCGAGGACATCACGCTGAAGATGCCGGTCGGCACGATCATCTCTGATGCAGACACCGGTGAGCTGTTGTTTGAGTTGCTCACGCCCGGTGAGATGATTGCCATTGCCAAAGGGGGCGACGGGGGTTTTGGCAATATGCGTTTCAAAAGCGCTATCAACCGGGCGCCGCGGCAAAAAACTCCGGGCTGGCCGGGCGATAAAAAAAACCTCAAGCTCGAACTCAAGGTGTTGGCTGATGTCGGGTTGCTGGGTATGCCCAACGCGGGCAAGTCGACCTTGATCACGGCTATTTCGAACGCCCGGCCGCGCATCGCAGATTACCCATTTACCACCTTGCATCCCAACTTGGGGGTGGTGCGGGTTGGGCCAGAGCAGAGCTTTGTGGTGGCCGACCTTCCTGGCTTGATCGAGGGCGCCTCCGAGGGGGCCGGCCTGGGTCACTTGTTTTTGCGCCATTTGCAGCGCACCCGCTTGTTGCTGCACGTGGTCGATCTGGCGCCCTTCGACGAAGCCGTTGACACAGTGGCGCAGGCCAAGGCCATCGTCAATGAACTAAAAAAATACGACCCTGAGCTCTACCGCAAACCGCGCTACCTGGTACTCAACAAGCTAGACATGGTTCCCGCCGAGCGGCGCGCCGAGGTGGTGCGAGACTTTGTCAAGCGTTTCAAGTACAAGGGCCCGGTGTTTGAGATCTCTGCCCTGACGCGCGAGGGCTGTGAGCAGCTTACCCGAGCCGCTTACCAGCACATCAAGGCGCAGCAGGCGGCAGCACTCCCTGCGGCTGAGCTGGACCCCCGTTTTGTGCCAGTGCTTTAGTAGCGTCTGGGCCGCACTCTGCTTGCCGATATGAACAGCGTGATCGCTTCACCGATGCTGCGCGACGCCCGCCGCATTGTGGTCAAGGTGGGCTCGAGCTTGGTGACCAACGATGGCCGCGGCCTCGACGAGGCGGCGATTGGGGAGTGGTGCCGCCAGTTGTCGCTGCTGGTGCGTGGTGGGCGCGAAGTCATCATGGTCTCCAGTGGCGCCATCGCCGAGGGAATGAAGCGTTTGGGCTGGCGCAACCGGCCCAATGAAATCCATGAGCTCCAAGCGGCAGCGGCCGTTGGGCAGATGGGCCTGGCGCAAATGTACGAGACCAAGTTGCGCGAAAACGGTTTGGGCAGTGCCCAGGTGTTGCTGACACACGCCGATCTGGCCGACCGCGAGCGCTACCTCAATGCCCGCTCCACCCTGCTGACCCTGCTCAAGCTTGGCGTGGTGCCAGTGATCAATGAGAACGACACGGTGGTTACCGATGAAATCAAATTTGGAGATAACGACACGCTTGGCGCGCTGGTGGCCAATCTGGTCGAGGCCGACGCCCTGGTGATCCTGACTGACCAGAAGGGCTTGTTTACCGCCGACCCCAGGCGTGACCCGGGAGCTGTTTTTGTGCATGAGGCCAAGGCTGCTGATCCAGCCCTTGAAGCCATGGCAGGCGGGGCAGGTTCGAGTTTGGGCCGTGGCGGCATGATCACCAAAATTCTGGCTGCGAAACGGGCCGCTGGTTCAGGTGCGTCCACCGTGATTGCCTGGGGCCGCGAGCCCGATGTATTGCTGCGCTTGACGCAGGGCGAGGCCATTGGCACCCTGTTGGTGGCACAAACTCAAAAAAACCAGGCGCGCAAACAGTGGATTGCCGACCACCTGCAACTGCGCGGGTCCGTCACAGTAGACCCGGGCGCGGTGCAACAACTGCGCGCTGGCGGCAAAAGTCTCTTGCCCATCGGCATGACCGCCGTGGAAGGGAACTTCTCCAGGGGCGATGTCATCGCCGTATGCGACCCCCAGGGGCTAGAGGTAGCCCGTGGCTTGGCCAACTACGCCAGTGCCGAAGCCCGGTTGATTTGTCGCAAACCGTCCAGTGAGTTTGCAAAGCTGCTGGGTTATGTCTCTGAGCCCGAGATGGTTCACCGTGACAACCTGGTGCTGACCCGCTGACCCGCTGGCGGGCCGTACTTTCGAAGCATGCGCCCTTGCTGCGCGGGCAGGCTTGGGCGGCGCAGCGGGCTCAGGCCGGCTCCGGGCCTTTGGCTGGCGCTACGCCATGGGCCTCTTGGGCGGCAAACCCATCGCCCTCGGCTGCATGCAATTCCCGCAGGTCTTCCCTGAGCGATCTCATTCGCTGCTCATGTCGCGGCAGGTAGCGGGACAGTTCGGTGAGGGCCATTTCATAGACCCCGCGTTTGAACTCCACCACCGCGTCCAGCGGCACCCAATAATCGTTCCAGCGCCAAGCGTCGAACTCTGGGTGGTCGGTGGCGCGCAGGTTCAAATCCCAGTCGTGCCCGAGCAACTGCAACAGGAACCAGATTTGTTTTTGGCCCTTGTAGTGACCGCGTGCGTCGCGGCGTATGTATCGGTCTGGCACCTCGTACCGCAACCAGTCACGGGTGCGGGCAACGATACGTACATGCTCGGGCTGTAGCCCGATTTCCTCGTGCAGTTCGCGAATCATGGCCTGCTCCGGAGTCTCCCCCCGGTCAATGCCACCCTGCGGAAACTGCCATGAGTGAGTGCGTATCCGTTTGCCCCAGAACACCTGATTTTTCTGGTTGATCAGGACGATGCCGACGTTGGGCCTAAAGCCGTCCCGGTCAAGCATAATCAAACCCCAATTTTTCAACTGCGTCGATTATGCACAGCATGGGCTGCGCGGCAAGAGGGGCAGCCCTTAGAAGATCAGCCTTGAAGCCATGAAAGCCTCCCAATTTTTTATTTCGACCCTCAAGGAAGCTCCCAGCGACGCAGAAATCGCCAGCCACAGGCTGATGACGCGCGCCGGCATGATCAAAAAAATTGGCGCCGGCATCTATACCTTGATGCCCCTGGGGCTGCGGGTGGTGCGGAAGGTTGAGGCGATTGTCCGTGAAGAAATGAACCGCGCCGGCGCAGTTGAGATTGCTATGCCAGTGGTGCAGCCAGCTGAGTTGTGGCACGAGACCGGGCGGTTCGCGAAGATGGGCCCAGAGTTGCTACGCATCAAAGACCGGCATGAGCGGGACTTCGTGGTGCAACCCACCAGTGAAGAGGTGGTGACAGACATCGCACGCCAGGATATCCGCAGCTACAAGCAGCTGCCGCGCAACTATTATCAAATTCAGACCAAGTTTCGCGATGAGCGCCGGCCCCGTTTTGGTCTCATGCGGGGGCGCGAGTTCATCATGAAAGACGCCTACAGCTTTGACCGTGACCAGGCCAGCGCCAAAGTCAGCTACCAGACCATGGCGCAGGCCTACCGGCGCATTTTTGACCGTTTTGGCCTGAGCTACCGAGCAGTGGCTGCCGACAGCGGAGCCATTGGCGGCGACCTGAGCGAAGAGTTTCAGGTGATAGCGGCCACCGGTGAGGACGCCATCGTCTACTGCCCCGGCAGCAATTACGCTGCCAACATGGAAAAAGCCGAAGCCCTGGCGCCACAATTTGCGCGTCCCGCGCCAACTCTGGCCATGACCAAAACCGCCACGCCCGGCCAAAGCACCTGCGCTGATGTGGCGAGTTACCTTGGCCTGCCCTTACACAAGACGGTGAAGTCGCTGGTACTCGCCACAGAAGAAAAAAATGAGGCTGGTGAATTGCTCAAAACCCAGGTCTGGCTGCTGCTGCTGCGTGGCGACCATGACATGAACGAGCTAAAAGCCAGCAAAGTACCAGGCTTGGAGGGCGGTTTCCGTTTTGCCACGCTGCCGGAGATCGACGCACACTTTGCTTGTAAACCGGGCTACCTGGGCCTGATCAATTTGAAGAAACCCCTGCGTGTGGTGGCTGATCGCGAGGTGGCGGTGATGAGCGACTGGGTTTGTGGCGCTAACGAACTTGATTTCCACATGACCGGAGTGAACTGGGGACGCGATCTGCCCGAGCCCGATTGTGTGGCCGACCTGCGCAATGTTGTGGCAGGCGACCTGTCTCCGGACGGTGGCGGCGCCCTGGCGATTGAGCGGGGCATTGAGGTGGGGCATGTGTTTTACCTGGGCACCAAGTACAGCCAGGCCATGAATGCCACTTTTCTGGATGTCAATGGCAAGCCCCAATTGATGGAGATGGGTTGCTATGGCATCGGCATCACGCGGCTACCGGCTGCCGCCATTGAACAAAATCATGATGCCCGCGGCATCATCTGGCCCGATGCCCTGGCTCCGTTTACCGTGGTGCTGTGCCCAATCAGTCCAGACCGGTTTGCCGATGTCAAGGCTGCTGCCGAGGCACTGTATGCCGAGTTGCTTGAGCTGGGTGTGGATGTAATCTTGGACGACCGCTGCGAGCGCCCCGGCGCGATGTTTGCCGATTGGGAGTTGATCGGTGTGCCCCATCGCGTCACCTTGGGGGACCGCAGTTTGAAAGCCGGTGAGGTTGAATACCAACACCGGCGGGATTCGGCAGCTGCCGCGGTGCCTTTGTCCGAGATTGCCGGGTTTTTGCGGGCACGTCTGTCGACCTGAACCAGCTCGTGGCCAGGCTGTTGACTGCGCGACGTGCCAGCCTGCTGGCCCTGCTCTCGGGGCTTGGGCTGCTGGCTCTGGGCCGACCGGCCTGGGCTGGCGCTCAGACCGAAGAGCCGCTGGCAGACTCGGTCAGAACCGCCTTGAGCGCCGCGGTGGCCGATGACGCACCGCCTGTGCCTGACTTCGTTAGCAGCGATGCGCGCATTGATTATTTACGCTGGCTCACCAAGATGAGCGCGCGTTTGCGGCGAAAAGAGCCAGCCTTGGCGGCGCGAACAGAGTTTTTACAAACCCTTTGGTATGAAAGCACGCGTGCCGGTTTGGAGCCTGCCTTGGTCTTGGCCTTGATTCAGGTGGAGAGCAATTTCCGAAAATTTGCGGTCTCCAGGGCTGGCGCACGAGGCTATATGCAAGTCATGCCTTTTTGGATCCGTTGGCTGTCTGATGGTGACAGCCAGCGCCTTTTTGGCATGCAGACCAATTTGCGTTTTGGCTGCGTGATCCTGCGCCACTACCTTGACCGGGAGGGGGGGGATCTGTTCATGGCGCTGGGCCGATACAACGGCTCGCGCGGGCAAGCGGCTTACCCGGCGGCGGTGCTTGGCGCGAAAACCGACTGGTTGCCCTGAGGCTAGCCGGGGCAGATGAGTGCTGGATCAGGCCCGGGGGGTGAGCACTTGCTGCAATTCGCCGTTTTCGTACATTTCCATCATGATGTCCGAGCCGCCAATGAACTCGCCCTTGACATAGAGCTGGGGAATGGTGGGCCAGTTGCTGTAATCCTTGATGCCGGCGCGGATTTCGGCATCTTCAAGCACGTTCACGGTCTTGACCGACTTCGGGTCCACACCGCATGCCTTCAGAATCTGTATTGCCCGTCCAGAAAAGCCGCACTGCGGAAAGTTCGCATTGCCTTTCATGAACAGCACCACCTCATTGTCTTTTACCAGTTGGCCGATGCGTTGTTGAGTTTCACTCATGTTGGGGTTCCTTAAAGGGTGAGGGACAGATTATTTCACTGAGTTGACTATGCCACCGCAGTCAAGCCCGAGGGTAACCCTTTGATTGTCAGGGCTCAGAGCATTGTCGCCAAGCAAAGAGTGCAGCAAAGAGTGCGGGCCATCAGTTCTGGTCGCGGCCCAGCTGGGCCCCGGTGCATCGCTCGATACCCGAGAGATCGCGACGCGAAGCGACGCCGCTGAAGCCAGCCAGGGCCAGCAAATCACCCACGCTGCGGGCCTGTGTGTGCCCGTGCTCCAGCAGCAGCCAGCCCCCGGCATGCAGGCAGTCTGCTGCCTGCACAATGATTCGGCGCAGGTCTGCAAGGCCGTCCGCACCGGCGCTAAGCGCCTGCAGTGGCTCGTGTCTGAGTGCTGCTAAATGGTGGTCGGCCTCGGCAATATAGGGCGGGTTGGCGAGGATCAGGTGGTAGCGCTCACCGACGCCCTCCAGCCAGTTGCCAAGCTTGAGCTCGATCTGCAACCCCAGCTGTGCCGCATTCTGGCCTGCCACTGCCAGCGCCGCCTGACTGCTGTCCAGCGCTTGCATGTTTACCCAGGGGCGATGCGACTTGATCGCCAGAGCTATCGCGCCGCTGCCGGTGCCAAGGTCAAGCACATCAAGACTGCGTTCTGAGGTCGCCGGCAGGAGCTCAAGCGCCCAGTCGACCAGGGTCTCGGTGTCAGCCCGGGGCACCAGCACACTGGCGTTGACGCTTAAATCGAGGCCATAAAACCCCTGCCGGCCGGTGATGTAGGCCAGGGGCTCGCCCTGCGCGCGCCTGGTCAGGGCTTGTTCAAATTGCGCTGCGCTTTGGGCCGGTAGGGTGTCAGTGTCATGAGTCAGCAGCCAAGCCCGGCCCCGCGAGCCTTGGCCCAGCGCATGCAACAGCAACAGCTGGGCGTCGAGCCGATCAATGCCCATCGCAATGGCTTGGCGCAATGCGGCAGCAACAGAGCGCTCAGGCGCTTGGGCCGTGGCTGGCCCGGTCATGGCGGTTTCAAGGTTTCAGGCCGACTTCGAGTTCGGCGAGTTGCTGGGCTGCCTCATAGGCCTGCAGAGCCTGAACCACATCGTCGAGATCTCCCTCCATGATGGTGGGCAGCTTGTAGAGCGTGAGGTTGATGCGGTGGTCGCTCAGGCGGCCTTGGGGGAAGTTGTAGGTTCGGATGCGGTCGCTGCGATCGCCGCTGCCGATCAGGCTTTTGCGCTGCGCGGCATCGCGCGCTGCCCGCTCGGAGCGGTCTTTTTCCTGGATACGGGCCGACAGAACCTGCAGCGCTTTGGCCTTGTTGCGGTGTTGGCTGCGGTCGTCCTGGCACTCGGCCACGATGCCTGTGGGCAGGTGCGTGATGCGCACCGCTGAGTCGGTCTTATTGATGTGCTGCCCCCCGGCGCCGCTGGCGCGGTAGGTGTCGATGCGCAAATCAGCCGGGTTGATCTGTACCGCTGTGGCCTCATCAGGCTCAGCCAGCACCGCCACGGTGCAGGCGCTGGTGTGAATACGTCCCTGGGTTTCAGTGACCGGTACCCGCTGTACCCGGTGGCCGCCAGACTCGAACTTGAGTGAGCCGTAGACCTGCTCGCCGGCAATGCGCAGCACCAACTCCTTGAAGCCGCCGAGTTCGCTGGGCGATTCGCTGATGACTTCGACGCGCCAGCCGCGCCTGTCGCAGTAGCGGGTGTAGAGCCGGGCCAGGTCAGCGGCAAACAGGGCTGACTCGTCGCCGCCGGTGCCAGCCCGAATTTCGACAAAGGCATTGCGTGCATCGTCTGGGTCCTTGGGCAGCAGCATGCGCTGCAGCTCTTCTTCCAAAATCGTCAACTCGGCCTGGGCTGCACTCACTTCGTATTGTGCCAACAAGGCCATCTCAGGGTCTTCGGTCGCGCCGAGCAGCAGCTCCCGGGCACTGGCCAGATCAGCCTCGCGCAGGCCAAACCGACCCCAGCGGTCAGCCACCGCGGCCACCTCGGTGTGCTCGCGCGAAAGCACCAAGAATTGGCTCATGTCCTGCATGATGTCCGGGCGGGACAGCAGGAACTCAAGCTCGCCGAGGCGATCGGCGTAGCGGGCGAGTTGTTGTCTAAAAAAAGGTTTCAAAGTGGGCTGGTGCGGTAGTCGCGTGGATGGGTTGGACAGTTCACTCGCTGGCCCGCAACCGGACGCTCCAGCCTTGGGGCCTATGACTTGGCGCTGTGGCCGAGCGCATCGCAGCTCGCGCAGCTAACGTTCCCGGCGCAAAAAGAAATGCTGAATCGCGGTGCTGGCGCGCTCGCGGGCAAGGGTATCGCCAGCATGTAACTCGGCAAGTGCGCCGTGCAGCATTTTTTGAGTTAGGCCACGCGAGAGCGCCTCCAGCACCGCCTCAACATCATCGCCCTTGGCCAGCAGCTTGCGGGCACGGGCTATTTCTGTGGCACGCCATTCGTCAGCCTGGGCCTGGAGTTGTTGGATCAAAGGCACTGCGTTGCGCTGCGCGACCCACTGCATAAAGCTTTGCACGCCGGCATCCACTATGGCCTCGGCCTGGGCCACGGCGGCCCGCCGGTTGGCCTGCCCGGTCTGCACCACCCCGGCAAGGTCGTCTACGGTGTACAAATAGACATCGTCCAGGGCTTTGACTTCAGGCTCAATGTCGCGCGGCACGGCCAGATCGACCATGAACATCGGCCGACGCCGGCGCCGCTTCAGGGCCCGCTCCACCGCGCCAAGCCCGATGATCGGCAGGGTGCTGGCAGTGCAGCTGACAACCGCATCAAACTCATGCAGCCGCTCTGGCACTTCGGCCAAGTGCATCACCTCGCCGCCAAAGCGGCTAGCCAGCTTTGCCCCACGCTCCAGCGTGCGGTTGGCAATCACCATGCGCTTGGGTGTTTTGGCTGCAAAGTGGGTGGCACACAAATCAATCATTTCGCCCGCGCCCACAAACAAGATGTTGACCTTTCCCAGGTCTTCAAACAGCTGGCCCGACAGCCGCACCGCCGCCGCCGCCATGCTGATCGAATGCGCGCCGATCTCGGTCGAGCTGCGCACCTCCTTGGCGACTGCAAAGGAGCGCTGGAACATTTGGCTCAGGGTGCTGCCCAGGGTACCAGCGGCCTCGGCGGCGCGCACCGCATCTTTGAACTGACCCAATATCTGCGGCTCGCCCAGAACCATGGAGTCCAGTCCGCTAGCCACCCGAAATGCGTGGCGCGCAGCGAGCCCATCTTGCAAAGCGTAGGTGTGGGATCTCAGGGCGGTTGGCGCAACGCCGCCGGATTCTGCCAGCCAGGCCAGCGTGCCTTCAAGCTCGGCTTGCTCGCCGGCGCAGTAAATTTCCGTGCGGTTGCAGGTGGAGATCAGGGCCGCTTCGGGGGTTCGGGTCAGAGCCCGGCGCAGCGCCAGCAAGGTGGGTTCAATCTGTTCAATCGCAAATGCGAAGCGACCACGTAAATCCAGAGGTGCGGTGGTGTGGTTTAGCCCAAGGGCCCAGACTGGCATGGGCAGATTATAAAATCATACGCTGATGTCGAACCACCCTGCCGCTCTGGAATAAACCCGCATGGGGCCAATCGCCGCCTTGGCGCACCTGATTGATTTTGCAGCGCCGGCTGTTGGGTTGGCGCTAGGGCTGACCCTGAGCGCCCACCTGGGGCTGAAAAAAGTGGCAGCGGCGCCCGCCTTCAAGGTGCAGTTGGCCATCAACGCCAGTGTTTGTCTGGCAGTTCTAATGGCTGGCTTGCTGCTGTTTGGCCGGGACGGAAAAATGCTGACCTATGCCGCTATGGCCGTGGCCTGCTCCAGCAGCCAATGGTTGCTGCGGCGCTCCTGGCGAGCCTGATCCGGCCTGACATGGCTCGGCCCTGGATTCACCTGCCGGCTTTGAAACTGGTAAAGGTGCGGGTTTGCACGCGCCGCAAGTCTTGCGGTAAAACATCTGGCGCAACCATGGTTTTGGTAGCCTCTGCGTCCAGGAAGATCGACTTGTTCTCGGCAACCTCCTTTTGAACAAATTTCAGGGAAGCAGCGTTGGGGTTGGCGTAAAACACCTTGTTGGTCAATGAGGCGTGTACTTCCGGGCGCAAAATATAGTTGATGAACAGGTGGGCGTTCTCTACATTTTTGGCGTCTTTGGGAATTGCCATGGTGTCAAAGAAAAGCGTGGCTCCGGCCTTGGGTACCAGGGCTTCGATCAGCACCGGCGCCTTGGGCTTGGCTTTGGACTTTGACTTGGTATCGGTGGCAGCCTCAGCTGCCCGACTGCGGGCAATGTTGATGTCGCCCGAGAAACCCATCACCAGACAGGTCGCGCCGCCGGCCATGTCCTCGATATAGCCCGAAGAAGAAAATTTGGTGACAAAAGGCCGAATCGACTTGAGCAGTTTGCCCGCTTCGGCGTAATCGGCCGCCTCGCGACTGTAGGGTGGTTTGCCCAAGTACAGCAGGGCGGCTGGCAGTACCTCAGAGGCAGAGTCGAGCACGCTGACACCGCAGCTCTTGAGCTTGCTGGCGTACTTGGGGTCAAACAGCAGGCTCCAGGCGTTCTCGGGCATGGGCAGATCACCCAGCGCCGCTTTCACCTTGTTGATATTGATGCCCACCGTGACATAGCCCCATAGCCAGTCCACCAAATGCGCATTGCCCGGGTCGAGCTTGGCCAGTTGCTCCAGCAGACCTTTGTCCAGATTGCCCCAGTTGCTGAGTTTGCTGCGGTCGAGTTTTTGCAGCAGGCCGCCCTCGATCTGGGTTTTGGCAAAGTGCGAACCCGGTACCACGATGTCATAACCGGTCTTGCCTGCCACCAGCTTGGCGTGCAGGATTTCGTTGTTGTCATAGGTGTCGTAGCGCACCTTGATGCCGGTTTCTTTTTCAAAATTCTTGATCGTGTCCTCGGCAATGTAGTCCGACCAGTTGTAGATGTTGAGCACCTTGGGATCGGCGGCCCGGGCTGCGCCGGCCAGCAGAAGTGCGCCGGCCGCCAAGGCCAAGCCGAGTTGTTTGAGCGGAAATTTCATGGCGTGCATCCTTTCAATAACGAGCGAAAACCTGACAAATGAGAATAAATGATAGCGAAGGGCGCAAGTCAGGCCGGCACGAACAGGTCGATCCGGTCGGTGATGATGGCGTCGGTGACCAGGTCCAGCAGGCGCTGCGCCGCCCATTCGTCGTTGACGGTGTAGCTCAGGGTGCGAAATCCTGCGCTTTTGGCTTGCCGAACGCTCGACGCATCCCACAGCGCGTGGTTACAGACGATGGCCACGCAACCCAGCGTGTGGGCGGTTTCCAGCCAGCCGGTCCAGAGGGTGTCGAGCAGCAGACCGCGCGGCAGTTCGGGCCGGGTGTCGCGGGCGCCAGCCAGAGCTTCGGGCTCGAACGAGGTCAGCAGCGGCGGCACCTCGGCGCCGGCCCAGAGTTGCGCGGCCTGCTGCGCCACCACTTCGCCGGTGCGGCGAGCCAGGCCAGGCGTGGGTTTGATCTCGATGTTGAGAAAAAAACTGTTGGCCAAGCAATAGTGGGCGATGTTGGCCAGCGCCGGCAGCGGTTCGCCGGCGTAGGCGCGCGAGTGCCAGCCACCGGCGTCGAGTTGCGCCAGCAAGCCCCAGGGGTGATCACCCCCTACGGCGCTGGCACCTGACCCCAACCGTTGCGCAGCGTCAGTCGTTCGACTGAGGGTGGCATCGTGCATCAGGAAGGGCACCTCGTCGGCGCTGAGCTTGACGTCGCACTCAAACATGCGGTAGCCGTGAGCGGCGCCCAGGCGGAAGCTGGCCAGGGTGTTCTCCGGAGCGAGTTTGCCCGCTCCCCGGTGGGCCACCCAGCGCGGGTAGGGCCAATGGCCTGAAGTGACGGGGGTCATGGGGCGTCCTTGCGTTGGCCGCTTGCGGCGTCAAACCAGTGAATTTTGCCGGGGCGGGCTTGCACGTGGATGGTATGGCCCAGCCCGGGCACGGCGTGCGATTCTTCCGTACGCAGCACCACCACCTCGTCGCCGCCGTGTTGCCAACGGCCGTATACCAAGCGCTCGGCGCCCAGCAACTCCACCGCTTCGACGGTGAGCGCCCAGCCGGTCGGTCCGATGTCCAGGTGTTCTGGCCGCACGCCGGTGATGGTGCCTGGCCGGGCGTCGGGCGCGTGTTTGAGCAGGTTCATCGGTGGCGAGCCGATGAAGCTTGCCACAAAGGTGGTGGCCGGCCGGTTGTACACCTCCTCGGGCGTGCCAAACTGCTCCATCACCCCATTGTTCATCACCATCATGCGCTGCGCCAGCGTCATGGCCTCCACCTGGTCGTGGGTCACAAACAGCGAGGTGATGCCTAACTCGCGGTGCAGTTTCTGGATCTCCAGCCGGGTCTGGGCCCGCAGCTTGGCGTCCAGGTTGGACAGGGGCTCGTCAAACAAAAACACCTGCGGCTGGCGCACGATGGCCCGACCCATGGCCACCCGCTGTCGCTGCCCGCCCGACAACTCGCGCGGCTTGCGCTGCAAGAAGGGCAAAATTTCCAAAAT
Source organism: Rhodoferax sp. (assembly GCA_009693325.1). GTDB lineage: Bacteria > Pseudomonadota > Gammaproteobacteria > Burkholderiales > Burkholderiaceae_C > Rhodoferax. The sequence goes on from SHXM01000056.1 coordinate 14,320, forward strand.
CGCCGCCGCCTTGTCCACCCGCTGCCGGATCTCGGCCGCCGGCACTTTGGCGATCTTCAGGCCATAGGCCATGTTCTCAAAGACGCTCATGTGCGGGTACAGCGCATAGTTTTGGAACACCATGGCAATGTCGCGCTCGGCCGGCTCCAGATCATTGACAAGCCGATTGCCGATTTTGATCTCTCCGCCCGTGACCTCTTCCAACCCGGCCACCATGCGCAAGAGGGTGGACTTGCCGCAGCCGGACGGGCCGACGATGACAATGAACTCGCCGTCGGCGACCTCGGCGCTGACACCGTGGATCACCTGGTTGGCGGCCTTGCCCACGCCGTAGCGCTTGATGAGGTGTTGCAGACGGATCGATGCCATGTTGAGTTGACCGGTTGCCGGCCTATTTTTCCGTGTCCACCAGGCCCTTGACGAACCATTTTTGCATCAGCATGACCACCAGCGCCGGTGGCAGCATGGCCAGCACTGCGGTGGCCATGACCACACTCCATTCGGTCTGGGCGTCGCCACCGGAAATCATCCGCTTGATGCCGATCACCACTGGGTACATGTTCTCGTTGGTGGTCACCAACAGCGGCCACAGGTACTGGTTCCAGCCATAAATGAACTGGATGACGAACAGCGCCGCGATCGAGGTGCGGGATAGCGGCACCAGCACATCGCGAAAAAACCGCATTGGCCCGGCGCCATCCATGCGAGCGGCCTCCAGCAGTTCTTCCGGCACCGTCAGGAAAAATTGCCGGAACAAAAAGGTGGCCGTGGCCGAGGCGATCAGCGGCACGGTCAGGCCGGCATAGCTGTTGAGCAGCCCCAGATCGGCCACCACCTGATAAGTCGGGCCGATGCGCACCTCCACCGGCAGCATCAGCGTGATGAAGATGGTCCAGAAAAAGAACATGCGCCCCGGAAAGCGGAAGTACACGATGGCAAAGGCCGACAGCAGCGAGATAGCGATCTTGCCCAGGGCAATCACCAGCGCACTGACGAGGCTCACCATCATCATCTGGCCGACCGGCGCCTTGGAGCCATTGCCGCCGCCGGTGCCGTTCCAGGCGGCGCGGTAGTTGTCGATCAGGTGGCTGCCCGGCCACAGCGACATCGGCGGGTGAACGATGTCGCTGGAGGTGTGGGTGGACGCCACTAGCGTCAGGTACAGCGGGAACGCCACCACCAGCACACCCAGGATCAGAATGGCGTGCGACAGCGCGTCCAGCCAGGGTGTTCGCTCCACCATCTCAGTAGTTAACTTTCTTTTCGACAAAGCGGAACTGGACTACGGTCAGCGCCACCACGATCACCATCAGCACCACCGACTGGGCGGCCGAGCTGCCCTGGTCCATGGCCTTGAAGCCGTCGTAATACACCTTGTAGACCAGAATCGAGGTTTCCTTGCCCGGTCCGCCCTGGGTGGCGGCGTCGACGATGGCAAAGGTGTCGAAAAAGGCGTACACCATGTTGATCACCAGCAGGAAAAACGTGGTGGGCGACAGCAGCGGAAACACGATTGTCCAGAAGCGGCGCCATGGCCGGGCGCCGTCGATGGCGGCGGCCTCGATCAGCGACTTCGGGATGCTTTGCAGCCCCGCCAAAAAAAACAGGAAATTGTAGGAAATCTGCTTCCACACTGCGGCCATCACCACCAGCGTCATGGCGTGGGTGCCGTTGAGCAGGTGGTTCCAGTCAAAACCGAGCGCGCGCAGCGTGTGCGACACCACGCCCACGCTGGGCGCAAACATGAACAGCCACAGCACGCCAGCCACCGCCGGCGCC
>SHXM01000057.1 GCA_009693325.1 Rhodoferax sp.
GTCGGAAATCTACTTGGAGGCGGGATTGCCGCCGGGTGTCTTCAATGTTCTGCAGGGGCGTGGCAGCACAGGCGCATTGCTGGCCGCCCATCCTGGCGTGGCCAAGGTGTCGCTGACCGGTTCGGTGAGCACCGGTAAGAGCGTGATGCAGACCGCTGCTGGCACGCTCAAACGGCTAACCATGGAGCTTGGCGGCAAATCGCCGCTGCTGGTGTTTGATGATGCTGACCTCGAGCAGGCAGTATCGGCCGCCATGATGGGAAATTTTTACAACCAAGGTGAGATCTGTACCAATTGCACCCGCGTGTTTGTGCAGCGTGGGCTGGCCGAGCGATTTCTGGCTCGACTCAAGCAGCGCACCGCCCTGCTCAGGGTGGCCGACCCGATGGACGAAAACACCCAGATCGGCGCTCTGATCTCCAAGGAGCATGCAGACAAGGTCATGGCCTATATCGCCAGCGGACTGGCCCAGGGTGCCACTCTGAGTTGTGGTGGGCACCGGGTGGCGGTTGACGCGCTGCCGGGGGGCAACTTTGTGGCCCCGACGATTTTTTCGAACTGCAGCGATGACATGCGCATCGTGCGCGAAGAGATTTTTGGCCCGGTGCTGTCGATGCTGACCTTTGACGACGAGGCCGAGGTGATTGCGCGGGCCAACAACACCCGCTTTGGGCTGGCAGCGGGGGTGTTCACCCGGGACATCACACGGGCCCATCGGGTGGCATCCCGTTTGAAAGCTGGTATTTGCTGGATCAACAACTACAACATCACCCCCATAGAGATGCCTTTTGGCGGTGCTGGCGAGTCTGGCATCGGCCACGAGAACAGCATGCTGGCCATGGACCATTACACCCAGCTCAAAACCGTTTATGTCGAGCTCGGCCAGGTGGCCTGCAGTTACCGCTGAGCGCCCAAGTCATGCGCCCGCAGACCTTTGACTACATCATTGTTGGCGCCGGTTCTGCCGGCTGTGTGCTGGCCAACCGCCTGAGCGAAGACGGTGCCGCCACAGTCTTGCTGATCGAGGCCGGTGCCCGGGACCACAGCCTCTTCATTCACATGCCCTCGGCCCTTTCCTACCCGATGGCTAACCCGAATTTCAGCTGGCAGTATGCCTCCGAGCCCGAGCCTTTCATGGACGGCCGGCGGATCCATTGCCCGCGTGGCCGGGTGATCGGTGGATCCTCCTCAATCAATGGCATGGTCTATATCCGCGGCCATGCGCTCGATTACGACGGCTGGGCGCAGGCCCCCGGCATGGGTCAATGGTCTTATGCCGATTGCCTGCCTTATTTTCGAAAGGCCGAAACCCGCGCCAAGGGGGGTGACCTGTACCGGGGCGACAGCGGGCCGCTGCATGTCAGCACGGGTGCTTGCCATAACCCCCTTTACCGTGCCTTTATCGACGCTGGCCGGCAAGCCGGATACCCCTACACCGAAGACATGAACGGTTACCAACAAGAGGGTCTGGGTCCGATGGACATGACCGTGTATCGGGGACGCCGCTGGAGCACTGCCATGGCCTACTTGCGCCCGGCCTGGAGACGCAAGAACCTCACGGTGCAGCTGCGCTGCCTGGTGTCACGGGTCCTGTTTGAAGGCGAGCAGTCGCCCCGCGCGATGGGGGTCGAGGTGTTGCACCAAGGGCAGTCGGTGCAACTGCGCGCCAACCGGGAAGTCATTCTCTCGGGTGGCGCCATCAATTCACCGCAGCTGCTCAAGCTCTCGGGGATCGGGCCGCCCGATGAACTCCAAGCACTTGGTATTGCCACGAGGTCAGCGCTGCCCGGTGTGGGCGAAAACCTGCAAGACCACCTCGAGACCTATGTGCAGTACCAGTGCACCCAGCCGATCACGCTGTTTTCTGCGCTCAAGCCGCTCAACAAGCTCAAGATTGGTTTGCAATGGCTGCTGTTTGGCAGGGGTTTGGGTGCCACCAATCATTTTGAGTCCGGCGGTTTTATCCGCAGCCAAGCCGGCTTGAGCCAGCCGGACCTGCAGTACCATTTTCTGCCGTTGGCGGTTCGGTATGACGGCAAGTCGCCAGCCAGCTGCCATGGTTTTCAGGCCCATGTGGGCCCCATGCGTCCGACCAGCCGGGGCCATGTTCGCTTGCGCGATGCTCTGGCAACTACACCACCGCGCATCCTGTTCAACTACATGGGCAGTGCACAGGATCGTCGCGATATGCGGGCCGCGGTGCGCCTGACACGGGAGATTTTTCAGCAGGCTGCCTTTGACGCCTTCCGCGGCACGGAACTCTCGCCCGGAGCAGCGGTGCAAAGCGATGATGAGATTGATGCGCATATCCGCGCCAACGCCGAGACCGCCTACCACCCTTCAGGCAGCTGCCGCATGGGCAGCGATGAGATGGCTGTCACGGACGCGGTGGGCCGGGTGCATGGTGTGCACGCGCTGCGCGTGGTCGATGCCTCCATCATGCCGCAAGTAGTGAGTGGCAACCTGAATGCGCCGACCATCATGATGGCCGAGAAAATCGCCGATGCGATCCGCGGGTGCGCTCCTCTGCCGCCCATCAGCGCACCGGTCTTTTCCGATCCAAACGCCATGAGCCAACAGCGCTGAATCAGCCATGCCCCGACCTCTGCAAGACCACCCAAGGGCCGCTGCCACAACTGAGTTGCTGGGCTCCTGGCCAGCGGCGGCTCGCGGGCCTTTGTTGCAACTGATACGGACCCACGCCCACCAAGGCGCGTTTGCTGTTTTTGATGCTGACAACACGAGTTACCAGCATGATTTGCTGGGCGCCCTTCTTCCGCTCATGGAAAACAAGGGCGTGCTGACCCGTGACACCATGGCCCCTGCTTTGCGCGTGATTCCTTTCCACGACACCGCAGCCGCTCGGGAGACGCTGTACAGCTATTACCAGCGCCTGAGCGCGCTCGACGACCAAATCTCCTACCCCTGGGCCTCGCAAATTTTTGCTGGCTTTACGCTGCGTGAACTCAAACATCACCTCGACGACCTTCTCTCAGATAGCCAGCCGATTGCGGTGCAAATCCTGATCCATGGTGTAGTGGCCAATGCTTGGGTGGAGCGCCCGCGCCTGCTGCGCGGGCAGCAAGAGCTCTACCAGGCCCTGGCCCAAAACGGTATCGAGGTGTTTGTGGTTAGTGCGGCGAGCGAGGAACTGGTGCGCATGCTGCTGGCAGACCCCAGGTATGGCTACCATGTCAAGCCCGAAAACGTGATCGGGGTGTCGTTGTTGCTCAAAAATAGGCAAACCGGCCAGGTCACCACGGCACGCAAGCTGATCCGCGAGGGCTGCTACCGGCCTGACGAGTTGCTCGAACATGAATTGACCCACACCCTGTGGGCGCCGCTGCCCTGGTACGAGGGAAAACCAGCCGCCATTCATACTTATGTGCATGCCTGGAAGCGCCCTATTTTGGTCGCCGGAGATACCCCGCAGAGCGACGGCCCGATGTTCTTCAGGAGCACTGATCTGGCCCGGGGCGGCCTGCGGCTTTTTGTAGCACGCGACCAGTCCTACCCAGAGAAAATGCTGCAACTGCGCGAACAGCACAGCGCCGACCAAACTGCTGCTGGCCTGAGCCCAAACGCTCACGACAACTGGCTGGTGGTGCAGCCGCATGACATCGCTTGATCCAGCGCAGACCTTTGCCCCGACCAATCAGAAGATTGCCATGAGCCCAGAATCCAGCCCTGCTGCCCCCCAAAACCGCTTTTTGAACCTGCTGGCCTCGCGCCCGTGGCTGCTGGCCGATGGCGCCACTGGCAGCAATTTGTTTGATGTCGGGCTGCTGTCGGGTGACGCCCCGGAGCTCTGGAATATTGACCACCCAGAGCGCATCACCGCGCTGCACCAAAGCTTTGTAGAGGCCGGCGCCGACATTATTCTGACCAACAGCTTTGGCGGCACCAGTTATCGCCTGAAGCTGCATCAGGCACAGTCCCGGGTTACCGAGCTCAACCACAGCGCGGCGCGCCTGGCCCGTCAAGTGGCCGACCGCAGCGGGCGTGAGGTGGCCGTTGCCGGCAGCATGGGGCCTACCGGCGAAATCATGGAGCCCATTGGCCCTTTGAGTTTTGACTTGGCCAGACAGGCCTTTGCCGAGCAGGCCAGAAGTCTGGCGGACGGCGGGGTTGATGTTTTGTGGCTCGAAACCATGTCCTCCAAAGAGGAGGTTGTAGCGGCAGTGGCGGGCGCGGCCACGGTAGGCTTGCCGATTGTTTGCACCCTGAGTTTTGACACCAATGGCCGCACCATGATGGGAATTTCGCCAAGCGACTTTGCCGGTTTGGAGAAGACCTTGATTCCCCGACTAGCCGCCTGTGGAACCAACTGCGGCGTGGGTGCCTCTGAGGTGGTGGCCTGCATTCATAACCTGGCCGAAGCGATGGGCCCCGAGGTGGTGCTGGTGGCCAAGGGCAACTGCGGCATACCGCAGTATGTCGACGGCGCCATTTGCTACAACGGCACGCCCGAGCTGATGGCGCTGTATGCCAAGATGGCCCTGGATGCGGGGGCTCGCATCATCGGCGGCTGCTGCGGAACTTCGGCCAAGCACCTGCGCGCCATGCGTGATGCGCTGGATGCGCACACCCCGGGTGCCAGCCCCGAACTGCAAACCATCGTCAGCCAACTTGGCGAAGTGTCGACTGGCGCGCGTGCCCAGTGGGCGGGCGAGCAAAGCCGTCTGGGCGGGGCGGCCCCGGGGGCGGTGCTGTCGCGCAGCAGCCGGCGCCGCCCTGCTGCCACGTGAATCCCGTCGGCTGGTGCCACGGCTCTGAAGACTGCGCCTGAAGCAGGCGCTGGCAAGACCCGCTTACCAATCCTCTTTGACCGCCAACACCGCGCCACGCCCTGCCGCCGGGAGCGACGACAGCCAGGCGGTCAGGGTGCCGGCCAACACCACGGCCAGACACAGCAGCAGCAGGCGCGGCCAGGGCAGACTCAGGTCCATGGTCCAGTGAAAGCTTTGCGGGTTGACCACATGCACCAGCACCGCCGCCACCGCCAGGCCCAGACCCAGTCCGGCAACTGCACCCACGGTGGTCCAGACCGCGCCCTCAGCCGTGACCAGCCCCAGAATCTGGCGCCGTGTGAGGCCCAGGTGGGCCAGCAGGCCAAATTCTTTGCGCCGCGCCAGCACCTGCGCGCTAAAGCTCGCCGCCACGCCAAACAGGCCAATGGCAATGGCCACCGCCTGCAGCCAGTAGGTGACTGCGAAGCTGCGGTCAAACACGCCCAGGCTGGCAGTGCGGATCTGGCGCGCGCTGGCAAATTCCAGCAGCGCGCCAGCCCCCGGGGCCTCGCGTTCGACCAGCTCGCGCAGATCCTGTTGCACCGTGGTCTGGTCGGCGTCATCGCGCAGCCACAGGGCCAGGTCGTTCACCCGCCGGTCAGCGCTGAGTCGCTGGTAGTCGCTCGAGCGCATCGCGATGCTGCCAGACTGGCGCGCATAGTCGCGCCATACCCCGGCAACAAAAAACGCATGGGTGCTGGCGCCAGCGGCCCCGTCCGGGGGCTTGAAGGCGGTAGCCAAGGGTGCAAATTCCGCTCCCAGCCGGGCACCATACAAATCAAGCACGGCCTCGCTGACATAAATACCAATCTGCCCGGGCGGCACCTGCAATGCGTCGCCCAGCAGGGGCAGGCTGGCCCCAGGGTCCTCGAGTGGGCTGATCAGCAGTGCTACTGCCGGGCGGGTTGGTTCGAGCAGCAGGGGCAACTGGCGCTGTGCCCGCAGGCGATCCACACCCGGCAATTGGGCCGCCGCCTGCACCAGTGCGGGGCTGAAGAACAGGGTGTCGCTCTCGCGCAGGGTGGTGGCGCTGCGCACATAGATGTCGGCGGGCAGCAGTCGGTCCAGCCAGGCCGTCACCGAATCGCGAAAACTCGCCACCATCACGCTCAGCGCGACGGCCAGTGCCAAAGCCGCAACCACACCGCTGAGCGCCACCGCAGCACTGTCGCGCTGGCGCCGGGCCCGCTCCACCGCCAGCAGCGGCAGCAGCCGACCCTGCAGCCCGAGGCTCAGCCAGTCGAGCAGCAGGCTGATCAGCCAGGGCAGGCTGCCTATGCCTCCAACCAGCAGCAAGGCCACCGCCAGGTAGGCCGCAACTGGCAGGCCAAAAATAGAGGGCGCTTGTGTCAGGGCCAGGCCGGCGAGCATCAGAGCCGGACCGAGCCAGCGCTGGCGCCGGTGCCGGTGCCCGCGGGCATCGCCCAGCCCTTTGAGTGTTTGGGCTGGCGGCAGTTGCTGCACTTGGCGTGCTGGCCACCAGCCGCCAGCCAGGGCAGCGGCCAGGCCCAGCAAGCCGTACAGCCCTGCGGCGCCAGCGCTCCACTGCAGCTGCGGCGCCACGCCAGTGAAGTAGCCGCCGCCCAAATCCCCGCCCAGCAGGCGTAGCGCCAGCATGGCCAAGCCGGTGCCAAGCGCCAGCCCGGCACAGCTGCCCGCCAGGCCCAGTGCCAGTGATTCCCACAGCACCAGCGCCATGCGCGCTTTGGCGCTCAGGCCCAGCACCGCCAGCAGGGCAAACTGCTGCGCCCGCTTGGCCACGCTGAGGGCCAGCACCGAGAACACCAGAAATGCGCCGGTGAACAGCGCAACCAGCGCCAGCACCGTGAGGTTGACGCGGTAGGCGCGCGAGAGTTGGCCCAGCCGCTCGGCGGCGTCGCCGGGCTCGCTCAGGCCCAGGCCGGCAGGCCAGCCCGGCGTGGCCTGCAGTTCGCGCACCAAGGCCCTGCGGTCGGTGCCCGGGCGCAGTCGCAGGTCAATGCGGCTGAGCTGCCCGGCGCGGCCAAACAAATCTTGCGCAGCGCCGATGTCCATTACCGCCAGCGCTGCGCCGCCGCCAGCCAGACTGCCGGCCACGTTGACTGGCTGCAGGCGCTGGCCAGCTTGCAGCGCAACCCCAGCACTGCCCAGTGCCTGGCGGGCGCTGGCGTTCAAAAAGACGGTGTTTGGTGCGAATATTGCCAGCCGGTCGGCTGACGCATCGGGCAGCGGCAAGAGGTCGGGCGCGATGCGCGCCACATGAATTGCGTCTATGCCCACCACCCGCAGCGCCAGGCGGCTGGCACCGGCTCCCAGGGCCTGGGTATTCAGTTCCAGCACGGGCGAGGCAACGGCCACTTGCGGGTGTCGGGCTACCAGGGGGTAGACCGCTTCGTCAAAGCTGCCCTGGGCGCTGCTCAGGCTCAGGTCGGGCTGACCGCTGACCGAGCGGGTCGCCTGGGTAAACTCATCAAGGGCCGAGGCATTGATCAGGTGCACTGAAAACGCCAGCGCCACACCCAGCATCACTGCTACCACGGCAGCAGCGTTGCGCCAGGGGTGGTGGCGCAACTCTTGCCAGGAAAAGGTGCGCAGCAGTTCGAGCATGCTTAAAGCGTGCGACGCAGGGCCTCAAAAAAAAGTTCGGATTGGCTGCGCTCACCGGCGGTTTCGGCGCTCACACGCTCAGCTAGGGCGGCATCGCAGGGCGCCAGTGGCCGGCCGCTGGATTGGGCCAGCACCTGCATCATGCAGGCCCGCTCCAAAAAATAAAGATCGTCGTAGGCATGGGCGATTTGGCCGGCGCAGACCACCACACCGTGGTTTGCCAAAAAGGCCACGTCCGCCCCCTGCATGGCGCGGGCGATACGCTCGCCTTCGCTGGCATCCAGCGCCAGGCCGTTGTAGTGGGGGTCGATCGCCACGCGGCCATGAAAGCGCATCGAGTTTTGCGACAGCCGGGTGTCAAGTGCCCGGTCCTGGGTCAGGGTGAGCGCCGTGGCATAGGGCATGTGGGTGTGCATCACGCAGGTCTTGCCAGCCAGGCGGTGGATCGCTGAATGGATGTGCATGGCGGTTGACTCGACCGCATGGCGTCCGGCCAAGACCTGCCCCAGCGCGTCGATCATCACAATGTCATCCGCCTGAATCTCTTGCCACAGCAGGCCGCGCGGGTTGAGCAAAAAGCGCCCTGAGCCATCGCTGAGCTCGACGCTGAAATGGTTGCAAATACCCTCACCAAGGCCATGTTGGGCGGCAGCGCGCAGGGCCAGCGCTAGATCGGAGCGGGCCTGGCTGACCGCCGGGCTGAGGTAGTCGAGTTGGTTGCTGTTCATGGCGGATCCCGGTCGGTTTGTATGGCACAGCGGAAGGCGGCCAAATCCCAGCCCGCCCAAGCGCATTTCTTGAAGAATACCGCAGCGCGACGCTCGGCCCGCCGGCCAGCCACTGGCTGGCGCCGGACAAGGTTAGCCAGCGTGGGCAGGTCGGCCACTTTGCTGCCGGCCTGGAGCAGCGCTACCTGCTGCGCCGAGTTGCTGCTGGCCACCAGGGGCAGTGGGCCAGCGCGGCATCGGCGTTCTCGATGCGGCGCACGCGCAAGCCCAGCGCTTTGGCGTGGCGCACCGGTGCGCCTGGCGGTCACGCCACACCCTTGGTCGGGCGCAGACCCTGGGCGCTGAGTTGCAGCACCCGGTCAGCCCGCTGGGCTGCCGCTTGAGAATGGGTAACGAGTACCAGCGCGGCCTGGTGTTCTCGGGTTTGTTCAAGCAGGGTGTCAAGCACCCGAGCGGCGGTGGCCGGGTCAAGGTTGCCGGTGGGCTCGTCGGCCAGCAACAGCGCCGGGCGGTGAATCAGCGCCCGCGCCATCGCCACCCGCTGCAGTTGGCCGCCACTGAGCTGTTGCGGCAGCCGCCCCCCCAGCCCTGCCAGGCCGACCGCACCCAGCATGGCTTGCACCCGGCGGTCGTCGCGTTGGCCGAGCAGCATCAAAGGCAGGGCCACGTTCTGCGCGACGTCCAGGTGCGGCAGCACGTGAAAGGCCTGAAACACAAAGCCGATGTGCTGACGCCGCAGTCGGGCCAATTGATCGTCAGAGAGCTGGCCCAAATCCAGGCCGTTGAAGTGCACCGTACCTTGGTCCCAGGTGTCAAGCCCAGCCAGGCAGTTCAGCAGGGTCGACTTGCCCACGCCCGACTCGCCCACAATGGCCACAAACTCGCCGCTTTGCACCTGCAATGAGACCTGGCTAAAAACAGCCAGATCGCCGTAGCGCTTGGCCAGGTCGATTACCTTGAGTTGCATGGCTGCTTGTTGGTTTGTGCAAAACCCCGGGCCAGCCGCAACACCTGCGCCAGTGCGTCGGGTGCGTCGCAGGCCACCACCTGTCGCTGCGGGCTCGCACGCAGCCAGGTGAGCTGCCGCTTAGCCAGCTGGCGGGTGGCAGAAATACCGCGTTCGCGCAGCTCGGTCAGGGGCGATTGGCCATCGAGTGCCGCCCAAACCTGCCGGTAGCCCACACAGCGCATGGATGGCAGGTCTGGATGCAGGTCGCCGCGCGCGCGCAGGCGCTGCACCTCGTCGATCAGGCCGTTGGTGAGCATGGCCTCAAAGCGCTGGGCAATCCGTTCGTGCAGCCAGGCCCGCTGCTCGGGTTCAAGCGCAATCAGCAGCCAGTCAGGCGGCGCAGATGTTTGGCGTGCGTGCAGCGCCGACATGGGTTGTCCGGCAAGGCGGCAGACTTCCAGGGCCCGTTGTATGCGCTGCGAATCGGCCGGGTTGAGCCGTGCTGCGGTGGCTGGGTCAAGCCGCGCGAGTTCGGCGTGCAGTGCCGCCCAGCCCTGGGCTCGGGCCTGCGCCTCTAGTTCTGCACGCAGCGCCGGGTTGGCCTGAGGCAGGTCGTCCAGGCCCTGGCTCAGGGCCTTGAGGTAGAGCATGGTGCCACCCACCAAAAGCGCCAGGCGGCCGCGTGCGGTGATATCGGCAATCAGCGCGCGGGCATCAGCACAAAACTCGGCTGCGCTGTAGCTGTTCAGGGGATCCCGAATGTTGATCAGGTGGTGTGGCACGCTGGCGAGCTCGGCCGCACTGGGCTTGGCGGTGCCGATGTCCATGCCGCGGTAGACCAGGGCTGAGTCAACGCTGATGATCTCCACGAGCTGCGCCTGGGCAATGGCCAGGGCAGCGGCGGTTTTGCCAGCTGCAGTGGGCCCAGCCAGCGCCAGGTAGCGCAACCGGCCGCTGCCGTCAGCTCGTCTCACGTCGGGCCGCACAGGTGTTGCTGCCAAGGCGCTCATGGCCCGGCCCGTTCGCCTTGGTCTTGGCGCTGTACCAGGGTCCAGGCGACCAGCGCAATCATGGCGCTCCAGAACCAAACGCCCATGGCCAGCGGATGCGCGCTGCCGTCCATGTGCGCACCAAGCCAACTCCCAACAGCAAAAGCCACCAGCATCATGACAAAGCCGTTCATCGCCGATGCTGCGCCCGCAGCTTGCGGAAACGGCCCGACCGCGCCGCTGTGGCCGCAGGGCTGGTGCACGCCGTGCCCGACCATGAACAGGCACTGCGGCAGCAGAAGCGCCCAGCCCGATTGCACGCCGGCCAGGGCCAGGCCGCCCATCAAGGTGCCAGCCAGCACGGACACCAAACCGGCTAGTGCTACTGAGCGCCGAACGCCAAAGCGCAGCAGCCATCGCCGGCATAAAAAAGTGCCCGCCATATAAGACAGAGAGTTAGCCAGCATCGCCAGGCCGTAAGCGGTTTTGCTCCAGCCCAGAACCTGGATGTAAACAAAGGACGAAGCGGCCAAAATCGTGAACAGGCCAGCGTAGGAAACGGTGGAGAGTGCCGCAAAGGCGATAAACGTAGGGTGGCGCAGTACCAGCCGCCAGTTGCCCAGCAGCATGGCCGGCGACAGTGCCTGGAGATTTTTTTGCAGCAGGGTTTCCTCAAAGCGCCAGACCAGCAGGGCCAGCGTGGCGGCGCCAAAAAGGGCCAGGACCAGCAGCGCCACACGCCAGCCAAACAGGTCACTGAGCAGGCCGCCGAGTGGCGGGCTGCTGCAGGCAATCAGCGCCAGGCCACTCATGCATTTGGACATCACCCTGGCGCCCTCGGCCGGTTCGTACAGATCACGCACCACGGCCCTGGCGCAAACCACAGCAGCGCCCATGGCAGCGCCCTGCACCGCGCGCCAAACAATCAGCTGTTCCATGCTGGGAGCCAGCGTGCAGGCGAGCGAGGCCAACACATAGGCCAGCATGCCCAGCAGCAGCACCGGGCGGCGGCCAAAGCGGTCGGCCAGCGGCCCCCACAGCAGCTGCGAGACGCCAAAAGCCAGCACCAGCGCGGTGAGCGTGAGTTGGGCCTGCGACATGGCGGCGCCAAAGCCGGCGGTCAGCGCAGGCAGGGCGGGCAGATACAGGTCGGTGGTGAGCGGCTGCAGCCCAATCAGCATGGAGAGCAGAAAAATCACCCAGCCGGCCGACATGCTGGTGCGCCCGCTAGGCGTGGAGTTCATGGCTTGGGTCATGGGGGGCACTGTGTCAGCAGAATGAACTCGGTGAGCCGGGCGAGCAGGGTGCAGGCCCGAGCGTGGTTTGAGGGTAGCAGATGGTTCGCCAATTAGACCGGCCGCCAGCCGCCCGGTGCCGTTTTCAGGCGCTGCTCAGCCACCCGGTGTAAAAGGGCGCTCAAGCCAATGGCAGCCACGCTCAGGCCGACGACCAGCGCAATCCAGAAACCCTGCGCGGCCATGGGCCGGTCGGGCAGGCCCGGCAGCCAGCCAGGCGCCAGCCCCAGCAGGCAGCCCAGCGGCAGCGAAACCCCCCAAAAAGCCAACATGTGGATGAGCATCGGCGCACGGGTCACTTTGTAGCCGCGAATAGCGCAGCTGGTGGCCACCTGCGATGCATCGGTGAGCTGAAACAGCGCGGCCAACAAGAGCAGTTGCGCGGCCAGTGCGGCCACCGCCGGGTCGCTGGTATAGGCCAGGGCAATCTGCTGGTTGAACAGCGCCATGAACAGAGCTGACAGTGCGGCAAAGCCCAGTGCCGCGGCAATACCAACCCAGGCCCGAAAGCGCGCCGAGCGGGGGTCACCGGCGCCGAGCGATTGGCCGACTCGGGTCAAAATTGCCACCCCCATGCTCATCGGCAGCATGAAGCTCAGCGAGGCAAAGTTGAGTGCAATCTGGTGCGCTGCCACCTCGGTGGTGCCAAAGCGGGCGACCAGCAGGGCGATCAGACCAAAGGCGCTGGTCTCGGCAAAGTAGGTCACGCCTATCGGCAGTCCCAGGCGTAACTGTTCGGCCAGCGTCGGCCAGTGCGGCCACTCAAATTGGCCAAATGCCCAGGTGCTGCGGTAGGCCGGGCTGCGCCGCATCCACCACAACAGCGCCAGCAGGTTGAACCACATACAGACCACGGTGGCCCAGGCGCAACCCAGGCCGCCCAAGCGCGGCAGCCCGGCCAGGCCATACACCAGCAGTGCGCTGATCAGCCCATTGAGCAGCAGGGCGGTGAGCGCGATCACCATCATGGGCTTGGTCTGGTTCAGGCTTGCGCTGTAGCCGTAGAGGACACGGTAGCCGGCATAAGCCGGCAACCCCAGGCTGGTGATGCGCACAAAATCAAGTGCCAAAGCCTGTACCCGTGGCTCCAGCCCCAGGTGCGCAAACACCAGGGCGGCCAGGTTGGCCAGCAGCATGGCGACCAGCCCCATCGCGAGTGCTTTCCACAGGGCTTGCCGCACTGCCTGGGGCACCTGGTCCAGCGACCCAGCACCCACATGGTGGGCCACGATAGGGTTGATGGCCATCATCACACCCAGCAGCGTCGTGGTGGTGATGTGCCAGATGGATACCCCCAGCGACACCCCGGCGAGGTCTTGCGCCGAGGCGTGGCCAGCCATCACCACCGCCACCACGCTCAGGCCGACCGTGGCGAGTTGGCCAATCAGGATCGGCCAGGCGAGTTGCCACAGGGCACGGATTTCAAGCCTGGCGCGGGCCGGCCAGGCCAAGGCGCGGGTGCTGGCTGATGCTGGCATGACTGGCAGGGCGGCTCGCTTTAGTACCGAAAACCAGAAATGCTGGCACAGGCAAGCGCACCTATGCACCCCGGCGATCCTTGGGAATTCTCGCCACCGCCTTGGCTTTGACGTGCGCCCGGGCATGAGCGCGATTTCATCGTCTTCATTATTTTGTGTGAGCTCTGCCGCGGGGGACTAACGACCGCGCAAAAACAGGGCGTCGAGCTCACTGAGTTTGAACTGGCGCCAGGTTGGGCGGCCGTGGTTGCACTGGTCGGCGCGCTCGGTCGCCTCCATCTGGCGCAGGAGGGCATTCATTTCCTCAATCGTCAGGCGCCGGTTGGCCCGCACTGCGCCATGGCAGGCCATGGTGGCGAGCAAATCATGGTGGGCACGTTCCAGGACGGTGCTGGCATCCACCTGGGTGAGCTCGGCCAGCACGCTGCGAGCCAGCGCGACGATGTCGCCCTGCGCCAGGCTGGCCGGCACAGATCGCACGGCCAGTGTGCGCTCGGACAGGGGGGCAATGTCCAGCCCCAGCAAACTCAGGGTGTCGGCATGTGCCTGGGCGGTGGCCACTTCAGCCGGTGTGGCCGCAAACGTGGCGGCAATCAGCAGGGGCTGGCTGGCGAGCGTGGCCGGGCCGTTGGCGCCAGAGGCAGCACCTGCTTGCCACTGGGTTTTGAGGCGCTCATAGACGATGCGCTCATGCGCTGCGTGCATGTCCACAAGCACCAGGCCCTGGGTGTTTTCGGCCAAGATGTAGACCCCCTGCAACTGGGCCAGCGCCCGGCCCAGCGGCCAATCGCCCGGGGGCAGGGAGGGTGCATCGCTCGCAAGGGCGGTTGCGGCCGGCATCGCTGTATAGACCGACGCAGCTGTCGATAGGGATTGCACATCGGATTCGCTGCGCTGCCACAGCGCGCCCAGGTCGCTCACCCTGTGGCCACCTGTGGCCTCAAACGGCATCTTGTACTGGCTGGCATACATCGGCACAGCAGCCGGCTGGGGTGCCAAAAGTAGCGCGTTGTTGGTGTAGGCCTCGGCCGCCGGCAAAGCACCGGGCGGGGCCGCCGCCACCAGGGCCGCCGCAGCCGCGCGTGGCGCGGCCAGCGCGTCTTCCAGCGCGTGGCGCAGCGCCTGATGCACTTCGCGGCTGTCTCGAAAGCGCACCTCGATCTTGGTTGGGTGCACATTCACATCCAGCCGCTCCGGTGCGACCCGCAGGTACAGCGCATACACCGGCTGGCGCTGGCCGTGCAGCACGTCTTCATAGGCACTGCGGGCCGCATGGGCCAGCACCCGGTCGCGTACAAAGCGGCCGTTCACGTACACATACTGTTGGTCGGCACGGGCACGGGCTGCATCGGGTATGCCAGCAAAGCCCGCCACCTGGATCACCGGTGCGTAGCCCTGGCCGCTGGCGCTGCTGCGGTAGGCCACCGCCACCGCGCGTTGCACAAAGTCTTCGCCCAGCACATCGGCCAGGCGCTGGGCCAGTGCGTACGCTCCCTGGCACCGGCGCCACTGCGCCACCAGCTTGCCCTCGTGCCAGACGGCAAAAGCCACGTCCGGCCGCGCCAGCGCGTGGCGGCGCACCGCCTCCAGGCAGTGCGCCAGCTCAGTGGCGTCGGTCTTGAGAAATTTGCGCCGCGCCGGTGTGCTAAAAAACAGCTCCTTCACCTCCACCGTGGTGCCGGTGCTGCGCGCCACTGGCCGCAACTCGCCGCTGCGGCCCTCCAAAATATAGGCATGATTTTGGCCCTCAGCCCTTGATAGGATTGAACAGTCTGCTATGGAGTTGATAGCGGCAAGGGCCTCGCCCCGAAATCCCATGGTGGCCACAGACTCCAGGTCCAGCAGGCTGGCTATCTTGCTCGTGGCATGGCGCCGGAACGCCAGCGGCAGCTCTTCACGCAGGATGCCGCAGCCGTCGTCCTCCACCGCAATCAGCCGCACACCCCCGGCCAGCAAACGCAGCGTGACCTGGCTGGCGCCTGCATCGAGCGCGTTGTCCACCAACTCCCGCACCACCGAGGCCGGCCGTTCCACCACCTCACCTGCGGCAATCTGGCTGATCAGCTCATCCGGCAGGGGCTGGATCGGGCGGCGGGCGGGGAGGGGAGTTGCGGTGTCGGCGGGCACTGGAGGATTCTAGGCGGGCCAGGCTACGGCATGCCTTGAACGGTTTGCCGCTCAGGTAACCCAATTCTCCAGCTGTAGGCCAGCGACGCGCTTGAACTCACTGGTGTTGTTCGTGACCAAGGTGGCGTCCAGGGCGAGCGCGTGGCAGGCGATCCAGAGGTCATTGGCACCTATGGGTGTCCCCGCAGCGCGCAACTGGGTGAACTGTTTGGCATAGTGCACACACAGCTCACGGCCAACCGCGCAGCGCACGGGAATCACACGTGTGAGTTCATTCAGTTGGCGAATGACATCCGGTTGACGGGTGCTGCGCTCGGCGCCTTTGAGCAATTCTGCAAAGGTGAAAAATGACATGCACACCTCGACGTGGCTCTCAAGCGCATTGATGCGCTGCGCGACGCTCTGGGGTTTGTTCTTGATCAGGTAGATCAGGATATGGGTGTCGAGCATGTAGGTCACAGCGGCTCCCGGTCCTGCATGGCTGATTGTTCGGTGTGTCCAGTTTCGATCAGGGCGACAAATTCATCATCGAATGCGTTGAGCGCGTCGAGCAGGGCTGCACCCCGATCCGTGGGAATGGGGTGCAACACCAGATCGCCGTCGGCATTAAGAAAAATTTGCACGCGGCTGCTGCTAAGGCGGAATTCCTGGGGAATCCGTACGGCCTGGCTATTGCCGTTCATGAAGACACGACTGATGGCTGTTTGCATGGCAAATCCTTATGCACACACGTTCATGTGTGTATTATAAAGATCTGATCCTTGGGCTAATCACGCGGACACCCGCCCTTCAAAGTCTGCCGTGTTCCATCCGTTGGACTCACGCCACCGCTTTTCTAGACCGCCACCGGCTTCATCTTGCACCGCTTGGCATTCTTGGCCAGTACGGCATCCAAAGTCACCAGGCCGGCAGCTTTTTGCTTCAGACAACGAAGTCGTTTTGCTCTGCTTCAAGCACCTCCGGCACCGGAACTACATCACGCGCCCATGACCGCAGCCACCTACCGTTCTGTGTGGTAAGTTTGACCATGAAGAGACCTTTGTAAAGCGCCCAATGTCGGCAGTAAATAGAACTGTCCGGTTTGGTAACAAGTAGATTGTCCGCTTTC
>SHXM01000058.1 GCA_009693325.1 Rhodoferax sp.
GGGCGCCACGTTCTTGCCCTGAGTCAGGCCAGCGACGGTCAGCATTGGACCCAGGCCCTGGTGCTGGCCCAGAGCACGCCCGGCGCAGAGTTTTCTTATCCGGCGCTGGCCTGGGCTGATGAGAGCCTGTGGGTGAGTTACACCGACCAGCGACGCCAAATCGCTTGGCAGCGCCTGGCAGTTGTCGCCCCTTGAGCGTAATGCGCACATGGACGCCCTGAGCCTGTCTTCCGTGCTGACTGTGCTGCAAGCACCGCTGGTACCCGGCCTGGAGGCGCAGGCCTTGGCCCGTCCGCTGCTGTGGGCGCTAACCTTGGGCGGCGCTGTGCACTGGCTGGCTCGGGGACGCTCGCCACGCGTACGACAAGCCGCTTTGGTATTGGTGCTGCTGTGGGTAGCGCTGCCCGGATCGGCCTCGCTGGCGTATGGGTTGACGCAGGCCTTTCAGATGCCCAGCCTGAGTAGCGCGGCCCTGGGCTTGGGCTAGCTGTGGCGGGCCTGGCGCGGGCCGCCAACGGCTGGTGCAGCCGCTGCGACAGCCTGCCAACTGATGTACAGCCTGCGCTGGCTGGCGGTCCTGTTGGGCTGGCTCCTGTTGCTCGACCTGTTAGCCCTGTTGCCGCTGTCAGTGTATGGCCTGGGTTTTGGCACGCCGGCACTTGGTGTTGCAGTTTCGCTGCTGCTGCTTTTTTGGCTGCGTTGGGCCACGCAGCCAAGGGCCTGGCCCGGTCTGGTCCTGGGCGCCTCGGTGTTGCTGGTGTTTGTGCTGACCCGCTGGCCCAGCGGCAACTTGTGGGACGCGCTGCTCGACCCGTTGCTTTGGCTGGGCATTCAACTGCACGCGCTGTTGAGCCTGAGACGGCGCTTTGCACGCCGCAGCGGCACGGTGTAGTCTGGCGCTGAATCCTCCCCCTTGACTTCGCTGCATCAGGCACGCCAGCCCCTCCCTGGTTGGGCGAGACGCAATACCCGAAAACCCGAATTTCAGTGCCGAAGGCTATCGGTTTTTCCCTTCTGCATGCCAGGGCCGTCAAGGTGGCCGGCGCCCCAGCCCGCCGCCCGAGGGACACGGTCAAGAAGCTTAGCGCCGCAATAACCACTCGCGCCGAAACAGCCATTGCTGCGGGTACCACAGGTTGGCCGGGGTGATCTCACCCGAGCGGTGCCGGCCTTTGAGTTCCCAGCGCGAGCCGATCGGTGTGCAACTGGGCAGACAGGGCGGGCTAGCTTCGGCTGCGGAGGCTTGCAGCCAGACCACTGCATCATGCTGCGCCAACAGGCGGGTCAGGTCGGCCGCGCCGGGTGCGGTGCCGGCGCGAGCCTCGCTGTCGTAGGGCACAAAACGGTGGCCCGGCAACAGAAACTCAAAGCGTTCGAACTGGCCGTTGAAATTGTTGGGTACGGCCACGCTGGCGCCTGTGGGGCTTTTGGCATCATGGCGGCCCAGGGCCGCCAGAGCTTCAGCCGGGTAGCGGCCGGCCGGGCCCTTGAGTGGCGCGGTGCTCAGGCCCAGGCAGGCATACACGGCCAGACAGGCGGCCAGGCTGCAGGCCCGGCTCCAGTGCGCGCGCCAGGCCCCGGCCAGCACCATCAACAGGCCGCTCAGCGCTGCTGCCATGGCGGCCAGCCACTCGCCGCTGCTGGCAATGCCCAGCCCGTGCGCCACCCAGGCGATGCGGCCTAGCAGCAGCAGCATCAGCGCGCACAGCGGCAGGCAGAGCACAAACCAAATGCGCCCGATCCTGTGCCAGTACAGCGCGATCAGGCAGGCCAGTGCCGGCATGGCCGGAATCACATAGCGCGCCGAGCGCTGGCTGGGCAGCAGAAATACCAGCAGCCATACCCCTAGCCACACCAGCAGGATCATGGTGTGCGCCGGCAAGGCCGGCGGCTTTGGCTGAGCCGCACCGCCAGCCCGATTCGACCTGCGCCAGCTTGCCAGCGCGACTGGCAGCAGACCCAGCACCACAAAGGCCAGCAGGCCGGCGTTTTGCACATAGGCCAGCAACTGCGCTGCCATGCTGCCGTCGCCGCCGCGCAGCGCCACTTGCCAGTAGCCCTCGGTACTGGCCATTTTGCCGGCGTTCTCGGCCAGCACAAACTCTTGCCAGACCGCGCCCGGGTCGGGATCGAGCACAAACCACAGGCCAAATAGCGCCAGCGCCAGGCCAGCGCTCCAGGTCACTTGCAGCGAGGCGCGCCACAGCACCCGGCGGCTCAGTTGGGGCTCGGTGGCGAGCCGGGCGCACCACAGGGCGGCGGCAGCGGGTGCGATCAGGGCAAATGATTTGTAGGCCAGGCCCAGGCCGAAGGCGATGCCAAAGGCTGCATGGGCCCACCAGCCCGGGCCGGCATCAGCGGCGTGTTTGGCACCCGGGGGCTGGCTCAGCCGCTGCCACAGCAGCCAGAACATCGGCAGGCTGAGCCAGAAGGTCTCGGGCGCGCTGGTCAGGAACGGGCGGCCGTAGCGAAAGGTGGAAAAAAACGCCAGGTACACGCAGGCCGCCAGCGCCGCGGCCGCCACTGAGCGGGTGATGCCGTGCACCGTGGCTGCCACCATGGCCGCCAGCAGCACGGTGTAGACCAGGCTGGGCGTGCGCAGGGCGGCCAGGCTCCAGTGCCGGCCCCAGTCGCTGGCCAATAGTGCCTGCCAGAACAGCAGCGGCGGCTTGGTGTTGCGCATGTTGTCGAGCTCTGACACCAGCGGCAGCCAGTGGCCCGAGGCGGCGGTCAGGCGGGCAATATGGACATACACCATCTCGTCGCCATTGGTCGGGATGTAGGGGTTGCCCAGGCCCAGCGCATAAATTGCCAAGGCCAACACCAGCAGCATGCCCCAGGCCAGGGCCGGCCCCCGCTCGCTTGGCAGCGCCGCAGCAGTCATGGCTCAGCCCGGCCCCGGTCGCACAAAGGTCCAGCGGTCATTGGCCAAAAAGTTACTCACGCTGGCAACCACGATGGCGATCACATTGGCCAACAGGTAATGCAGGCTGTGTGAGAGCCATAGCGTGAGGCCATATTGCAGGGCGATGCCCAGCCAGGAGGCCAGGGTGTAGCGGCCAAACTGCGACAGCAAGCGCTGCTTGCCCGCCACACCCGGGGCCGCCGCGCGTACCCGGTCAGCCCAGGTCCAGAGCCGGTTCCAGGTGAAGTTGTTGACGGTGGCCACAGCAATTGCCAGCGCCAGCGAGGCATACAGACGATCGCGCGGCGGGCCGATCACGACAAACAAAAATTCTTGCCCCAGGTAGAGCACCAGCATATTGACCAGGGTGCCACTGGCACCCACCAGGCCAAACTTGAGGTAGCGCACGCCCTTGGCCCACAGCAGCAGCGCCAGCAGCACCTGCTGCAGCCGTCCCGTGTCGGCCTTCATGGGGGGGCCGCTGCTGATTCGGCGGGCTCGGCCAGGGCGGCCAAGGCCGTGGCGAGCACCGGGTCTGGGGCAATGCGCTTGAGGCACTGGTTGTCGCCGTCACAAAAGGTCTGGCGGTGGTTGTAGGCGCTCAGGCAGGGCGAGCAGGCAATGCCCGACTCGAGCACCGTGGCGCGCGGCCCCAGCGGGCCGTACAGCCGGGCGGTCTCGGGGCCAAAGAAAATCAGGGTGCGCATCGGCGTCAGGCTGGCAAAGTGGCCGGGGCCGCCGTCGTTGGTGATCAGCAGGTCGGCGTGGTGAAACAGCATCAGCAGTTCGCGGATGCTGCGGGTGTAGCCGGTCAGGTCCAGGCACAGCGGGCTGTCGGCCTGCGCCTGCAGTTCACGCGCCAAAGCGGCGTCTTCGCGCAGCCCGATCAGGCCCACTGCATGGCCGGCCTGGCACAGCCCGCTGGCCACCCGCGCATAGTGGGCGGCCGGCCAGGCGCGCTCGGGCAACAGCCCGCCACCGGCATACAGCAGCACCAAGCGGCGCTTGCTCAGCATGGCAAAGTCGACCTGCAACTGGCACCCGTAGCCGGCCAGCTCGGCCGGGCTGAACACCACACTCAGGGCGGTGTCGAGCGGCGTGTCGCGCAGCGCTGCCGCCTTGTGCCGTGGTGCGCTGTGCGCCTGCAGCGCATCGGCCAGCGACAAAAATTGCTTGCTGATGTGCTGATAGGGGTTATAGGGAATGGCACGGTTGATGAAGTTGCCGCGGTACAGCCCCTCTTGCGTGTGCGGTGTGAAGCCGGCACGAACCGGCGCGCCGCTAAGGTAAGACAGCAGGCTGCTGATGCGAGAGAACAACTCGCAATCAATCACCGCGTCAAGCGGCAGCGCGCGCAAGGTCCGGCAGATTCGCCAGATGTCACGCACCAGAGCCAAGCCCGAACTGTCGTCAAGCGCATGCAGGTGCTCAAGCCGCGCCAAGCCCAGCAGCGCGGCGACTTCCTGGTTTTTTTTGAGCTGCAGCACATGCAGGCTGACGCCAGGGTAGCGCTCGCGCAGGGCCGCAAACAGCGGGCCGGCAAGCACCACACTGCCCATCTCCGAGAGCAGTATCACCAGCATGTGACGCGGCGCTGTGGTTAACACCGGGGCCGCCTTGCCCGCGCCTGCCAGGCGTGCCCACACCGAGAGGCCAGCGCACAGCAGTTGCCCCACCCAACGGTCGATCCAGCGCTGGGTTTGGAGTTTCATGCCTGCGCCGTACCCCGGACCAGGCGCTTACAGGCCGGCCGCTGCACGCAGTGCCTGGGCCCGGTCGGTGCGCTCCCAGCTGAACTCGGGCTCTTCGCGGCCAAAGTGCCCGTAGGCGGCGGTTTTTTCGTAGATCGGGCGCAGCAGGTCGAGCATCTGGATGATGCCTTTGGGTCGCAGGTCAAAGTGCTGGCTGATGAGCTCGGCGATACGCTCGTCAGGGATCAGGCCGGTGCCTTCGGTGTAGACCGTGACATTCATCGGCCGCGCCACGCCGATGGCGTAAGCCACCTGGATCTGGCACTGCCGGGCGATACCGGCGGCGACGATGTTTTTGGCCACGTAACGCGCCGCATAGGCGGCCGAGCGGTCGACTTTGGTCGGGTCTTTGCCGCTGAAAGCGCCGCCGCCGTGCGGGCAGGCGCCGCCATAGGTGTCGACGATGATCTTGCGTCCGGTCAGGCCGCAGTCCCCCTGCGGGCCGCCAATCACAAAGCGTCCGGTCGGGTTGACCAGGTACTTGGTGTTGAGCAGCCATTCCTTGGGCAGCACCGGCTTGATGATCTGCTCAATCACGGCGTCGATGAACTCTTGCTTCATGCGGGTGCCGTTGCTCATCTCGGGGCTGTGCTGGCTCGACAGCACCACGGTGTCGATGCTGTGCGGCTTGCCATCGACATAGCGCATGGTGACCTGGCTCTTGGCATCGGGGCGCAGGTAGGGCATGCGGCCGTCCTTGCGCAGCTGGGCCTGGCGCTCCACCAGGCGGTGGGCGTAGTAGATCGGCGCGGGCATCAGCTCGGGGGTTTCGTTGCAGGCGTAGCCAAACATGAGACCCTGATCACCCGCGCCGGTGTTGAGGTGGTCGTCGGACGCATGGTCTACGCCCTGGGCGATGTCGTTGCTCTGCTTGTCATAGGCCACCAGCACGGCGCAGCCTTTGTAGTCAATGCCGTACTCGGCGTTGTCGTAGCCAATGCGCTTGATGGTGTCACGCGCCACCTGGATGTAATCGACATGCGCGTTGGTGGTGATCTCGCCGGCCAGCACCACCAGCCCGGTGTTGCACAGGGTCTCGGCCGCCACCCGCGACTTGGGGTCCTGTTTGAAGATTGCGTCCAAAATAGCATCAGACACCTGGTCGGCCACCTTGTCGGGGTGGCCCTCAGAGACGGACTCGGAAGTAAAGAGAAAATCATTTGCCATGGTCAAAAGCTCCAGTTTTAAGATTGCAACAACATCGGTCTGGCGTTGCTTGGGCTGGGGGGCTTTCTGCGAACGCTTTAGCAGATTTGTCAAATGAATGACAAGGCACAATGGCGACTCTTGGGCGCCGACCCCTGTGCGTGTCGCCCTGCAAGTAGTTCCCTAACTCAGCGACGCTTCTAGTTTATCCGACAGATGCAGCGTTTTTTCAAAATTTTGTCTTACTTGCCCCTGCGCTGGGCCCATGCCCTGGGCTGGCTGTTAGGTTGGCTGGCCTTTGTTTTGGCGGGCGATTACCGCCGACGTTTTTTGGCCCAGGCGCGCCAAGCCGGCATGGTGGCCCGGCAATGGCGTCCGGCAGTGGGGGCGGCCGGCCAATTGCTGGCCGAGTTGCCGCGCCTGTGGCTGGGCGCTGCGGTGACGGTGCATTGGGCCGGAGAGGATCATGTCGAGCAGGCCCTGGCAGCCCGACAGGGCGTTTTATTTTTAACCCCGCACCTGGGCTGCTTTGAGATCACGGCGCAAGCCTATGCCCAGCGCTACGGCGCAATCCAACCCATGACGGTGCTGTTTCGCCCGCCGCGGCACACTGGCCTGCGCGATTTGGTGACGCGCGTGCGCGCGCGACCTGGCCTGCACACGGCCACCACCAGCCTCTCTGGGGTGCGGCAGTTGCTGCGTGCCTTGCGCCAAGGCCAAAGCGTGGGTCTGCTGCCAGATCAGGTGCCCCCCTCCGGGCAGGGCCTGTGGCTGCCATTTTTTGGTCGCGATGCCTACACCATGACCTTGGCCGTGCGGCTGGCGCAGCAGTCCGGTGCGGTGGTGCTGATGGCCTGGGGCGAGCGACTGGCCGCAGGGCAGGGTTTTCGGGTGCATGTGGAGCCTTTGGCGGCGCTGTCAGCCCAAACACGGCAGGCCGCCAGCCAGATCAACCGGGCTGTTGAAGCGCTGATTTGTAAGGCCCCAGAGCAGTATTTATGGGGCTATGCGCGCTACAAACAACCCCGCCAGGAGGCCCGCCCATGATCTCGGCGCCGTGCTGAGCCGCCTCGGGCTGGCTCTGGTTGGACTGTTAGCCGCACTGCCGCTGCGCTGGGTGCGTGGGCTGGGCTGTTTGCTTGGCCTATGCCTGTATACGCTGGCAGTAACCCGGCGTCGGGTGGCCAGGGTCAACCTGGGCCTGTGTTTTCCGTCCCTGTCACCGGTTGAGCTGTCTGACCTGAACCGCCGCAGCTTTGTTTGTTTTGCCCAGGCCTGGCTGGACCGCAGCTGGCTTTGGCATGCAGCACCTGAACGGGTGCGCCAGCGACTTCAACTCGTGGGCGCGGTCGAGGCCTTGGTGGGCGATGCCCCGGTGCTGGTTTTTGCGCCGCATTTTGTTGGCCTGGATGCCGGCTGGACTGCGCTCACCCAGCAGCTGCCGCGCCGTTTCGCGACCATTTACACCGGCCAGGCTGAGCGATTGCTTGACGGCTGGATACTCGCCGGGAGGGCTCGCTTTGGACAGCCCAGCTTGTTTGGCCGCATCGACGCCGGCAAACCAGCACTGGCCGCATTGCGCGAAGGCACGGCACTCTATCTGTTGCCAGACATGAATTACGAGGTTCATGAGTCGGTCTTCGTGCCTTTTTTTGGTGTCCCGGCGGCCACCCTGCCGGTGCTGTCGCGCTTTGCCAAGCTGAGCCGGGCGCGGGTCGTCCCGGTGCTCACGCGCTTGACCCGCTCGGGCTATGAGGTGCAGGTCTTGCCAGCTTGGACCGATTTTCCGGGCCCAGACCTGCCGGGCGACGCCGCTTTGATGAACCAGCGGCTGGAGGACTACATCAACAGCATGCCCGAGCAATATTATTGGGTGCACAAGCGCTTCAAAGACCGTCCGCCCGGCATGCCGCCGGTCTACTGAACCAGAACCCGCTGCGCCAAACACCTCAACGGGCTGTCATTTGCGCTCGGGCTCAGCGGCTGGTTCGGGGTTGGGTGGTGTGGCCGGGTGGGCCCATTGCCAAAGCAGGGTGGAGACCTCGTCGATGCCTTGGCGCTTGGTGGCTGAAAACAGCCGCACTTCGCCGCCGCCGGCCTGTAGCTTCATGATTGACAGAGCCCGGTTTTGTTCGGCCCGGGTGAGTTTGTCGGCCTTGGTCAGCAGCACCAGAAATTTCAGGCCCTCGGCTACCCGTGGCCGGACCACATCGAGCAAGATTTCGTCGAGTTCGGTAAGGCCGTGGCGGGGGTCGCACATCAGCACAATGGCGCTCAGATTCTCCCGCGTGACCAGGTAGTTGGCCATCACCTGCTGCCAGCGTATCTTGTCCTGCTTGGGCACTGCGGCATAGCCGTAGCCGGGCAGGTCGGCCAGCACGGCGTCGGTCAGGCCCTGCTTACCCAGGGAGAACAGGTTGATGTGCTGGGTACGACCGGGTTTTTTGGATGCGAAAGCGAGCTGTTTTTGCTGCGTCAAGGTGTTGATGCAGGTCGATTTCCCTGCGTTGGAGCGGCCGACGAAGGCAAATTCGGGCACGCTGAGGGCAGGCAAGAAGTGCAGCTCTGGGGCGGTGGTGAGGAACCTGGCGGTGTGCAGCCAGCCGCAGGCCACCAGGGCGGCAGCCGCGGCGGGATCCGGTGTGGAGTTGGCGGCGCTGCGCGCAGGGGCTTTGGAGTGGTTAGTCATTTAGTCTAGGGCCGGGCCCAGGGGGGCATTGTAGAATTGCGCCGTTTCGCTCACCTGACCCGACCCGATATTCACCATGAAGCTGTTCGTCTTGTTGCTCGCTGCCGCGTTGACCACTCCCACCGCCTTTGTTCTGGCCCAAGATGCCGCACCGAAACCAGCCGCGGCCAAGGCGGCCAAGCCCGATTTGGCGAAGGGTGAAGCGAGTTTTGCAGGTGCCTGCGCCGCCTGCCACGGTGCGGACGGCAATTCGGGCACACCCGTGAATCCCATCCTGGCCCAGCAACACCCCCAATACCTGGTCAAGCAGTTGCAGGAATTCAAGAGCGGCAAGCGCGCCAATGCAGTGATGTCGGGCATGGCGGCCACGCTCAGCGACGAAGACATGAAAAACGTCGTCTACTGGCTCAACAGCAAGGCAGCCAAACCCGGATTCGCCAAAGACAAAGAGCTGGTTGCCCTGGGTGAGCGTATTTATCGCGGCGGTATTGCCGACCGTCAGGTGGCTGCCTGCGCGGGTTGCCACAGTCCCAACGGTGCTGGTATTCCTGCCCAGTACCCCCGCTTGGGTGGCCAGCACGCCGACTACCTGAGCGCTCAACTCACGGGCTTTCGCGATGGTCTGCGCAAGAACAATTTGCAGATGAGCCAGGTGGCGGCCAAACTCAATGACCGCGAAATCAAGGCTGTCTCTGACTACATTGCCGGCCTGCGCTGATTGCGTGCTGCTGGCTCATTGCCAAGGAGTGCTACAGCATGTTGATCAAAACCAAACGAGACGGCTTTAGCCACCCCCTTTCCAGCGAAATCACTGGCCCGTCAGCTTACAGCGGGCGGCGCGGGTTGATCAAGCTCATGGCCAGCGGGCTAGGCGGGGCGGCCCTGGCCTCCTGGGCTGGACGTGCCGCCTGGGCGCAGGCCGCTGGCACCCTGCGACCGGGTAAGCTGCCGGCTCTGGTCGGCGAAAAGTCTGGCGTGGCTGGGGCCATGACCATGGACCGGCCGAGCGACTACAAGGACGCCAGCAGCTACAACAATTTCTACGAGTTCGGCACCGACAAGGCCGAACCTGCCAAAAATGCCCACACTTTGCAGACCACGCCGTGGACTGTGGAGGTGGAGGGCTTGGTCAAAAAACCAGCCAAGTACACGCTTGAAGACCTGCTCAAACTCAAAGCCATGGAGGAGCGTATCTACCGCCTGCGCTGCGTCGAGGGCTGGTCCATGGTGATCCCCTGGGTGGGTTATTCCATGAGCGAGTTGATCAAGAAGGTCGAGCCGCTGGGCAGCGCCAAATACCTCGAGTTCGTCACCCTTGCCGACCCCAAAACCATGCCTTTTGTTGGTTCTCGGGTGCTTGAGTGGCCCTATGTTGAGGCCTTGCGCCTTGATGAGGCCATGCATCCGCTCACCCTCTTGAGTTTTGGCATGTATGGCGAGGTCTTGCCCAACCAAAACGGCGCGCCGGTGCGCTTGGTGGTGCCCTGGAAGTACGGCTTTAAAAGCGGCAAAAGCCTGGTCAAGATTCGCTTCACCGACAAACAACCCGCCACCGCCTGGAACAAAGCGGCGCCTGGAGAGTACGGGTTTTATTCGAATGTCAATCCGGCGGTTGACCACCCGCGCTGGAGCCAGGGCACCGAGCGCCGTATCGGCGAAGACGGGCTGTTTGCAAAAAAACGCAAGACCCTGATGTTCAACGGCTATGAGGCGCAGGTCGGCCAGCTTTACGCCGGCATGGACCTGAAAAAGAACTTCTGATGCGCGGGCTGGGTGACGCCTTGCTGCACCCCTCAGCCAAGCCGCTGCTGTGGCTTTTTTGTATGCTGCCTATGCTGTGGCTGTTTTATGCGGCCGCCACAGACAAGCTGGGAGCCAATCCGGCTGAGGCCCTGAGCCGCTCTACCGGCGAATTGACACTGCGGTTTTTGTGTATGGTGCTGGCAATAAGCCCGCTGCGCATGGTGTTTGGCCTGAGCGCATTGGCCCGCTTCCGGCGTATGCTGGGGCTGTTTGTTTACGCCTATGTGTGCCTGCACCTGCTGAGTTACGCCTGGTTCGACATGGGCTTTGACCCGATGGACATGGCCCGGGATATTGCCAAGCGGCCGTTTATTCTGGTTGGCTTTAGCGCATTCCTGCTGCTCACGCCCCTGGCCCTGACCTCTTTCAACCGCGCCATCAAGACCATGGGCGCACGCCGGTGGCAGCAGTTGCACCGGGCTGTTTACCTGGTGGCCGGTCTGGCGGTCTTGCATTTCTTCTGGATGCGTGCTGGCAAAAATGATTTTGGCGAGGTGCTACTCTATGCGGTCATTCTGGGTGCGCTGCTGGCCTGGCGGTTGTGGCGGCGTCTGAGCCGCTGAGTGCATTGAAGATGTCGCGCAGCTTGGCCAAACAGGGGTCTTCCTTTGGGGCAGGGGCCCTGGGTCAGCGGGTCCCAGGCCCGCGGCCCTGCTGTTCGGGCTGAGCCATGGGCCAGGCGCTGTTGGTTCGCCCTGCCATCCTGCTGTGCACGCTCAACGCCAAGTACATCCACGCCTCGCTGGCTCTGCGCTACCTGCTGGCCAACATGGGCGAGCTGCGGGCCCAGACCGCTTTGTGCGAGTACACCATCGCCCGGCGCCCGGCAGATTTAGCCGCCGAGTTGCTGGCCCTGCTGGGGCCGGCAGAGGCAGGCCGGGTGCAGGTGATCGGCTTTGGCGTCTACATCTGGAATGTCAGCCAGACCTGCGAACTGGTGCGCCTGCTCAAAGCGGCGCGCCCCGGGCTCAAGCTGGTGCTGGGCGGACCCGAGGTCAGCCATGAGCATGATCAGCAGCCCATCGTGGCGCTGGCCGACCATGTCATCACCGGCTGGGGCGATGTGAGCTTTCCCAAGCTGTGCCGCGCCCTGCTGCACGGCCCGGTGCCGCTGATGAAGGTGATTGCTGGCGAGCAGCCACCACTGGACGAGCTTGCCCTGCCCTATGCCGAGTACAGCGAAGCCGACCTGGCGCACCGTGTGTTGTATGTGGAGGCCTCGCGTGGCTGCCCGTTCAAGTGCGAGTTTTGCCTGAGCGCGCTCGACAAAACCGCCTGGGCCTTTGCGCTCGAGCCGTTTTTGGCCCAGCTGGACCAGCTCTACCAGCGCGGCGCTCGGCGCTTCAAGTTTGTTGACCGCACCTTCAACCTCAAGGCCGAGGCCTCGGCGCGCATCCTGCAGTTTTTTCTGGACCGCTTGCCCGCCGCGCCCCTGACCCCCGCACTGGCCCCCGACTTGTTTGTGCATTTTGAGCTGATCCCGGACCAGTTGCCCGACCGGCTCAAGGCCCTGATCGCGCAGTTTCCACCCGGCGTGCTGCAGTTCGAGATTGGCATCCAGAGCTTCAACCCCGAGGTGCAGCAACGCATCTCCCGGCGCCAAGACCACGCCAAAACTCTGGCCAACCTAGGCTGGCTGGTGACCCATTCGCAGGCCCACCTGCACACCGACCTGATCTTTGGCCTGCCCGGTGAGACCCTGGCTAGCTTTGCCCAGGGTTTTGACACTCTGTACGCGCTGCGCCCGCATGAGATCCAGCTCGGGCTGCTCAAGCGCCTGCGTGGCACGCCGATCGCCCGGCACACCGAGGCCTGGGGCATGGTCTATGACACCGAACCGCCCTACGCCGTGCAGCAGACCTCGGTGCTCAGCCGGGATCAGGTGCAGCGCTTTGTGCGGCTGGCCCGCTACTGGGACCTGGTGGCCAATTCGGGCCGCTTTAGCCGTACGCTGGCGCTGCTGTTGCAGGGTGCGTCGCCCTTTGCCGCTTTTCTGGCCTGGAGCGACTGGCTCTGGCAGCGCAGTGGCCAGACCAGCGGCCTGAGCCCGGAGCAGCTGGTAGACCATTTGTTTGACTACCTGGGCAGCGGCGCCCGGGCCCGGCCGCGCCGCCTGCAGGCGATGCTGCCAGCCTAGGGCCCAACGGCTGCGCGTAGCGGCGCCGGCGGCTTGGCGCTGCGCCAGCGGCAGCACGCGCTGGGCGCAAACCCCCCTATGATCCGGCCATGACCCTGCCGTCCCGCTTTTGGGCCGACCTCGGCACGCGCGACTTTGCGCGGCTGGACCCGGCCCGCACCATCGCCGTGCTGCCGGTGGCCGCCACCGAGCAGCACGGCCCGCACCTGCCACTCGGTGTGGACACGGTGCTGGCCGACGGCATCGTGGCCGCCAGCCTGCCGCACCTGCCAGCCGACTCGAGCGTGCTGTTCCTGCCCACCCAGGCGGTGGGTCTGAGCCCCGAGCATGCCCGCTTTCCAGGTACGCTCACCCTCCGGGCCGAGACCGTGCTGCGGCTGTGGACCGACATCGGCGAGTCGGTGGCAGCGGCCGGCGTGCGCAAGCTGCTGCTGTTCAACAGCCATGGCGGCCAGGTCAGCGTGCTGGATTTGGTGGCGCGTGACCTGCGCGCCCGCCTGGACCTGCTGGTCTACAGCTGCAGCTGGTTCAAGCTGCCGCTGCACGATGCGCAGGGCCAGGACCTCAATGCCCTGTTCAGCGCCGAAGAGCACCGTTTTGGCATTCATGGCGGTGAAATCGAGACCTCGATGATGCTGGCCCTGGCCCCGGCGCGGGTGCAGATGGCACAGGCGAAGAATTTTGTCTCGACCGCGCAGGCGCGGGCCCAGCAGTTCCCCATCCTGGGCAACGGCCGCAGCGCCAAACTGGGCTGGCAGACGCAGGACTACCACTCCGCCGGTGCCGTGGGCAATGCTGCTGCTGCCACCGCCGCCAAGGGTGAGGCCCTGGTGCAGGCGGCGGGCCGGGCGCTGGCGCAACTGCTGGCCGAGCTGGGCGGGCTGCCGCTGAGCACACTGGTCGATCGCCCCGACCTCGGCTGATACCGGCGGTCTGGCTGGGCAAGACCTGGAATGCCTCCAGCCGTCGGTGGGATAACAAGGGCTCAGGCGTAAGTGATCCAGCTGGCGTGTTCGGGTCCGTCCAGGTGGGGCAGGGTGTTGAAGGTTTGCAGCGCGTGGCGCTTGGGGTTGAAGTTGAATTCGGTCACCGCGCTGTTGCGGATGCGCATATTGAGCTCGATGGTGGTCTCGGGCGTGGTGCCCAGAATCTGCCCTACTGCGGTTGAGATCGGGCCGCCGCTGGAAACCAGCAGCACATCGCCCGCAGTCTGTTGCCGCACCAGCGCCAGGGCATCCGCCACGCCCTGCTGGAATTCGCGGTAGCTGGGCATGCCGCGCGGGCTGACCACGCCATTCATCCACTGGGTCAGGCCATCGCGCAGCAGGCGGAAATGGTGCCGGTACAGCTCGGGGGTGTCTGGTTTGGCCAGCGGATGCGGGTGGATGGCGGCAATGACTGCTTCGCTGTCGTACTCATTCAGGCCGGGCAGAGCCAGCGCGTCGGGGCTGAAGCCGCCTTTGCTGCAGATGCCGGTCAGGGTTTGCTGGTGGCGCTTGAGGGTGCCGGTGAGCACCTGCTCAAAGCGCAGGCCCTTAAGTTTGAAATACTCGCCCAGCCGCTGGCTCTGGCGCTGTCCGAGTTCGCTGAGCTGGTCGTAGTCCTGCGCACCAAACGAGGCCTGGCCATGGCGCACAAGGTAGAGGGTTCCCATCACTGGAATTTAAGCCAAATTGGCCCCTAGCCTTTGTCGCGCTTGCGACGACACGATTATTTTCGTACCCAACCAATCATTGCAGAATGCTTTGTATTTGCGAAGTATTTGTGTTGCCAAACTCAAGCTCTACAACAGGACCAAGCAGGTTCTATCGGCCTTGCAGAGCTATTTAAACTTGGCCTGTCGCTTTGCAACGCAAACCCAACCAGGCTCACCAATGAAATTAGCTCGAAATGCCCCGTGCTCTTGTGGCAGCGGGAAGAAGTACAAACACTGCTGCCTGCACCTGAGTGTGGTTCAAACTCAGCCACCAGTCCAGACCAAGGCGCATGATGGCGCGATTGAAAAGTCCATGGCCTGGCTTGCCACACATCAGCGCAAGGGCTGGCAAGTGGCGTTTTCTCGCTTGATGGAAGACCTGCTCGATGAGCGAGATCGGGAAGCAGTCAGCAAATTGGATGAGGAAACCATTGTCGGCATTCAGATCAATCTGACCGAGTGGCTGTTGGCAGAGGGCAGCATTCTGGTCAAAGGGGTCTCGCGCCGCGTTGCGGACTATTTGATCGGCCCCTTCGGTCCCGCAATGACCCCTGGCCAGCGGGACTGGATCCAACAGATGTCCCAGCGGCCGCTGCGCTTGTACAGCGTCACCGATGTGCACCCAGGAGAACAGATGACCCTGTGTGACGCGTTGGACGGGGATGCCAAACCTGTGGTGGTTTTGGAGCGCTCTGGTTCCCAGTCGATCCATCCCGGCAACTTTGTCGGTGCGCGCATCATGCGGGTTGGGGACCACTTTGAGCTCTCTGGTGCCGCGTATCAGTTTTCTATGATGGCTGGGCCCACAGCAGCAAACCGCTTACGCGACACTGCCCAGGAGTTCGGACACCTGGGTGGACTGGCTCAAGAACAGGCACTGGTTCTCATGTCAAGCTGGCTAAAGCAATATGTATCGCCAGTGAGCATGCCCACGATGGTGGACCATTACTCGGGCGAGCCCATTGTTTTAATCACCGACCACTACCGGGTTCTGGACTGGAACGTCCTGACACGCGCACTGCAAGACTGCGCCGACATAGAAGGCGAGCGCTCAAACGGTTGGACGCGCATCATGGACTGTGAGGACGGACAAAAACGCCCATCTCTGAGCATCAATCCGGGCAAGAAGCCAGATCAGGTCGAGGTGTTCTACAAAACCCAGGGCTACGCTG
Organism: Rhodoferax sp.; assembly: GCA_009693325.1. Lineage (GTDB taxonomy): Bacteria > Pseudomonadota > Gammaproteobacteria > Burkholderiales > Burkholderiaceae_C > Rhodoferax. Next base: position 15,300 of record SHXM01000058.1, read on the forward strand.
ATCAGGGCCGGCTTTGGCTTGAAGGGTTGGCCGGCGACGCTTTGGCACTGCTCACACGCAAGGTCTCTGACCAAAAAAGCTGGGCGCAGCGCCGCAAGAAGTCTGGCTCAACAGCTGCTAGGCCACCGGGCATGCCCGACATTGATCCGCAGGAGTTGACCAAGCTGATAGCCGGTGTCATCCAGCGAACCTATGCCAATTGGTGCGACGAGCCCATACCAGCCCTGGACAACAAGACACCCCGCCAGGCAATTCAAAGCGCCGCAGGGATGGAGCGCGTCAAAGGTCTGGTGCGCAGCTACGAGTTCAGTGAAAAAGAACAGGCTCGACAGCAAGGACGCGCCGAAGTCTCGTACGACTTTTTATGGGCTGCGATTGGTTTATCTCGGTAATTCCGTGCGCGCTAATGTCAAGCGATCACCTGAACATTACTTGTGGGCGGTGTTGATTGCTCGCAGGGGGCAGACAGAGGGTTCTGTCGCAGTAAGCATAAACGACAATCCGGCCATGCTTGATTTCCGCAAAAGTTTGATCAACA
>SHXM01000059.1 GCA_009693325.1 Rhodoferax sp.
TCCTTCGGGCCAGTCGCCCAAGCCTGACTCGGCATTGAGGTGGCCGCGCGCGCCCAGACAAACAAAACGAGCACCCCAGTCACGGGCGAACTGCTGCGCCCGCGCCACCGGTTCAAACAACACCACGGAATGGGTGTCATGGCCAGGCGCGGCATGCACCTGCCACAAGCGCTCACCTAGCCGGACCTCGCTGCCCGGCTGCAGCAGCGCATCAAAGCCAAATTGCGGGCAAGTTTGGCCGGTGGGCGCATAGGTGAGGGCGTCTACATCCCAGTGCCGCACCGACTCGGCCAGCCCAGGGGGTATGGCGGTGCGCAGGGCCGGATACCGGCTTTGCAAGGCCGCGTTACCGCCGCAGTGGTCGCTGTGCAAATGGGTGTTGAGCAACTGGTCCAGCGGTCTCCCGCCCAGGGCCGCTTCGACCAGAGCCAGGGTTTGCGGCGCATGGGTGGCGTAGCCGCTGTCGACCAGGGCCGTGCTGTCCTGTCCGAGCAGCAAGACATTGTTTGAGGACAGCCAGCCGCGTTCGAACAGCAAGATATCGCGTGGCAGTGCGTTGGGCTGCATAGTGGCTTGAGAAAACCCCTTGAATGTTGGATCGCGCAGAATCAGTAAGCATGATTACCGTCGCGATGACATTTCATCACATCAAAGCCCAGGGTCAGAATGCCCCTGCCAAGCCTGCCTAAACCCAAACCCAAGCCCAAAAAACCCAAGGCGGCCAAGCCGCTGGCCCCCCGCCTGTCGCGCACACGCCGCCCGCCAGAGCTCGAGCCCAGTGATTGGCAAACCGCACTGCGGCGGCAGTTCGGGCGCGAGCAGAACTTTGGGCTGCAAAATCTGGGCAGTGAACCGTTTTTTTCTGACTTCAGTGTGAGCAATCCTGATAGCGAAACCCGTTACCGGGTGTCTATCCGCAGCCAGGCCCTGGGCCGAAATTTTTGTACCTGCCTGGACTATGCGACCAAGGACCCAGGCACCTGCAAGCACATCAAATTCACACGCGCCAAGCTGCTCCAGGCCAAGCGCTACCCTTATCAGGCCCAGGGCGCTTTGTTTGCGGCCAGTGTGGGCCGCTGCCTGATTGGTGATGAAATGGGTCTGGGCAAGACAATACAGGCGATCGTTGCGGCTGAATTTTTTGCGCGCCACTTTGGCGTCAGCCGGGTGCTGGTGGTGCGCCCGACATCGCTCAAGCACCAACGGAAAAACGAGTTTGCTCGCTGTGCCGGGCGCCAGGTTCAGGTGATTCACGGGTTGCGCGCAAAACGACAATCCCAATATGCCGAGGACGGGTTTTGCAAGGTCACCCACGACGAAACGCTTGAGCGCCATGCCGATTTGATTGCGCATGGTTTGCAACAGCACTTTTTTGCTCGACCATGAGACCGACCATGGCCTCAAAGTCGACGAGCTCATGACGCTGCTGGAAGAGTTTCTGGAGGACCCAAGCGCCAAGGCGGTGGTTTTCAGCCAATGGTTGGGCACCCATGAGTTGATCAAACGCCGTCTGCTGCCGCGTGGTTGGGGCCATGTGCTGTTCAGCGGCAGCGTGCCGGGCGACAAGCGTGGTGCGCTGATATAAAAGTTCCATGCGGACCCAAATTGCCGACTTTTTCTTGCCACTGACGCCGGAGGTGTCGGCTTGAACCTGCAGCACGCAGCAGCGATGGTCGTCAACATGGACCTGCCCTGGAACCCGGCCCTGCTGGAGCAGCGCATTGGGCGCGTGCATCGCATGGGGCAGTCGCGCGGCGTGCAGGTGGTCAACTTTGTCGGGCAGGCCAGTATTGAGGAGGGCATGTTGTCGGTGCTGGCTTTCAAGAAGTCACTGTTTGCCGGCGTGCTTGATGGTGGCGAGGTGGATGTGTTTATGCAAGGAACCCGTCTGTCCAAGTTTATGGAAAGCGTGGAGCAGGTGGCAGGCGCTATTGGCGAGGACGAAGCCGATGAGATAGTGCAGGAGCCAGCCCACCAGCCAGTCCACCAGCCAGCCCATGCGTCAGCCCACGAGCCGGCCGGGGAGCTTGCAGCAGGCGGGCAGGCCGAAGACCGCCAGAGCACAGGGCTTGGCCCGGATGACCCATGGGCAGCCATACTTAATGCAGGTGCTGCGCTGCTGCAAGGCCTGGCCAGCTCGCGAGGCGCCGCCGGTGCGGCAGCGGCGCCCATCAGCATCGAACGGGACCCGGTGACTGGACAGCCTAGCATTCGCTTGCCTATGCCCGACGCAGCCGTGTTGCAGCGCTTGGCCAAGGCACTGGAGCCCTGGTTGAAGTAGCGCCCCCCGGCCGGCGGGCCCGCGCAAGCTGCCAAGCGCGTAGACTCGCCACTCACCAAAAGAAGGCCCTTATGTCTGCCCTTTCACTCCCCGAGGCGGCTTGCTCGGCAGCTGTTCAAAACGAGCTTTTGGCTACGTTACAGCTTCAGCGCACCGCCTATTTGGCCCACCCGGTACCGAGTTTGCAGGAACGCAGGGCCGACCTGCTGAAGTTGAAAAAATACCTGCTCGAGCACAGGCCTGGCATTGTTGCGGCCATCGGCGCCGACTATGGCCACCGCTCCAGCCACGAAACCCTGCTGCTTGAGATCCTGCCAGTGGCAGGCGAGGCGGACCATGCCTTAAAACACCTCAAAGCCTGGATGCGGCCACAAGGGCGAGGCGTCGATCTCAGGAATTTTTTAGGTGCCCGTAACCGTGTGTTGCCCCAGCCCCTGGGGGTGGTGGGCTGCATTGTTCCGTGGAACTTTCCGATCAACCTGTCGTTTGCGCCGCTGGTGGGTATTTTTGCGGCAGGCAACCGGGCGATGGTGAAAATGTCGGAAAACTCACGTCACCTGTGCCAGTACCTGATGCAAACCATACCGGCTTATTTCCCCCGGGACAAACTGACATTTTTTGACGAAACCGGGGGCGTGGGGGTGGCCTTCTCGCAACTCAAGTTTGACCACCTGTTGTTTACCGGCTCCGCTGCCACCGGCCGCGCCGTGATGGCCGCAGCGGCGCAAAACCTGTGCCCGGTGACGCTGGAGCTCGGGGGCAAGACGCCTGCCATTCTGTGCGACGACTTTCCGCTACGCAAAGCCGCTGAGCGACTGATGTTTGTCAAATGCCTGAATGCCGGACAAATTTGCCTCACTGTTGACCACCTGTTTCTGCCGGCTGGCAAAACCGCCGAGTTTGTTGCCCTTGCCAAGGAGATTGTTCTGCAGCGCTACCCATCGCTGGACTCGCCCGACCTGAGCGCCATCATCGATGCGCGCTCTTTCACCCGGCTCACAGATGCGCTCCAGCAGGCCCGGGCGCAGGGTGCGCAGTTGGTGCAGCTGATTCCCGGCCAGCCCTGGGATGCTGCGAGTCGAAAAATCGCCCCGCATATCGTGATCAATGCGCCGCCCAACAGCGCCTTTCATACCCGCGAAATTTTCGGCCCCATCCTGCCGATCCTCGAGTACGGCAGCCTGCAAGAGGTGGTCGCGCAGATCAACCGTGGCCCGCGGCCCCTGGCCATCTACCCCTTCAGCAATGACGGGAAAACTGTTCAAATGCTGCTCGAGCGGGTGATGTCGGGCGGTGTTTCGGTGAACGACGCCCTGTTCCACATCGGGCAGACAGACCTGCCGTTTGGCGGCGTTGGTGAAAGCGGCATGGGCCACTACCATGGCAGAGAGGGCTTCAACACCTTCTCCAAGCTGCGCCCGGTGTTCTACCAAGCACGCTTCAGTGCGCTCAAATTTCTGTGGCCACCTTATGGCAAGTTCGCCACCAAATACCTGGATTTTTTAACTCGATGAGCCCCCGGCTTGCGCTCGCCCATGCGCTCGGTGGTGGCGGCGAGCAGTTGCAATCCCTTGTTTTCCCCTACCAGCGCTCGCCGGACCAAGACGCCACTGGCCGGGTAGGGCATACCACGGTGATCGTCGGCGCCGGCCCGGTTGGCCTGACGCTGGCCATCGACTTGGCACAAAGAGGCCAGCCCGTTCTACTTCTGGACAATGGCGCCCGCTTGTCCAGCGGGTCGCGTGCCCTGTGCTTTGCCAAGCGCACGCTGGAGATTTGGGACCGGCTGGGCGTAGGACAGGCGATGGTCAACAAGGGGGTGTCCTGGAGCCTTGGCAGAGTTTTCTTCAAGGACCAACAGGTTTATCAGTTCGATCTTTTGCCGGAAGACCAGCATGCGCGCCCGGCCTTCATCAACCTGCAGCAGTATTACTGCGAAGCCTATCTGGTCGAGCGTGCGCTGCAGCTGCCGCTGATAGACCTGCGTTGGCATAACCGGGTCAGCGCTTTGACGGTGCAGGCAGACCGAGCCCGGTTGACGGTCGAGACGCCCGACGGCGCCTACGAGCTGGCGGCCGACTGGCTCGTGGCCTGCGACGGCAACCGCTCGACTCTGCGCGCGCTGATGGGGCTCCAAAGCCGAGGGCGGGTGTTTCAAGACCGCTTTTTGATTGCTGACGTGAAAATGAAAGCGGATTTTCCGACCGAGCGCTGGTTCTGGTTTGACCCGCCTTTTCACCCTGGCCAAAGTGTGCTCCTGCACCGCCAACCCGACAGCGTTTGGCGCATAGATTTCCAGCTCGGCTGGGACGCGGACCCGGAAGAAGAGAAAAAACCCGAAAACATCATGCCCCGCATCCAGGCGCTGTTGGGCCCGCAGCGGCAGTTCACGCTGGAGTGGGCCTCGGTCTACACCTTTGCCTGTCAGCGCATGGACCAATTCATACACGGCCCCGTGCTTTTTGCCGGTGACAGCGCCCACGGGGTCTCGCCCTTTGGTGCGCGTGGCGCCAACAGCGGCGTGCAGGACGCCGACAACCTGGGCTGGAAGCTTGACTGGCTGCTCAAAGGCCGGGCCGGCCCAGCCCTGCTGCACAGCTATGCCACAGAGCGCGAGTACGCCGCCGATGAAAACATTGGCCATTCCACCCGAGCCACCGATTTCATCACGCCCAAAAGCCCAATCAGCCAACTGTTTCGGGATGCTGCGCTGCACTTGGCCCGGGAGCACCCGTTTGCCCGCCGCCTGGTTAACAGCGGCCGGCTGTCGGTGCCGGCCATATTGCGCCACTCGCCCTTGAACACGCCCGACCGGGACGCTTTTGACAGCCAGCAGGTGCCGGGCGCCGCGCTCACCGATGCACCCGTGCAGCGGGCCAATGGCCAGGCCACTTGGCTGCTGCGCGAGACCGCCGCCGACTTCACCCTGCTGGTGTTTGGCGCACTGCCGGCGTGGGCGCACAACCTGCCCCATGTCAGCCCCCTGTCGATTGGCCAAGACCTGATCGACAGTCAGGGCCTGGTAGCCCAGCGCCTGGGCGCCAAGCCAGGCAGCGCTTACCTGATTCGCCCAGACCAGCACGTGGCAGCGCGCTGGTGGTCGCCCAGCGAAGCCCTGGTGCGCGCGGCCCTCGCCACGGCAACAGCGCAGGCTAGCGGCAAAGAGCCGATGAAGCCGGCGATTCGTACCCCTTGATGGGTTGGCCGCAGGCAAAATGATCAGGCAAGCAGAGACCCCACAAGCCATGCTCAACATCCAGGCCACAGCCCTGCCCTACGATGAACTCTACGAGGCCCTGATCCAGGCGCACGAGGGCCTGAGCATCGAGCAAAGCCACGCCATGAACGCCCGCTTGGTACTGCTGCTGGCCAACCAGATCGATGACCTGGGCCTGTTCAAGGAGGCGTTGATGGCCGCTCGGGGCAGCGCGTAGGGTGTAAAACAGCGTGAAGCAACAAGCGGTTTGGCAATCTCACGCGCCAGCACCGCGGCCGGGCGCTGGTAAAGAAGATACTGCATATCATCTGTGTGCCTACCTCTTGGGCAGGCCGTTTTTCAACATCAGCTGGAGACTTTCATGTTGGTTCAAAAAATTCACCATGTCGCCTACCGTTGCATCGACGCCAAGGAAACGGTTCACTGGTACCAGCAGCACCTGGGCATGGCCTTTGTCTTGGCCATAGCCGAGAACCAGGTGCCCTCTACCGGGGCCCCCGACCCCTATATGCATGTTTTTCTGGACGCCGGGGACGGCAATGTGCTGGCTTTTTTTGAGCTTGTTGGCCAGGCCCCGATGGACCGCGACCGCAACACACCGACGTGGGTGCAGCACCTCGCGCTCAAGGTGGCCTCTCTGGCGCAACTGCTGGCGGCCAAAGACAAACTGCAGGCCGCCGGCATCGACGTGCTCGGCCCTATCGACCACACCATCTTCAAGAGCATTTATTTCTTTGACCCCAACGGACACCGGCTTGAGCTGGCGGTGGATTGCGCCACGCCCGACATGCAGGGGCGACTTGATGCGGTCAAATGGGCCATGCTTGAAGAATGGAGCCAGACCAAGCGAGCGCCCAAGCATGCAGCCTGGATGCACCCCGCCAGCGCAGCCCTCAGCTAAGCGGGCTAAGCGGCAAGTACCTGCAACCCGGGACGCGAGGCGTGCCCAACAACCCCAAATCAGGCGGAGGCTCTACACGGCCCAGCGCAGGCGTTTTGGTGTTTTGCCCCTTTCCACAAGCCCGGTATCAAAGCCACGCTGGTTTTGGAGCAGGGCTTGGAATTGGTGCAATGGCTGGATATTTGCCTGCTATGTGCCAGTGGTTCTCGTGTCGAGCGGGGACTGGCTCAAGCTCAAGCTGGATGCCACTTGGATGGCCGTAATGGACTCGGCTGGCGCAACCGATGCCCGCCAGTACTGGTTGCTCCGGCGCGAAAAGGGTAAACCCGAATCGATGCGCCCAGAGTTGAATGCACATTACTGGTGATATATTGACACTCATCGTGGAGACCGATTTTTCATCATCATCTTTCCTTGCAGCAGCGCTAGTTTGCAGCACAGCCTTGTCGAATCGAACGCCCGCGCGAAGCCGCCTCGAATTGCTGCGGCTTTTCGGGTTGCTCACCACCAGACCATTGCTTTGCGCTAGCCACAGCGGCTATCCTGCGCTTAGCCAAGGCTTTTGATTTCCCACGCACCACAGGAGCCTCAATATGACATTCGATCGTCGGACCGCCTTAAGCGGCATTGCTGCCAGCACCGTTGCGCTGGCATTTCCCCTCGCCAGCCGTGCCCAGACGGGCGGGACCCTGGACCAGATCAAGCAGCGCGGAAGCTTGCGCATTGGCGTAACCCAGGCGCCCCCCTGGTTCAGCAAGGATCCCAAGACTGGGGAGTGGTCGGCCGGTTTTGGTATTTCCATGGGCAAGGCCATGGCTTCTGCGCTCAGCGTCAAGCTCGACACCGTAGAGGTCACCTGGGGCACGGCGATCGCTGCCCTGCAGGCCAACAAGATAGACATCATGTACATGCTTGATGCAACACCAGAGCGCGCCCAGGCGGTCGACTTTCCGCAGGCGCCGCTGCTGTATTACTCCCTGGCGGTACTGGCCCGTGATGATTTGCCGGCGGCTCAGTGGAGTGACCTGGACAAATCTGGCGTGCGCATCGCCGTGCCACAGGCTAGCAGCATGGACAAGTTCGTCACCGAGAGTCTGCCCCAGGCAACGATCCAACGTTTTCCTGGCAATGCGGAAGCCATCGCCGCCTTCCAGGCCGGCCGAGCCGACGCGGTATGCCTGTTTCACCCTCCGCTTCTAGTCGCGCGAAAGGTGTTGGGCACCGGCAAAATCGTGGTGCCAAAGCCGGCCAAGTTTCAGGCCTCCAGCGCCGCGATGCGCAAGGATGACAAGCCATTCCGTGATTTCGTCGACAACGCCTTTGCCAGCCACTACAAGAACGGTAATACGCAAAAATGGTACGAGGAGTTCCTGGTCGGCTTTGGCCTGGACCCGAAGGCTTCGCCAGCGGTCATGAAGGAAATGCTCTGAGCCGAGGCTAGTACGGCTCGCAACGCATGTACCAGTGGGATTTCACACCGGTCCTGGTCAACTCGGGCATCCTGGCGACGGGCCTGGGCAACACGCTAAAGCTGACCGTCACCGCGCTGGCTTTCGGCGTCCCACTTGGCCTGGGCTTGGCGCTGCTCAGGCTAGCCCGCTGGCGAATGTTGTCGTTGCCGGCCGGCATTGTTGTCGAGTTTTTTCGAACCACGCCGCCGCTGGTGCAGTTGTTCTGGTTTTTCTTTGCCTTGCCGATCCTGATCCAGGTAGAGATGACGCCCTTCGTGGCGGCGGCGCTCACTTTCTCAATCCAGTCGGCGGCTTTTTTCGCTGAGGTGTTCCGCGCCGGCATCGTGTCGATCGACAGCGGCCAGAGCGATGCGGCGCGAGCGCTGGGCATGACTGGCGCCCAATCAATGCGGCGAATAATTCTGCCGCAGGCGGTGAAACGCATGATCCCGGCCTTCATGGAGAGATCGATCGAGCTGATGAAAACCACCACGCTGGTGGCGACGGTCGCGTATGCCGACCTGCTGTTCCAAGCCAACGAACTGGCACAGAAGACCTTTCGTCCGCTGGAGGTTTTCACCGTGACGGCCCTGATTTACTTTGCCGTCATTTACTTCGCCAGCTTGGTGGTGCACCGCATTGAGCGGCGCTTGGCGGTGAGTGGCGAAACCACAGTGCATTGAACCCTTGCCGACTCACACGATGAACCACAAGTGGAACTTCGACGCCGTTTGGGACAACCCGGAGGCCCTTCTTGCCGGTGCGGTAGGCACACTGCGTATTTTCGTCATCTGCTTGGTACTTGGCTTGTCGCTTGGCCTGCTGGTCGGCCTGGGGCGGTATGCCCGGCGTAAATGGATCTACATCCCAGTCAGCATCTTTGTCGAGTTCTTTCGCAACACGCCGGTGCTGGTGCAAATTCTGTGGTTTTATTTCGCCCTTCCGATCCTGATGCCGTTCGAGATTAGCCCCTTGATGGCCGCGGCGCTGGGCATCACACTGAATTCCGCCGCGTTTTCAGGCGAAATTTTCCGGGGTGGTATCCAATCGCTGGAAAGTAGCCAGTGGGAAGGCGCACAGGCGCTGGGCATGACCCATGCGCAGGCGCTGCGGCGCATCATCTTGCCGCAGGCCGTCGCGCGCATGTTGCCGGCGCTCACCAACCGCGCAATAGAAATCTTCAAGATGTCGACCTTGGCCTCGGCCGTGGCCTATGTCGAGTTGCTGCAGCAAGGCAAACTCATCGCCTCGATCAATTACAACCCGATCGAGGCCTATACCGTTGTTGCACTGATTTTCTTCGCCTTCCTGTACCCTCTGGTACAGGCAACCTACGTGCTCGAGCGCAAGCTGCGCCAAGGCGACTGATGACTCCACCATGACCAAGCCCGCCCCTCCCGCCCTGCTGAGAGTGACCAAGCTGCACAAGCAGTTCGGTGACAACGCCATCATCAAGGGGATCGATCTGACGGTCGCGCCTGGCGACCGGATAGCCGTCCTCGGTGCATCGGGCTCGGGCAAGAGCACTCTGCTGCGCTGCCTAAATTTCATGGAAAAGCCCACTTCCGGCCGCATCGAAATTGGCGGGGTTCAAATCGGGACCGAAAGGCCACAACGCGATGGCAGTATCAAGACTGAATATTCTGAACGCGAGCTCACTGCGGTGCGACAGCGCGTGGGTATGGTGTTCCAGCAGTTCAACTTGTTCCCGCATATGAATGCTTTGGGAAACGTCATGGAGGGACTGCGTACCGTGAAGGGGTTGGCATTCGACGAGGCCAACGCCAAGGCTCGCCTGCAACTGGCTCGTGTGGGCTTAGCCGATAAGGCGGAGGCCTATCCGGCACGTTTGTCGGGTGGCCAAAAGCAGCGCGTCGCGATTGCCCGTGCACTGGCGATGGAACCCGAACTTCTTTTGTTTGACGAGCCAACGTCGGCGCTTGACCCCGAGCTGGTCGGCGAAGTGCTGCGCGTCATTCGTGCGCTGGTAGAAGAAGGGCGGACCATGCTTCTGGTGACCCACGAACTCGGCTTTGCCTACCACTTCGCCAACCGCATTCTGTTCATCGCAGATGGTGTGATCCACGAAGACGGCACGCCCGACGAGGTGCTCAAGCACCCGCGCCAGGCACGTACCCAAGCCTTTTTGGCACGGCACAACGAGTTTCATTTCTAGGGCTATCCCAAGCATTGATCAGTCTTCTCTAGATGGGCTTGAAGAAACTTCCTATTCCCCACAGCGTCCGACCCAATAATGACTAAACAGACCATGATCAATACCTCCTCCGAAAGTGCTCAAGACTACGCCTTGGACGTCCGCAATGAATTGGTTCTGGTCTACGTTAACGGCGAGTTCTTCCCCCGGCGCGAAGCCCGAGTCTCGGTGTTTGACAGCGGCTTTGCACTTGGTGATGGTGTTTGGGAGGGTCTGCGCTTAGTTAAGGGCCGCATCATCAGCTTGCAGGCGCATATGGACAGACTGTTTGAGGGCGCCGCATCGATCGCGCTGGACATCGGCATGGACCGCAAGGCACTTGAGCAGGAGTTGTGGCGCACTTTGGAGCATAACGGCATGACGGACGGCGCTCACATTCGCCTAATGGTCACCCGTGGCACCAAGCGAACCCCTAACCAGGATCCGCGTTTCGTGATCGGTGGTGCGACGATCGTCATCGTTGCCGAATACAAAGCCCCTAAACCCGAGATTCGCGCCAAAGGCCTGTCATTGATGACCTCGACTTTTCGCACCAGCGGCCCTGACGTGTTCGACCTGCGCCTGAACTCTCACAGCCGGTTGAATCTGATTCAGGCCCTGATTCAGGCGATTAACTTGGGCGCCGACGAAGCCCTGATGCTGGACCCGCGCGGCTTTGTCGCTAGCTGCAACAGCACCAACTTTTTCATTGTGCGTAGCGGTGGTGAGGTCTGGACCTCCACTGGTCACTATAGCTTCCGGGGCATCACCCAAGCTAACGTGATACGCGCTTGGCAGGCGGGGGGCGGCGCCGTCAGAGAATGCGACTTTACGCTTGCCCAGGTTTATAGCGCCGATGAAGCCTTCGTCACCGGAACGTTGGGAGGTGTAACGCCCGTCACCAGGATCGACGGGCGCCTAATCGGTAACGGCAAGCCGGGACCAGTGACCGCAAGGGCCGGAGAGTTGTACCATCAGGCGTGTCTGAGTGGATAGATACCGGCATGATCAAAAAACAGCAAGGCGACGAGGCTGTTGTGCCCTCAGCCCGGCTGTCTAAAGGCTGAAAATCTTGCCCGGGTTCATGATGTTGTGCGGGTCCAGTGCCTGCTTGATGGTGCGCATCATGCCCACCGCGCCGCTGCCGGCCTCGGTCAGCAAAAAATCCATTTTGTGAAGGCCCACGCCGTGCTCACCGCTGCAGGTGCCTTCCAGGCGCAGAGCGCGCGCCACCAGCGCATGGTTGAGCTGCTCGGCAGTGGCCCGTTCGGCCGGGTTGTCGGGGTCAATCAGGTAGCCGAAGTGGAAGTTGCCGTCACCCACATGGCCAACCAAAAAGTAGGGCAGGCCGCTGGCTTCGGCCTCGGCCACTGAATCGAGCAGGCAGTCCGCCAGCCGGCTGATCGGCACGCAGGTGTCGGTGGAAATGGCGCGGCAGCCGGGCCGGGACTGTATGGCGGCAAAGTAGGCGTTGTGTCGTGCGGTCCACAGCCGGGTGCGCTCCTCGGGGGTGGTGGCCCATTCAAAAGCGTTCCCACCGAACTCGGCGGCAATTTCCTGCACCGCCTCGGCCTGCTCCTTGACCGAGGCCGGCGAGCCATGAAACTCCATCAGCAGCTGCGGCTCTTCGCGCAGGGTCAGCTTGGAGTGGGCATTGACCATGCGCACCGAGTTGGCGTCGATCAGTTCGACCCGGGCAATCGGGATGCCGAGCTGGATGATCTGTATGGTGGTGCGTACCGCCGCTTCGATGCTGGGAAAGGAGCACACCGCCGCCGAGATGGCCTCGGGCAGCGGGTAGAGCTTGACCGTGACTGCGGTGATCACACCCAGCGTGCCTTCGCTGCCAACCATCAGGCGGGTGAGGTCGTAGCCGGCGGACGATTTCTTGGCCCGGGTGCCGGTGCGGATGACCTCGCCGCTGGCGGTGACGACTTCGAGCGCCAACACGTTCTCACGCATGGTGCCGTAGCGCACGGCGTTGGTGCCGCTGGCGCGGGTGGCGCTCATGCCGCCCAGGGTGGCATCGGCGCCGGGGTCGATCGGAAAGAACAGCCCGGTGCTTTTGACGGCTTCGTTGAGTTGCTTGCGGGTTACGCCCGGCTGCACAGTCACAGTCAGGTCTTCGGCGTTGATGGTCAGCACCTGGTTCATGCGGCTGACATCAATGCTGATGCCGCCCTGCACGGCCAGCAGGTGGCCTTCCAGCGAGGAGCCGATGCCAAAAGGGATCACCGGTACCCGGTATTGGCTGGCCAGGGTCACCACCTCGGCCACCTCTTGCGTGCTTTGCGCAAACACCACGGCTGCCGGCGGCGGCACGGTGGTGAAGGCCGACTCGTCGCGGCCGTGCTGTTCGCGCACCACCAGTGCGGTGGAGCAGCGCTCTGCAAAGCGCGCCTTGAGTGCCGTCAGCAGGGCGGCTGGCACCTCGCGTTGCAGCACGGCGGGGGTCAGGAGAGGGCTTGGGGTGGCGGCGTTCATGGGCGGAGCTTTCAAAGCGTGAGGCTTCTATTTTGCTGCAACAATCGCACGACTCAAAGGAAAACCATTATGGGACAAAGATTGACACAAATTGCCACCCGCACTGGCGACGGCGGCACCACCGGCCTGGGTGACAACACCCGGGTCTCGAAAAACAGCCTGCGGGTGCACGCCATGGGCGATGTGGACGAGCTCAATTCCAACCTGGGCGTGCTGCTGTGCGAGGACATACCCAGCAGTGTGCGGATGTTGCTGGTGGAGATCCAGCACCAGCTGTTCAACCTGGGGGGAGAGTTGTCGATCCCTGGTTTTGAGCTGCTCAAGCCCGAGGCGGTGCTGGCGTTGGACGAGGCGCTGGCCGAGCACAATGCCACGCTGCCGCCGCTGGCCGAGTTCATCCTGCCCGCCGGTTCGCGGGCGGCTTGCCTGGCCCATGTGTGCCGAACCGTGGCGCGCCGCGCCGAGCGGGCCGTGGTGGCACTGGGCAATGAAGAGGCGCTCAAAGACGCGCCGCGTCAGTACCTCAACCGCCTGTCTGACCTGTTGTTTGTGCTGGCAAGAGTGCTCAATCGGCATCGCAGCGATGGCGCGGCGGGTGATGATGTCTACTGGAAAAGCGAGCGCATGGCCCGGGCAGGAGCTTGAGTGCCGGGGCCTGGCCCACTGCAGCCTGTTAGCGGCTAACCTCGGGCTACAGGCTAAAAGCCAGAGCCATGGCCAAGCCAAACACCAGGTGGTTGGCCAGAGCCAGGCTACAGGCCTTCAGGGGCGTGGCGGTTTTGCTGGCCATCACCCCCTTGCCCAGGCAGGGCATAAAGTAAAACCAGGGCACCGCCACACTGAGTGCGCCAAAAACCAAGCCACTGCCGGCGGTGGCTGTGAAAACTGGCACAGGCACCAAGAAAATCCAAAAAACCAGCGCATAGGCCACGCCCACCAGGTAATGCACCAGCCAGCCCACTAGCAGCTCTTTTGGCTCGGGGCTTAAGGTGTCGATCTGCGGCTGGTACATGCTGCGGCTGCGCAGGGTGTGAACAAACCACCGGCCGACAACAGCCCAATTGGAGGCCGGCAGCCCCCAGACCCGTTGCAAGATTTGTTGCCAGATGTCCATGGCCGCGCAAGACAGGACGCCTGCAACAACGATTGATATCAAGGCTTGTTCCATCCTGCTCGTCTCCTGTGTCTGGCGTTCGTGTTTGAAAAACCACCCGATGACTTCAGCGGGCGCCAAAAATGGCGCTGCCAACCCGTACCTGAGTGCTGCCGGCGTGTATGGCGGCCTCCAGGTCTGCGCTCATGCCCATCGACAGGGTGTCAAGCTTCGGGTCATCTGCCCGCAATGCGTCAAACACGGCCCGAACCCTGGCAAAAACTGCGACCGCCGAGGCAAAATCAGGCGCCGGCTCGGGGATGCTCATCAGCCCGCGAAGGCACAGGCCCGGCAGGGCCGCCACCTGCTGCGCCAGCGCCGCCGCCGCCGGCGCCAACACGCCAGATTTGTTGGCCCCACCATCCACATTGAGTTGTATGCAAACCTGCAGCGGCGCCAGACCAGCGGGCCGTTGCTCGCTCAGGCGCTGAGCTGTTTTGAGCCTGTCAACGCTGTGTACCCAGTCAAAATGCTCAGCCACCAGCCGGGTTTTGTTGCTCTGAATCGGGCCAATGCAATGCCATTGCACTGCACTGCGGTTGGCGTTGGTCAATGCGCTGAACGCGCTGATTTTTAGCACCGCCTCCTGGATGTAGTTTTCGCCAAAGGCAAACTGTCCAGCGGCCCAGGCGGCTTGCACGGCCTGCGGCCCAAAAGTTTTTGATACTGCCAGCAGCTGCACCTCGGCGGGCGCACGCCCAGCAGCCTCGCAGGCAGCTCGAATCCGATCTCGAACCTGTTGTAAATTGAAGGGAATTGTCGTCATAATTGGCCCCAAGCGTAACAAAGGATTCGAGCCTCTGTGGACATCACCCAATTGCTGGCCTTTGTTGTCAAGAACAAGGCGTCGGATTTGCATCTTTCGGCTGGCCTGCCCCCAATGATTCGGGTACACGGCGATGTTCGGCGCATCAGTCCAGATGCGCTGGACCACAAACAGGTGCATGCCATGATGTACGACATCATGAATGACGGCCAGCGCAAGCACTTTGAGGCGTTTTTAGAGCTTGATTTTGCCTTTGAAGTTGAGGGCCTGGCGCGGTTTCGGGTCAACGCCTTCAATCACAGCCGTGGCGCTGGCGCTGTACTGCGCACTATCCCCAGCAAGATCCTGTCGCTCGAGCAACTCAACGCACCCAAAATATTTGCTGAACTCGCACTCAAGCCGCGTGGACTGGTGCTTGTGACCGGGCCAACAGGCTCGGGCAAATCAACCACCTTGGCAGCCATGGTTAACTACCTCAATGAAAACGAGTACGGCCATATCCTGACCGTTGAAGACCCCATAGAGTTTGTCCATGACTCAAAAAAATGCCTGATCAATCAGCGCGAGGTCGGGCCGCACACCCTGAGTTTTGCCGCAGCGCTGCGCTCTGCGCTGCGCGAAGACCCGGACGCTATCATGGTCGGAGAGATGCGAGATTTAGAGACCATTCGCTTGGCCATGACGGCCGCCGAGACCGGGCACCTGGTGTTTGGCACGCTGCACACATCGAGTGCGGCCAAGACCATAGACCGCATCATTGACGTGTTCCCTGCCGAAGAAAAAGAAATGGTTCGCGCCATGCTCTCAGAGTCGCTGCAGGCGGTGATCTCGCAAACCCTGTGCAAAACCAAAGATGGGCAGGGCCGGGTTGCCGCGCATGAGATCATGCTTGGCACCAATGCCATTCGCAACCTGATTCGCGAGGCCAAGGTAGCGCAGATGTACTCCACCATACAGACCGGTAACAGCCTGGGCATGCAGACGCTGGACCAGTCATTGGCAGACCTGGTCAAGCGTAATCTGGTCAGCCCTGTAGAGGCACGTACCAAGGCCAAGAGCCCGGAAAACTTTGCCGCTTAGGCCGACCAAGGGGCCAGAGAAATAACGCCATGCAAAACCCCCAAGCTGTCGATATCATTGGCGAATTGCTTAAATTGATGCTCGAGAGAAACAGCAGCGATTT
>SHXM01000060.1 GCA_009693325.1 Rhodoferax sp.
CTTGTACATGATGGGCTCCTTTGAATCAATACGTTGCGGCAAGCGATATTTAATCATTTTTACGCTGCTTCAAGCCGGTGTTTACCCTAGCCGCCATGACACGGAGCCTGCAACTACCGCTGTGATTTCAATGCCAGGCCAAGGCCATCGGCCCAGCTCAAACCCTCCCTGGCGGGTCAGCCCTGTTCGGTCTTGTAGGCCGCGTAAGCCGCATCAACACCTGCGCCACGGCTGAAGCGGTGCCCCTCGGCGGCCAACACAGTTTCAAGGGCCCCGAGGGTTTGCAACACACAATCGAGTCGGGCGTTGTAGCCCATCGCACCAATGCGCCACACCTTGCCGTGCAGCGGGCCAAAGCTGGTTCCGATTTCGATATTGAAATCATCGAGCAGGGCGGCGCGCAGTTTGTCGCCATTCACGCCATCGGGCACATAAACCCCAGTCACGTTGGGCATTTTGTGCGCCACATCACCGTAGAGCTTGAGTTGCATGGCCTGCAGGCCGGCCACCACCGCACGCGAGGCGGCCGCATGGCGCGCGTAGACCTGGGGTAGGCCCTCATCAACAAAGATACGGGCGCATTCACGTGCGCCGTACAGCATGGTGGTGGCTTCGGTGTGATGGTTCAGGCCAGCGTCGCTCCAGTAGTCCATGACCATCGCCAAATCCATGTAATTGGAGGCGATGCGCATGCCCGGGCCTGCCACATAGTTGGCCGGGCGCAAGCCGTCCTCGATGTGACGACGGGTGTAAATGTTGCGGGCCATGGCGTCAGACAGGGTGATGGGCGCAGCACCAGACGGCCCAGCCAGGCATTTTTGCAAGCCGGCAGTCACCGCGTCGACTTGCCAGGCATCCGCCGGCAGAGGTGTGCCGCCGCAGGAGGCGGTGGCGTCAACTTGCAGCATGGCGCCGTAGCGATGACATAACTCACCCAAGCCCTCAAGCGGTTGCAGCATGGTGGTGGAGGTATCGCCCTGGCAAACCGCGACCAATTTGGGCGAAAACTCTTTCAGAGCAACTTCGATCTGCGCCAACTCAAACACCGTTCCCCACGGCGCTTGCAACACGCGCACTTCGGCGCCGCAGCGTTGCGCTATTTCGTTGAGCAGCTGACCAAAGCGGCCGAAGCTGCACACCAAAACCTTTTGGCCGGGCTCAATGGCCGAGAGCATGACCATCTCGATGGCAGCGCGGGCGGTCCCATCGAGCACCAGCGTCCAGTCGTTGCGGGTTTCGAAGAAGGCACGGTAGAGCGCCATGGTTTCACGCATCATGCGGCGAAACTGCGGATCAAACTGGCCCAGCAACTGGGTCGACATGGCTTTGAGAACGCGCGGGTCGGCATTGATGGGCCCCGGACCCATGAGCAGGCGCGGAACGATATTCAGGTCTTCAAAGGCACTGGAAGCGTTGGCCAAAGGGGACAAACGCGGGAGCGAAGTACTCGACATATGGCATGATGATAGCAAAATCGTATACAAAACCAAGCACGCTCTGCTACTCACTTTGCCACCCATCTTGACCTCGCCCACATGACCACGCCCCGGCACACCAGCGCCTACATCAAGGCCAACCTGTACAAAGATTCTGTCGCCTTGATGCGCGTGGCCCAAGGTTTGCTCGCAATGCCCGGTGTGGTGAATGCGACGCTGCAAATGGGCAACCCGGCGAACAAAGAGATCTTGCAAGAAGCCGGGCTGCTCACGGATGCAGTCAAAGACGCCGGCCCAAGCGATGTCATGGTGGTGCTGCAGGCGCTCACAGCCGCCGACTGTGCGGCGGCTGTGGCGGCATGTCAGGCACAGCTCGAGGGCAGGGAAAAACCGGCAGCAGGTGCGCCGCAGGCAGGAGGCGCCGCCGTCCTGCCCACCAGTCTGGCCATGGGACAAGCCGGCCTGGATGGCGCTAATCTGGCGCAAATCTCGGTGCCTGGCGCCTACGCAGCGGCTGAGGCACTCAAGGCGGTCAAGCTTGGGCTTAATGTCTTTTTGTTCAGCGACAACGTGCCGCTGGCCCAGGAGGTGACCCTCAAGCGCGAGGCCGCCCGGCGCGGGGTTTTGGTAATGGGGCCAGACTGCGGAACAGCCATCATCGGCGGTGTGCCGCTGGGTTTTGCCAACGCGCTAAGGCGCGGCTCTATTGGCCTGGTGGCAGCCTCGGGCACGGGGCTTCAAGAGGTGAGCAGTCAAATTCATCGCATGGGCGGCGGCATCAGCCATGCCATTGGCACCGGCGGGCGCGATGTCTCTGAGGCCGTGGGTGGCACCACCATGCTACAAGGCATTGCCTTACTGGCGCGTGACCCGGGCACCGCGCTGATTGCTGTCATCTCTAAGCCGCCTGCAGCCAAGGTGGCAAAGCAGGTCTTGGCTGCCCTGCGGGCCTCGGGCAAGCCAGCTGTGGTTCTTTTTTTGGGCAGCCGGCAGCTCCAAACCAAGAGCCCAAAGAGCAGTCCGCTGCAACTGGCGCACACGCTGGTCGACTGCGCCGCCATGGCCGTCAACATGACGGGCGTGAGCTCGGCCAGCGCCACGGGGCGGCGCACCCGGCCTTACCCCCGGCCTTCGAAACCGGTTTTTGCCAGTAGCCAACAATACCTGCGCGCCCTGTATGCCGGCGGCACTTTCACGGCTGAGGCGCAAATGATCTGGGCTCAAGCCGGCCTAAAGGTGTGGTCCAACGTCGCCCTGCACAAGGCCTTGAACCTGCCCAACCCCCGCCAGGCCAGCCGCGAACACACTGCACTTGACCTCGGAGACGACGCCTTCACAGTGGGTCGCCCGCACCCGATGATCGACCAGGCGGCACGCATCGAGCGACTGCTGCTGGAGGCCGCCGACCCAACGGTTCGGGTGGTGGTGCTCGATGTGGTGATTGGCTGGGGCGCGCACAGCAACCCGGCCGGCGAACTCGCAGCAGCGATCCGGCGGGCGAAAACCATTGCCCGACAAGGCGGGCGCCACCTGGCGGTGGTGGGCTTTGTCTGCGGCACCGAGTCTGACCCCCAAGTACTATCGCGCCAAGAGGCCTTGCTGCGTACGGCTGGCATGGTGCTGGCGGGCAACAGCGCCAATGCCGCTTGGCTGGCCGGGCAATGGGTGCGCTAAGCAGCAGCCCGCTGACAGCGCGCAAGCGCGTGGTGGTCGCACTGGGCGGTAATGCAGCCTATCCGCCCACCATCAAGGGCACGGCCGAGGAACAACTGGCACTCATGCGACAGGTTTGCGCGCACCTGGTCGAGATCATCCGGGCCGGTTGGCAATTGGTGCTCACCCACGGCAATGGGCCGGTGGTGGGCAATATTTTGTACCGCATGGCGCGCACCGCCGACGAGCTCCCGCCCATGCCCATGGATGTTTGCGTGGCCCATTCGCAAGGCGGTATGGGCTACATGCTGCAGCAGAGCTTTGCCAATGTGCTGGTCGATCAGGGCATGGACTTGGTGGTGTCCTGCGTCATCACCGAGGTTGAGGTGGATGCCAACGACCCCGCCTTTAAAACGCCGACCAAACCAGTGGGGAAATTCTTCAGCGAGGCAGAGGCCCGCCAGATGGCTGATAAAACCGGGTGGCATTTTGCTGAAGACGCCGGCCGCGGTTGGCGCCGCATGGTGGCAAGCCCAAAGCCAAAAAAAATCCTGGATTTGAAAACCATTGACGCGCTGCTCGATGCCGGCGTCATCCCGATCGCCTGCGGCGGTGGCGGTGTGCCGGTTTTGCTGGGTGAAACCGGCCATTGGTCGGGCGTGGCAGCCGTGATCGACAAAGATTTGACCAGCGCCATGCTCGCGGCCCATTTGCATGCTGACGCGCTGATCATGCTCACCGGGGTTGATCGGGTGGCGCTGGACTTCAACAAAGCGACCCAGCGACCACTGGACCACATGACCCTGGCGCAGGCGCGCCAGCACAGCGCAGACGGCCAGTTTCCGCCAGGCAGCATGGGCCCGAAAATCGATGCGGCCATCAGCTACCTGCAAGAGTTGCCCAACGCCAACCAAGAGGGCGAGGTCATCATTACCTCGCTGGAACGCGCTTTTGACGCACTGATGGGACGCGCTGGCACGCACATCACGCTCAAAGCCCGCCCCCTGTGAGCGCAGCCGCACAGGCTCTGCCACGCGTGCCAGGTTTTGAGTGCACGGCCTACGCGCTGCTGCATGGGCGCATCGTCTGGGCGGGCGATGCAGGGGCCACCGATCACCCCAGAAATCTGCACCGGCCCTGGCACCCTGCTGCTGCCACCTACGAGGCCGAGCGCCTGCGCCTCGGCTCAAAACTCGTCTGGCCGGGCCTGGCAAACTACGGCCTCAAGGGGTTGCTGTCCTGGCTGGTGGGGCGCCCGCTGGCCTTTGGACTCCAGCCAGCGCAGCCCCGACTGGAAGCCCTGCGCCAAGCCTTGGGACGGCATGATCTGAACGCCTTCGAAGCTGCGGCTTTGCGCCTGCTCGGCATCGGCCACGGCCTGACGCCCAGCGGGGACGACCTGGTCGGCGCCGTCATGTTCACCCTGGTCTACGCACCCATCAAGGCATGGCAACCCGCCATGGCGGATCTGCAGAACCGCCTTCGGCTGGCCGCCACGACCGCGACCAACCCCATCAGCGCGGCACTGCTTGAGGACCTGATGGCAGGCGCGAGTTACCGCGCCCTGCATGACTTGTTAGCGGCACTGCACAGCCTGGACCAGCAGCTGATTCAAGCGGCTGTGCAAACATTGCTGCGCCTGGGCGCCACCTCCGGCGGCGATATGCTCGCCGGTGTGTTGCTAAGCCTGCAAAATCCAGAACCTGCCCCGGACTCACCATGACCCCTAACGACAACCCCCTGCTGAACCAAGCGCCCAGCGTGCTGAACATCGGCATTGACGGCTTCAACGACAGCATCAGCCAACACGGCGGCCGCGTGGAGCACCTGTTTTGGCGCCCCCCGGGCAACGCCGATCCGGCCCTGGCCTGGGACTTGGCGCGCCTCATGGGCGACCCCCGAATTGCCGCGGCCAACCAAGAGGTCACCAAGCGCATCATCCAATCTCGGCCGATGTGGGAAGACATTGCCCTGCGCGCTGACAGCGTTTGGCCCGAGATGAAAGGCAGCCGCCTGCTGCTGCACGCTGGCCCACCCGCCGCTTGGCCCGAGATGTGCGGGCCCATGCAGGGCGCAATGATCGGCGCCTTGCTGTACGAAGGCTGGGCGCAAACCGCAGAGCGGGCTCAGAAAATGTTGGAGAACAGCGAAATCGAGTTTGCCCAATGCCATGACTTCAAGGCGGTGGGGCCCATGACCGGCATCATCAGCGGCTCCATGCCCCTGATCGTGGTGCGCGACGGCACCCACGGCAACCTGGCCTACACCAACATCAACGAAGGCATTGGCCGCTGCCTGCGCTTTGGCGCCAATGGCCCTGAGGTGCTGCAACGCCTGAAATGGTTTGAGACGGTTCTCGCCCCAGTGCTCAAGGCCGGCGTGCGTCACACCGCCGATAAAACCGGCGGCATAGACCTCAAAGCCATCCAATCGCAGGCTCTGCTGATGGGGGACGAAGTACACAGCCGCAATGCGGCGTCCACGGCGCTGTTTTTCATGGCGCTGGCGGTGCCCCTGGCCGCCCTGGCCGGCACACGCCAAGGCCCGCCACAAGATCACATCCACCAGACGCTGGACTTCGTCGCCAAAACATCGCAGTTTTTTTTGAACTACTCCATGGTGTCCTGCAAAGCCACCATGGACGCAGCGCACGGCGTAGCCTTCAGCTCGGTGGTCACCGCCACCGCGCGCAATGGCAGCGAAACCGGTCTACGCATCAGCGGCCTGGGCCAGCAATGGTTCACAGCCAAGTCTGACCTGCCCCAGGGCCTGTTTTTTCCAGGCTTCAAGCAAGAAGATGCCTGCCCCGACATTGGCGACAGTGCCATCACCGAAACCGCCGGCTTTGGCGGCTGTTCTTTTGCAGCCTCTCCTGCCTTGACCTTGCTGGCCGGCGGCAGCGTCAGCGACGCCGTGCGCTATAGCCAGGAGATGTATGAAATAACCGTCACCAAGAACCCGGCCCTCAGCCTGCCCGCCCTGGACTTTGCCGGCGCACCCTGCGGCATCGACGTGCGCAAAGTGGTCGACACCGGTATTCGACCCGTGGTGACAACCGGCATTGCCCACAAACAGGCTGGCGTGGGCCAAATTGGTGCCGGCATCGTGCGCGTGCCGATGGCCTGCTACGTAGCCGCGCTTGGGGCCATGGCCCAGCAATTCTTGCCCGACTGAGAAGACCGCCATGCGCCAAACTTTGACCTCTTCGCGCGGCATGGTCACCGCACCCCACCACCTGGCCGCCAGCAGCGCCTGCGCCGTGCTGCGCGAGGGTGGCAATGCAGTGGAGGCGATGGTCGCCGCCGCGGCCACGATTGCCGTGGTCTACCCGCACATGAACTCGATTGGCGGCGACGGTTTTTGGATCATCTCGCAGCCCGGCCAGGCCCCCGTGGCGATTGACGCCTGCGGTCGCGCTGCCGGCGCTGCGAGCCTGGACTTCTACGCCAGCCGTGGGCTCAAGGCCATTCCCGGGCGCGGCCCGCTGGCGGCCAACACGGTGGCCGGTGCGGTCTCGGGCTGGCAGGAGGCGCTGCAGCACAGCCACAAACTCGGCGGGCGGCTGCCACTGTCGCGCTTGCTCCAAGACGCCATCTGGTACGCCCGTGAGGGCGCGCCCGTGACCCAAAGCCAGGTCAATTTCACTGCTAAGTTTTTACCCGAACTTGCCCACCTGCCAGGTTTTGCCGGGCAGTTTCTGGACGCCCCCCAAAGCCCGGGGCAAACCGGGCAGGTGCCCGGCGTGAACACGCTACGGCGCTACCCGGCGCTGGCGCGCACCCTTCAAACCCTGGCCGAGCGCGGTCTTGACGACTATTACCGCGGCAGCATTGCCGAGTCCGTGGCGGCCGAGCACGAGCGCTTGGGCGGCCCACTGCGCCTGGCTGACCTGAAAGCGCAGCAGGCCAGCAGCGCCGGGCCCCTGAGCGCCAGGGTCAGCGGCGCCACGCTCTTCAACCTGAGACCGCCCACCCAGGGCCTGGCCTCGCTGATGATTTTGGCCATCTTCGACCGGTTACGCCTGCGCCACGGCATCACACAATCTGACGGGGCGCCCTACCTTCATGCCCTGGTCGAGGCCACCAAGCAGGCCTTCAAGGTGCGCAACCGCTGTGTCGCAGACCCGGACACCATGGCGCAGCGCGGCCACTCGCCCGAGCATTTTTTGAGCGATGCCTTCATTGACAGCTGCGTGCAGGCGGTCGATATGCAACGGGCCCTCCCCTGGCCCGAGCCCAGCAGCCCCGGTGACACCATCTGGATGGGCAGCGCTGACAGCGCGGGGCGCATGGTCAGCTACATCCAAAGCGTCTACTGGGAATTTGGCTCGGGCGTGGTCTTGTCCGACACCGGCATCGCCTGGCAAAACCGCGGGTCGAGCTTTGTCCTAGATGCCCGCTCGCACCTGGCGCTGGCAGCCCACAAAAAACCTTTTCACACCCTCAACCCGGCACACGCCCGTTTTGACGACGGGCGCCACATGGTCTACGGCAACATGGGCGGCGATGGCCAGCCGCAAAGCCAATCGGCCGTCTTTACCCGCTATGCGCTGTATGGGCAGACACTGCAACAAGCGGTCAGTGCACCGCGCTGGTTGCTCGGCAAGACCTGGGGCCAGGAAACCACCACGCTGAAGTTCGAAAACCGCTTTGAGCCGCAGGTTTTGCAAACCCTCTCCGACGCCGGGCACGATGTAGAGGTGCTCGGCGACTACAGCGACACCATGGGCCACGCCGGCGCCATCGTGCGCCAGACCGATGGCCTGTACCAAGGCGCTGCCGATCCACGCAGCGATGGTGTGGTAGCAGCGTTCTGAGGCTGATCGGCGCTGTCCGGGACGCAGTGGGCTTGGCTGGCTCAAGGGGCTTGGCTTTAGCTCCGAGCCTTCGATCGCCAAAGGCTCAATTCAGAGGGCGGTAGCAACCAAGGGTAAAAACCTAAAAAAAAGTTGCAAGCACCATCTCTTCTATAAGACATAAGACATAAAATCTACGGCAACAGCAAAGTGCCAAAGCCGCAGAAGCTGCGCGGTGCGAGCAAATGTCAATTGAATCTTCAGGAGATTAGCCGGTGTCGACCAAATACAAAATACTGATTCTGGGGGCCTCCTACGGCTCACTGCTGGGCAGCAAGCTGCTCATGGCCGGCCATGATGTCAGCCTGGTTTGCCGAGCAAAAACAGCCGATCTCATCAACCACGCAGGAACCCGGGTACGCATGTCGCTCAAGGGTCGCAGCGGCTTGGTTGAAATCGATTCCCACCAATGCCCCGGCAAGCTGAATGCCTTGACACCGCTTGCAGCGAAAGCGGAGAACTACGACCTGGTGTGTCTGGCGATGCAGGAGCCGCAGTACAGCGATCCCGAGGTTCGGCACTTGATGCAGGCCATCGCGGCTGCCAGAGTGCCTTGCATGTCCATCATGAACATGCCGCCCCTGCCCTATTTGGCACGTATCGCAGGCATTGACACCTCGCTCTGCTGGCCCGCCTACCTAGACCCAGAGTTGTGGGACGCCTTCGAGCCCGGGCTGATGACGCTTTGCAGCCCCGACCAGCAAGCATTTCGACCACCCGAAGAAGCGCCCAATGTGCTGCAGGTCGGTTTGGCCACCAATTTCAAGGTCGCAGCCTTTGCCAACCCGGCCCACAACGCCATCCTGGCCCGCCTGGAGGCAGACATTGCTGCTGCCCGGCTTCGGGTGGACGGGGTAGACCTCGACCTGCCGGTGAAACTCAAGCTGCATGACTCGCTGTTTGTGCCGCTGGCCAAGTGGAGCATGCTCATGACCGGCAATTACCGCTGCGTGCTGGCCGATACCGTGCAGTCCATCGAGCAGGCCGTACAGGGTAATGTGGCGCAGTCGCGCGCGGTGTACGAGTGGGTAGCCAGCCTGTGTCAATTGCTGGGCGCAGCAGCCGCGGACCTGGTCCCGTTCGACAAATATGCAGGCGCTGCCACAGGTCTTCTCAAGCCATCCTCAGCCGCCCGCTCCCTGGCCGCGGGCGCGACCGCTATTGAGCGCATCGATTTGCTGATCAAACTGATCGCCAGCCAAAAGCACATGCAATCAGCCTCGGTGGACGACACGGTTGCCCGGGTTAATGGCTGGCTGGATCGCAACCGCGAAATGACCGCGAGCAAGCCGGCCAGGTAGTTTGAGCCGCCCTGCGGGGGCTCGCCGGTGGTTTGGCCGAATGCTGCTGTCAATTGCGGCTGCGTGACCAAGGGGACACTTTTTTCAGACCGGTACACCCCACCACAATGCGCGCGCGACAGCCATATCGCCCAGCCGGATGCTTCCAGGCCCTCGCAGACGGTTTTGCCGCGCTGGCGGTGGATGCAAGGCAAACCACAGCCGAATCGGTCCCGGTCAAAACAAGCACGACTGATGGGGTGAGAGGCCAGGAATCAAAATTAAGCCAATTAAAATTAACCTAATTGCCAATAACACCCAATAGGTTATCGTTTTCATATGGAAAAAGGCACGCCGCACAGCAAGTTGCCCGTGGTCAAGGCGCTGATTGAGGGGACCGAGTCAGAGCCACCGCAAGTGCTTTCAGTGGTGCGCGTGCGCTGAGCATCAACAACTTGGCTGGCTTGTGCGCGGTGGTCATGGCACTGACCCCTGCAGATTTCTACAAGAGCATGACAACCCATGCCGACCATCGTATCTGGCAAGACGTCTACCGCACCCGGACAGCCAACGGTGTTGAGGTATATCTGAAACTGACCGTCATTAATGACTTGTTGATTGTTTCGTTCAAGGAGCTATGACTATGAAATGTCCTGTGTGCGGCGCGGTAGAACTGATGCAAGACACGCGCGACTTGCCCTACACCTACAAGGGCGAAGCCACCATCATCCCGGCGGTGACGGGTGAGTTCTGCCCCGCGTGCGACTAAGTGCTTCTCAACCGCGAGCAGGGCGACCGCTATAGCGAGTTGCTCGACACATTTCAGCGTCAGGTGAACGCCGCTTTCGTCGATCCCCACTACATCACCAGGGTTCGCAGGAAACTCGATCTCGATCAGCGCCAGGCGGCCGAGCTATTCGGCGGTGGTGTGAATGCCTTCTCGCGCTACGAAAACGGCAAGACCAAGCCACCGCTGGCGCTGGTCAAACTGTTCAAACTGCTCGACCGGCATCCAGACCTGCTCGACGAACTGAGATCGGCCTGAGAAATGGATCGAGAAATAGGGTCAGGTCTGCGCTGCGCCGCGGCAGCCGGCAGGCTCTGCAAATACCCGGTTTTGACGGGCGACTAATTTTTTGCGCTAAACCCGTTCAATCACCAACGCAATGCCCTGCCCCACACCGATGCACATGGTGCACAGGGCGTATCGCCCACCGCCACGCTGCAGTTGGTTGACGGCAGTAGTCACCAGGCGCGCGCCACTGGCACCCAGCGGGTGGCCCAGGGCAATGGCGCCACCCCAGGGGTTGACGCGGGGGTCGTCGTCTTGCAAGCCGAGTTGACGCAACACCGCCAGGCCTTGCGCAGCAAAGGCCTCGTTGAGCTCAATGACATCCATTTGCGCCAGGCTCAGGCCAGTCAGAGCCAGCACTTTTTGGGTGGCAGGCGCCGGGCCTATACCCATGATGCGCGGCAGCACACCCACGCTGGCCATGCCCACGACCCGGGCTTTTGGCGTGAGGCCGTGCCTGGCTGCGCTCGCCTCGTCGGCCAGCAACAGCGCGCAGGCGCCGTCATTCACACCCGAGGCGTTGCCGGCGGTTACCGTGCCATCCGGGCGCACGATGCCCCGGAGCTTGGCGAGAGCCTCCATGCTGGTCTCGCGCGGGTGTTCGTCGTGGCTGACCAGCAGCGCATCGCCTTTCTTTTGGGCGATGCTTACTGGCGTGATCTCGGCCTCCAGGCATGCATTTTTCTGTGCCATCAGGGCATTGCGCTGCGAGCGCCAGGCCATCTGGTCTTGCGCCTCGCGACCGATGCCGAAATCTGCGGCCACGTTCTCGGCGGTTTCGGGCATGCTGTCCACGCCATAGGCCTGCTGCATCAGCCGGTTGACAAAGCGCCAGCCGATGGTGGTGTCGTAGACCGCATTGCTGCGGCCAAAAGCACTGTCCATCTTGGGCATAACAAAGGGGGCGCGACTCATGCTCTCGACGCCGCCGGCAATCATCAGGCTGGCCTCGCCCGAGCGGATTGCCCGCGCCGCCGTTCCCACCGCGTCCAAGCCCGACCCGCACAGGCGGTTGATGGTGGCACCGGGCACGTCGATCGGCAGGCCGGCCAACAGCGAGGCCATGTGCGCCACATTGCGGTTGTCCTCCCCGGCCTGGTTGGCGCAGCCAAACAACACGTCGCTCACAGCACCCCAATCGACCCGCGGGTTGCGGGCCATCAGCGCCTTCAGCGGAATGGCACCGAGGTCGTCGGTTCGCACGCTGCTCAGGGCGCCGGCGTAGCGGCCAAACGGGGTGCGGATGGCGTCGCAAATATAAGCTTCTTTCATGCCCTATGTTAGCGCGGCGATTGGCCGGCTGATTTGCAGGAAAATAGCTGTTTTTTGGAACCTCCATGCATGCCCGACTCCGCAACACCGAGATCTATTTTGACGTTGACGGCATGGGGCTGGTGCCCGATGGACCAAGCATGCGCGACAAGCGTCCGGCCTTGGTCATCCACGGCGGGCCGGGCGGCGAGCACAGCGATCTCAAATCCGCCTTCAAACCCCTGTGCGAACAGCTCCAACTTATCTACTTTGACCACCGCGGACAGGGCAGATCGGCCCGCGGCGATCCAACCCTTTACACGCTCGACGAGAACGTCGAAGACATGGAAGCCCTGCGACAGCACCTGGGCTTGGGGCCCATTGTCAGCCTGGGCACCAGCTATGGCGGCATGGTGGCCATGGCCCATGCGGCCCGCTATCCGGCGGCGGTCTCGCACCTGGTGCTGATGGTCACCGCCTCGCACGCCGGCTTCAATGCACTGGCGCGGCAACACGTGGCCCAGCACGGCACCTTGGAGCAGGTGACTGTTTGCCAGGCGCTGTGGTCGGGTCAGCTCGACACGGTAGAAAAAATGCGCCACTACTACGAGGTCATGGGGCCGCTCTACGCAAAAAAATACGACGCCGTTGCGGCTGGCCTGACCCGGGGGCGCAGCATTTTTTCACCCGAGGCCATCAACCGCGCCTTCGCGCCCGGCGGTTTTTTACAAAGCTTTGACCTGCGCCCCGAATTGCACCGCATCACCGCGCCCACCCTGCTGTTGGCGGGTCGCCACGATTGGATTTGTCCGCCCGTGTTGTCCGAGGAGATCGCGGGTTTGATCCCCGGCGCTCGACTCAAGGTGTTTGAGCACAGCAGCCACTCGCTGCGTGTCGACGAACCCGAAAGACTGATTGCAGAAGTGGCCGCCTTCACCGCCAACTGAGACAGGCTGTGAGCATCACCGCGCTGGCCCGCTGGCTGGTCATTGTTGCGCTGCTGGTGAATGCGGCCGGGCTAGTCACGCCGATCGTGAATGCCGGCGACTCGGTCACCTATGCCGCCCTGTCTCAGCATATCGCCCTGAACCAGGACTGGGTCAATTTAATACTCGATGGCCAAGATTGGCTGGATAAACCACACTTTCCGTTTTGGCTCACGGCGCTGTTCTTCAAGCTCTTTGGTGTGAGCGCCCTGAGTTACAACCTGCCGGGTTTTTTATTCCATGTTTTGGGCGCTTATTTCACCTTCCGCCTGGCCCGCCTGTTTTACAGCCCCGAGGCAGCCTGGTTGTCGGTGCTGGTGTTCGTGTCGGCATTTCAGGTGATGCAGACCTCCACCGACGTGCGGGCCGAGACCTACCTTACCGGCAGCATCACAGGCGCCTGCTACTACTGGCTTCGCCACGATGCCACGCCACGGCTCAAATTTTTGCTACTCGGCGCCATGTTCAGCGCAATGGCGGTCATGACCAAGGGGATTTTTACCCTGATTACCATTGGCAGCGGCCTGCTTGCAATGTGGATTTTTCAGCGCCGCTGGCATGAGATGGGTCGCGCCAAATGGTGGCTGGCCCTGCTGCTCACACTGCTCTTTACCGGCCCGGAGTTGCTCGCGCTGTACCTGCAGTTTGACGCGCAAGCGCAAAAGCAAGTGTTCGGTCAGACACAGGTCTCGGGCATCCGGTTTTTCTTATGGGACAGCCAGTTTGGACGCTTTTTCAACACCGGCCCGATTCGCAACACCGATGGCAATCCAGTCTTTTTTTTACATGTTTTTTTATGGGCATTCTTGCCTTGGACCGGTGTTGCGTTTGCCGCGGTAATCCGTGCCTGGCGTGAGTTTGGCGCAAGCCCGGCCGCACAACGCACGGCACTGGTGTACTTGGCCGCCTCGTTTTTTGTCACCTTCGCGCTGTTCAGCTTGACGAGCTTTCAGCTCGACTACTACGCCGTGATTTTGTTCCCCTTCGCGGCTGTTGTTTGCGGGCAATTTCTGGACCGGTTGCTCAAAGGCTCAGGCCATCACCGGCCTTTGTACGCAATACAGATCCTGCTGTCCGTACTG
This sequence comes from Rhodoferax sp., assembly GCA_009693325.1. Taxonomy (GTDB): domain Bacteria; phylum Pseudomonadota; class Gammaproteobacteria; order Burkholderiales; family Burkholderiaceae_C; genus Rhodoferax. The sequence continues at coordinate 13,616 of SHXM01000060.1, forward strand.
CTGCTGGCCATGGCGCTTGGCATGGCGCTATATACCGATCAGGCTGTGGTCGTTGGGGCGCTGCTGCTCATGCTGGTGCTGGGTCTGGCCGGGGCTCAGCAGCTGCCGCAGCGCAGCCGCGTGCTGCTGGTGTTCCCGCTGCTGGGAGTGGCCCTGCTGTACACCAGCATCACGCTGCTGGTGACACTGAGCTATTTGTCACTGGGCCTGGCCTATAAAGTGGACCGGGCCCTGGCAGCCCAGACGCGCAGCCCGATCTATGTCTGGCGAATGCCGCTGGTGGCGCGCGAGTTGGCCCTATACAGCCCGGCGCCTTGCCAGCTCGCGCGGGCGAGTGCCGATTTGCCACTTGGGGGAGCGCCCTATTACCTGGTCATCCGGGCTGCCGAGCTGGCTCAGATGGGCGAAACACTGGCTCAGGCCGAGCCGGTGGCGCAGGGACATTGGGCGCTTGAAAAAACCGGCCTGCTGCCACGCATGTTGCGCTTGGCTAAGGGCACTGAGGCACTGGAGGATGTCCGTGTTTTTAGGGTTAAGCCTGGTAGCCCGTAGGTCAGGCCATTGGGCCTGAACGCTGGCAAGTCCTTCGCTTTGCTTGCCAAATTGCAGCTCCAGCCGCCAGATGACACAGGTCAGACTCAAGACATTTCAACTGCGGCTCGGCTCAGCATGCAGGTCCCGCCAGAAAATATTGAAACACAGGCAACACTTTTGTCATATTCAATTTCTAAACTTTAAGTCCACCATGACTTTTAACAAGGAAATTGAACCATGCGAACCCAGACAATTAGTGCTGCGGCACTTTTATTTATGTCTACTTTGGCTACTGCCCAGACTGAATTTCCAGCCAGACTTGCTGGCCATGTGATCATTCCTGCGCAAACCTTTATCGCAGTGCCTGCCGACGCTCCGGCAGACCTGGCAACTTCGGGCAAATTTGCTGACGGCCCAGCCCGTATTGAGTCGCTCGGATCGCGCGAAGGCAAGTCTGCCGGACGACCGACTGGCGTGAAATTCCCCTTCCAAGGCCAGCCAATCCAGGGGCATTCCGGCATCAAACATATGCCCGATGGCAGCTACTGGGTGATCACGGACAACGGCTTTGGCTCGAAGGCTGGTTCGCCCGACTCGGCGCTCTACCTTAACCAGTGGCAGATGGATTGGGACAAGGGGGTCGCCAAGCTTGTGAAGACCATGTTCTTGCATGATCCGGATAAAAAAGTGCCTTTTCGCATCGTCCACGAAGGTACAGACAAGCGCTACCTGACCGGCTCAGACTTTGATATTGAAGGCTTTCAAATCATCAACGACAAGTTTTGGATTGGCGATGAATTCGGCCCCTACCTGATCCGAACTGATGCCACTGGCCGGGTTGAAGCGTTTTTCGAAACCTTTGCCCAGGGCAAACTTGTTATGTCGCCGGATCACATGCGAGCCAGTACACCAAACCCCGGGGCGGCATTGGCAGGCGTTAATTTGGCTCGCTCCAAAGGCTTCGAGGGCCTCGCTGCCTCAAAGGATGGCAAGTTTCTGTACGGCATGCTCGAGGGCCCAATCTGGGACAGCAATAAATCTGACTGGGAAAGAGTAGGCCCACAGCAGGCACTGCGAGTGCTTGAGTTCTCGGTTGTCGATGAGAAGTGGACCGGGCGATTCTGGTTCTTTCCTTTTTCTCCGGGTGCAGATTCGATTGGCGACTTCAACATGATTGATGGCACAACCGCTCTTGTGATCGAGCGGGACAGCGGTGAAGGCACAGCGGACAAAGCGTGCCCGGCAGGTACCCGAGCGGAAAACTGCTTTCACAACATCGCAAAATTCAAGCGCATCGTGAAAATAGAAATGGACGACAGCAATGTCGGACAGGCTGTTCGGAAAATTGCCTACATCGATCTGATGAAAATCCAAGATCCGGATCAGAAAGCGCGCAAACCACTGAACGATGGGGTACTCACTTTTCCTTTTTTCACAATCGAGAATGTCGATATTGTGGACGGCAAACAC